>DATJZH010000122.1:0-11212 GCA_035499215.1 Streptosporangiaceae bacterium | reverse complement strand
GCCGGAGCCGCCGCACCGCCGCGACCGTCCTCGTTAGCGCGGCCCGCGGAGCCCTCGGCAGCCGACTACCGCGCGTACGCGGCGGCCGGGGTCAGGGCGCTGCAGCGATGGTATGACCCGGCGACCGGCCTGTGGCGGACCACCGGCTGGTGGAACGCCGCCAACGCGCTCACTGCGGTAATCAGGTACACGCATCGGACCGGGGACCACACCTATCGGGGGGTCATCGGGCACACGTTCGCGGCCGCCCAGCACCAGCATCCGGGTTTCATCGACAGCGCCTACGACGATAACGGCTGGTGGGCGCTGGCCTGGGTCGCGGCGTACGACATGACAGGCGAGAGCCGCTACCTTGAGACGGCCCGGGACATCTTCACCCACAACACGGCTGGCTGGGACGACACGTGCCGCGGCGGCCTCTGGTGGACCGAGGCGAGGAACTACAAGAATGCGATCCCCAACGAGTTGTTCCTCACGCTTGCGGCCCTCCTCCATCAGCGCACGCCCGGCGACCATGGCACCGGCAGCTACCGCGCGTGGGCGCTGCGGGAATGGGAGTGGTTCCGCGCGAGCGGCCTCATCAACGCCAGCGGCCTCGTCAATGACGGGCTGACGCCTGCCTGCGCGAACAATGGCGGCATCACCTGGACCTATAACCAGGGCGTGATCCTCGGCGGGCTTGCCGCCATGTACGAGATCACCGGAAACCGCGCCTACCTGACGCACGGCGAGTCGATCGCCGACGCCGCGCTGCTTCATCTGACAAGTCCGCAGTCGGCCAGCACGCCGGGCATCCTCACCGAGCCCTGCGAACGGACCACCGCGGGCTGCAACGGAGACGCGTCTCAGTTCAAGGGGATCTTCGTCCGCTATCTCTATGACTTTACCCTGCAAAGCCGCCGCCCGGCCTATAGCGCGTTCATTCTCCGCAACGCCCGCTCGATCTGGGAGAACGACAAGAACTCGGGCAGCGAATTCGGACTGCACTGGGCGGGGCCTTTCGATCGGGCGGATGCCAGCCGTCAGAGCTCGGCTCTCGACGCGCTCAACGCCGCTCTCGCCCTGCAGTGAACTAGCCGCGCCGACCCGTACCAGCGGCGCGAGGGGCACCCGGGCCGCGAGCAGAAGGCCCGGGCGCACCCCGGCCCAGGCAGTTCCTCATCGGCGCCGGGTGCGGCTGGGTTGCAACGGGCGGTGTTCCTGAGTCCGCGCCGGCCGGGGCTGGCCCAGTGCCGCCCGGGGGTGGCGATACCAGACAAATCCCTCACCGCGTATCATACCTCCTACGCCGCTCCGGTGTGAGCGACGTCACGGGGACGGCTGTGACAGGGGGAGGGGTTATGACGCAGGCAGTCAGCGGAGGTATCGAGCAGCTTCGCGCGATGATGGACGGGCCGGTCATCGGGCCGGGCGACGCAGACTTCGATGCCGGGCGCCGGGTGTTCAACGCGGAGATCGACCGGCGTCCGGCGGTGATCGCCCGCTGCGCCTCGCGTGCCGACGTAGTCGCGGCGATCGGCTTCGCGCGCGAGCACCAGCTGGAGATATCCGTACGCGGTGGCGCGCACAACACCGCGGGCACGGCCGTCTGCGATGGCGGCCTGATGGCCGACCTGAGCCTGCTGAACGCGGTCACGGTCGACCCCGCGCTCCGACGGGCACAGGTCGGCGGCGGCGCGCTGCTGGCGGACTTGGACGAGGCTGCCCAGGCCCACGGGCTTGCCGTGCCCGCGGGGCTGGTCAGTCACACCGGCGTCGGTGGCCTCACCCTGGGCGGCGGGATGGGCTGGCTGACTCGCAAGTTCGGGCTGAGCATCGACAACCTGGTCTCCGCCGAGATTGTCACCGCAGACGGGCGGCTGCTGCGGGCGGCAGAGGACGAGCACCCCGACCTGTTCTGGGCGATCCGCGGGGGCGGCGGCAACTTCGGCGTCGTGACCTCCTTCGAGTTCCGGCTGCACGAGGTCGATCCGATGGTGCAGTTCGGGCTGTTCTTCTGGCGCCTCGACCAGGGTCCGGAGGCGTTGCGGCTGGCCCGCGAGATCGTCGCGGCGATGCCGTCGGGCATCAATGCCGTGATCGGCGGCCTGAACGCGCCGCCGGCGCCGTTCGTCCCCGAACAGCATCACTTCGCGCCCGGATACGCGCTGCTGCTGACCGGATTCGGATCGGCGCAGGAGCACGCCCGGCTCGTCACCCAGATCCGCCAGAGTGTCCCGCCGCTGTTTGACATGGTCACCCCGATGCCCTACGTCCAGCTGCAGAGGCTGCTCGACGAGGGCCTTGCCTGGGGCTTCTACGGCTACGAGAAGGGCACCTACATCGAGGACCTGTCCGATGCGGTGATCGAGGTGGTCACCGACCGCGTCCCGGCCAAGAACTCGCCCATGTCGGCGCTGCTGTTCTACCGGCTCGATGGCGCCTACAGCCGGGTCGGCGACGACGAGACAGCGTTCAGCGGCGGGCGTTCGCCCCGGTACGGCACCTTCATCATCGGCTTCGCGGCCGACGCCGATCTGCTCGCCGCAGATCGCGGCTGGGTCCGCGGCCTCTGGGAGGCACTGCGCCCGCACTCAATCGGCAGCGGTGACGGCTACGTCAACGGCACGGTCGACTACCAGCATGACCGGGTCCGCGGAAGCTATGGCACGGCCAAGTACGCGCGGCTGGCCAGCATCAAGGCCGAGTACGATCCGGACAACGTGTTCCACATCAACGCCAACATCCGGCCGGCCTGACCGGGACGCGCAGTTCCCGGCTGGGGGGACTCCCGCGGCACAATCCCGTCACCCTGGCGGACGACAGCCGATCAGCCCACGCCCTGCTTCTGCCATCTGATAGCGGCACGCCGATCCGCTGACACGTAGCCGTTGTCGGCGAACCAGCGAGCAGATTCCGCAATCGCCTCGCGGGCTGGTCGCGAGGCGTGGCCGATCTCCGTGCGAGCCCGCTCGTCGCTGAAGATCATTCTTGTGGTCGACATGCGCGCTGCTTCGAGCGGCACCCGGGGCTCCCGCCGCAGCAGCCGGCCTTCAAGGAGATGTGAGGTCACGCCCGCCGTGAGGACCAGGCCTGGCGGGATCTGGAGTCGCGGCATGGGCAGGCCAGAATAACTGGCCAGGGTCTGCAGAATCGCCCGCATCGACAGGTTTTCCCCGCCCAGTATGTAGCTCCGGCCTCTGCGGCCGCGTTCGAGGGCGGCAAGATGACCAAGCGCCAGGTCGTCGACGTGGGTGACATTCATTGCAGTATCCACGAACGCGGGCATTTTGCCGTTGAGGAAGTCGAGCACGAGCTTGCCTGTCGGTGTCGGGCCCAAGTCGCCAGGCCCCAGCGGAAAGGTTGGCAGGACGATGCAGACGTCCAGACCCTCGGCAGCAGCTCTGAGCACCTCATGCTCGGCGATGAACTTGGTCCTCTTGTAGTGGCCGAACAGATGCGAGATGTCAGTGCAGGACGTCTCGTCGGCCGGCTTGCCTTGCTTGGTCCTCCTCAGCCCGAGGACGCCGACGGTCGAGGTGAATACCAGCCGCTCGCATCCGGCGGCTTGGACGGCCTCGAGCACATTGAGCGTCCCGCCGACATTGACGTCGTGGAAGATCCGCGGGTCTCGCGCCCAGAAGCGGTAGATCGCCGCCAGGTGGAACGCGAAGCGGGCTCCTTTGCATGCGGCGCGGACGGCAGCTGCGTCCCGGATGTCCGCTACGGCCCGCTCCGCGTCGATGCCCTCCAGGTTGCGGTCGTCGGCATCCGGCGCGACCACGGCGACGATCTCTGCGCCCCGCGCTTGCACCGCCCTGGCAACGGCGGACCCGATGAACCCCGAGGCACCGGTAATTACCACCCGGTCCCCTGGCTCGATGCGGGCGAGGTCGGTCATCTGCGGGACGCGTCGAGCGGGTTCCCGCTGCGCCGCTCCGTCGGCTGCATCGGTATCGTGTGCTCGGGCCGATCGCTGCTGAACCGGAAATCCCTCCAGCCTAACGGGGCGTCCCACGTCAATCCCGTCGCCCGCATCTTCGGACCTGCTCTACCCGTAGTCGATCTAGGACAGGAACACTCCGGCAACCCGGCCGGCGCCGGAGCAGAGGATCTCCTGCCTGCTCATTGCCGCCGGACGGGCACTGGCCACAACGATCGCCGCAGGCGCCGCACGGGCTCTCAGCCGCCGCTGGCACCCAGCCCCCTCCTTACGGCAGGGCGACCACTCCCCTGCATGATATGCGGACCCCAGGCTGAGCTCAGGCCGTCAGGACGGCTTTCGTGACCGGGCCGTCGCCGGCCTGCCGCCGGGCATCGCGCCAGGCGGCATGGACCCCGCCGAGGCCGGGCAATTTCGCGCTGTGGCGATATCCCGCAGCCGCAGTCAGGGATCGTCCAGCACTGGTCAGGCTAGGCCCGCGACGGCGCCCCGCCACCTCTCGCGGCTCTGCGCGGAGCCCAGGTCAACGCCGTAGGGCGCGACGCGGTCCGCCAGCCCGCCGTACCGGCTGGTCAGCGCAGCCGCCAGCGTGTCCCACGTCGCGGCCACGCTGTAGACGTCCAGCATCTCGTCGGTAACCAGCGACGTCATCGTTTCGGTGTCACCGCGGGCGAGCAGGCCGTGGAACTCGTCGCAGACGCCGCCCCAGCCGTGCGCGGCGAACACGGGCCGATAGGTGCGGGTGGAACCGTAGAACGCGATCTGCCGGCGGATGCCCGCCCGCTGCAGCTCGATCTCCTCCGGCGAGTCCCCGACGGCGACGAACACCGGGCAGCACAAGGTGACGTCCACGCGATTGCGCCCGGCAGCGCTGGCCCCCGCCGTCACCATCGGCAGCACCGTTGCCCGCAGGTACTCGGCGGAGTTCAGCGGCTGCAGGAACACGCCGTCGCAGCACTCCCCCGCCATCCGCAGCATTGCGGGGCCCACCGCGGCGACCCACACTGGTATCTCCGGGTGGCTGATCGGCCCCGGATTGAAGAAGTCGGTCAGCAGCGAGAAGTCGTAGAAGTCGCCGGCGAAGCGCAGGCTCCCGTCCCCCTGGAAGGCGCCGAAAATGGCCCGCACCGCGTGCACGTACTCCCGCATGCGCTGCACCGGCCGGTCGAATGCCGTAGCGAACCTGCGTCGGATGTGGGCCTTGACCTGCGTACCCAGCCCGAGCACGAACCTGCCGCCGCCGGCCTCGGCGAGGTCCCATGCCGCCTGGGCGGTGACCATGGGGCTACGGGGGAAGGCTACGGCGATCCCCGAGCCGACCCCGATGCCCTCCGTGGCCGCCAGGGCCGCACCGCAGGTGAGAAACGGATTGTGCCTGGTCTCGGTGACCCACATCGCGGCGAAGTGGGCCCGCTCGACGTCCCGCGCCGCTGCCCCGGCCGCTGAGAGCCGCACGCCTTCCGGGAAATACGCGTCAATTTTCATATCTGTCCCTCGCGTCGGCTGCACCGGGCAGCAGCCTACGGCCCGTCATCGCCGGCCTCGATGCGCAGCACGCGCAGTATCCCGCCGGTGTGCTCGCCGGAGAGCCCGGGCCTGCGCCGAACGGACGCCGTCAAGGCCCGGGTCCTGGTCGGGCAGCGCGGTGAGCGCCCGCGGGGTGCCAGCCTCGGCCGTCATCTGGTCAGCACATCGTCAGGCCGCCGCTGACCGACAGCGCCTGCCCGGTGATGTAGCCGGCCCCGTCGCCCGCCAGGAAGACCACCAGTGGCGCGATGTCCTGGGGGCGGCCGATGCGCCGCAGCGGAATCGCGCGAGCGAGCGAGTCATACAGCCGCTGGTCGTATTCAGCGACCTGGTCAAGCAGCGCCGTGTCGGTCGGCCCCGGGCACACGCAGTTGACGGTGACGCCGGCCGAGGCGGTCTCCCGGGCCAGGGCCTTGCTGAAGGCGATCACGCCGCCCTTCGTCGCCGAGTACACCACTTCGCCGCCTGAACCCACCTTCCCGGCATCCGAGCTGATGTTGATGACGCGTCCCCAGCCCCGGTCGGCCATCCCGCCGATGGTGGCATGGCACACCGCGATCGGCCCCACCAGATTGACTCCGATCAGCCGCCGCCAGGTCTCCTCGTCGCTGTCGGCGAAGCGCTGGATGCGGTCGATCCCGGCGTTATTCACCACGATGTCCGGTGGCCCCAGCTCCGTGCAGACCCGCGCGACCGCGGCTGCGACAGCCGCCGTGTCTGACACATCGACAGGCACGGCCACCGCGGCACCCTCGGTGATGCCGCCCGCCACGAGGGCGGCAGCCGCCTCGTCCAGGTCGGCAACCCCGACCGCGGCCCCGGCCGCCGCCAGCGCCCTGGCGATTTCCGCCCCGATTCCCCTGGCCGCCCCGGTGACCAGGGCGACGCGTCCGTTGAGGCTCATCAGTCCCCGTCTCCGCCGATCAGATCAGCACTGTCTGCGGGCTGTCACCCGCGAGCAACGTCATAGGCCACATAATGCACCGGAGCACCCCCGGACCGGGGACCATGCTCGTCTCTATGCCTGGCCTGGGAGACCTTGCGCCGTGCCCGCAGCCCTTCGGGGCCCTGCCGCCGTGTGCAGCTCGGCTGCCCGCGGTTCGAGTTCTCCCGCGGTGCAGGCTAGTTGCGATCTGGCGGGTGTCGCTGGCGGGAGCTACGGTCGAGGTGGCGACCTGGCATGAAGTTGCGGCCGTGGCCGGATGATCACCGGACCTTCCCGCGATTCCGCAACTGGCCGGCACCGTGGCGATGAGCCCGGACGGGCTCCGGACGGCGGGAAAGCGCTGGGGGAGCAGTGAGCGACCAGACGCCTGCACCACCCGGCGGATTCGCAGCCGGCTCGCTGATCGCAGGTTACCGGCTCGAGGAGCAGATCGGCGTCGGTGGCATGGCCGTCGTTTTCCGTGCCTACGATGCCCGGCTGGACCGCCAGGTCGCGCTGAAGATCCTGGCCCCGGCGCTTGCTGCTGATGACGCCTTCCGGCGCCGCTTCATGCGGGAGTCGCGGGCCGCGGCAGCTGTCGACGACCCGCACATCATCCCGGTCTTCGATGCGGGCGAGGCCCAGGGCTTCCTTTTCATCGCCATGCGCTTTGTCCGCGGCGGCGACGTGCGCTCGCTGCTCGACCGGGAGGGCCCGCTGCCCGCCGGCCGCGCCACGGAGATCATCTCGCAGGTGGCTTCGGCGCTCGACCAGGCACACGCGCGCGGGCTGGTGCACCGCGACGTGAAGCCAAGCAACATGCTGCTCGACGCGAGCGCCGAGCTTGACCGGCCTGACCACGTGTACCTATCGGACTTCGGGCTCAGCAAGACGTCGCTTGCGGCCAGCGGGCTCACCGGCAGCGGGCAGTTCCTCGGCACACTCGATTACGTCGCGCCCGAGCAGATCGAGGGCCGCAGCGTGGATGGCCGGACCGATCAGTACGGCCTTGCGTGCGCAGCCTTCGAACTGCTGACCGCCGTTCCGCCGTTCCGTAGCGAGCAGAGCGCAGCGGTGATCTACGCCCAGCTGTCGCAGCCACCGCCGCCGCTGAGCAGCCGCCGACCGGACCTGCCTGCGAGCGGCGACGAGGTTATGAGCAGAGCGCTGGCCAAGCCGCCGCAGGATCGCTACCACAGCTGTGGTGAATTTGCCGCCGCGCTCCGCGCGGCGCTCGGCCTGCGCCCGGCCGGCTCAGGTCCGCACAGCCAGCCGCCGGACAGGCCGGCGACCGAGATCGCGATTCCAGCCACCCGGACCTCGCCGACCGCAACGCCTCCCGCCGGGCGCGATATCGGTGCCATCGCTGCAAGCGCGGCCGACGCGGCGGACGCCCGGCGGGGGGAGCCAGAGCCATCGCGGATCCCGCCAGGCGCTGGACACCGCCTTCGCGCCAAAGTCGGTGCTGCGTTCGCCGCTGTTCTGGTACTTGCAACGGTGACGGTCATAGTCCTCGTGGGAGGGCACGGAGGGCCGACCACCACGAATGCAAATTCCGGAATTCAGCGCCCTTCGACCTCGTCGAATCCAGCTGTCCGGCCAAAGAACCCGCAAAGCTGCAGCACCGATACGAGCAAGTGCACACTTGGCGATCGAGTGCTTTCTCTTCACTCTGCAGGCCAAGACGTGACTGAACTGCAGCAGCGACTTCGGTACCTCGGCTTTTACAAAGATCCAGCAGACGGAAATTTCGGCCTGTTCACCCAAGCTGCGGTGAAGGCGTTCCAAGCCTGCGCGGGGCTAGCTTCGAACGGGGTAGTCGGCCCGGCCACCGTTGCCGCCATCAGTCGGGCATCTCCCGGCTCGGTTGCACAATGCTTTCAAGTCATCAGCCCGCCGCCGTCCACGCCCATCAGCCCGCCGCCGTCCACGCCCGCCAGCCCGCCGCCGTCCACGCCCATCAGCCCGCCGCCGTCCACACAGGCCAGCCCCACCTGAGTCGCCTTTCCAGGGCCGGCTGTCCTTCGGCTGCTTGTCCCCGAATACGGCAGCCCGCGTTCTGGGTAGCCGCGGCGGTCAACCGGCCGGTACCGGTGCTGCCGGGCCGGGAACCACGGCGGCCGGCCGGAATGTGGCACGTGCGTACTCGCCGCCGAGCAATGCTACGCAGCCGATTGCCGCGCACTTCTTACCGGCGCCGCTGCCCCTTTGCCGCTGGAGGATCCCTGCTGGCTGCTGACGGTGAGAGCCTGGATGCCGGAGAGACGGTGGGTCTACGGATGAACTTGAAGATGAAACTCCTCGGGCTGCGATCTGATGCCGACCCGTATCCGGCATATGCGCGGCTTCGCGAAGATGCGCCGGTTAACCGGCTCAGCCTCCGTGCTGGCCTGCCTTGCTCGCTGGTCTGCGGGTACGGCGCCGCCCGAGCTGCGCTGACTGATCCCCGGCTGAGCAGGGATCCCCGGATGGCGGTGCCGCAATGGCGGGAGGCCGATCGTGGCCGCGGGCTGGAAGATAGCTCCGATTTGGGGGTCCACCTGCTGACCAGGGAACCGCCCGATCACACCCGGTTGCGCGGGCTGATATCAGCCGCCTTTGCTGCGAGCCGGGTGGAGTGCCTGCGCGGGCGCGTGCAGGAAATCACCGATTCGCTGATCGACGCCATCCAGGCACGGGGCACGGCTGAGCTCATCGCCGACTTCGCTTATCCGCTGGCGATCACCGTCATCTGTGACGTGCTGGGAATAGCTCCCGAAGACCGGATCCATTTCCGGCAGTGGACCTCCAACGCCGTCGCCGCAGGACCCGGGCGGGCCGGCGGGCGCCCGGCCTCGTCGCCCGTTCCGGGTAGCTACCTGCGCACGCTCGTCGCCGCTCGGCGGCGCTGCCCAGGCGATGATCTGCTCAGCACGCTGATCGCGGCGGGTGAGCGGAACAGGCTCAGCCAGACCGAGCTGCTCTCGATGGTCTTCCTGCTGCTGCTCGCGGGCCATGAGGGCACGGTCGGTCTCATCGGCAACGGCATTGCCGCCTTGACCGCTAACCCGGGGCAGCTTGCGCTTCTGCGAGACCGGCCCGGCCTGCTGGACTCGGCGGTGGCAGAGATCCTGCGCTACGACGGGCCGATGGAACTGGCCGCGTGGCGATTTGCCACCGAACCCGTAGCGCTCGGCGGAACGACTATCCCGGCAGGTGAGCCGGTTCTGATCGCCCTCGCCGGCGCGCACCGGGACCCCGGCCGATTCACCGAGCCCGACCGGCTCGACATCAGCCGGACGGACAACCCGCATCTGGGATTCGGGTCTGGCACCCACTACTGCGCGGGCGCAACGCTCGCCCGGATGGAAGGCACCATCGCCCTCGAGACCCTCTTCCGTCGGCTGCCAGACCTTGCCCTGGCCACTCCTGCGGACCGGCTCCGCCGGCAGCCCAGTTTCGTCATCCGCGGCCTGCACGAACTGCCGGTCACCTACACTCCCGTGCGCGCGCGCCGCAGGCCGAGCTAACCTCGCGCGGTAAGCCTCTGCTCCCCGAGATCCTGGCGGGCCGGGCCAGGCGGCGCGGGCACGCGCTGATCCTGCTGGCAACTGCCCCCGGCAGCGACGTCAGCAGCCTGACGGGGCGTCGGTGCTCAGCCTCGCGGCGCTGTTCGAGATCGCCACTCAGCTGCTGGCCCTTTCAGCTTTCCGCCCGCGGCGGCTGCTCGCCCTCGGCAAGCATCCTCGATTCCCGCTGGCCCGGCTTCTGTGCGGGCTTCCGCTTGACCTCGACGGCGCCCATCATCGCGAAGCCAATTACCTTCAGCCGCGGGGCACCCGGAATGCCAGGGCCGCTGGCACTGTGGTCGAAGCCGCCCATGAACCCGATGCCGGCGACATCGACCTCGATGTCCTCGGGCACCACGATCTCGATGCCGCCCATGAGCGCATAGGCCTGGATCGTGACCTCGGGCTCGCTGAACCGCGCATGCCGCAGGTCGAGTTCCACGCCCCCCATCATGGCGAACGCGACGTAGCTGGGCGGCACTACCCAGGAGCCCGCGCGCCTGGCTCCGCTCATGATCGCCAGCGAGAAGTTCACCCCTGGACTGCCGCCCAGGCGATCAGGCGGGAATCCTCCTGCCGACGCCACCGGTGGAATGGGGGCACCAGCAGCGGGCAGATCGCGGGTGACAACCTCCAGGTCGCCATAACTCCTGGCCGCGTAGGCCAAGCCGAGCCGCTCATCGAGCTCATCGAAGGTGATCCGGCCTTGGCCGGCGGCGTCCCGGAGCACGTCGGCTACCCGCTCGCGTTCTGCGTCGGAAACCCGCATCGAACGCTTGTCCGCCGGCTCGGGAAGGTTGCTCACGCTTTTACCCTAGTGTTCCCCGCCAGATCGCATAAGCGTGCCGCTGCGACTGACCAGGGGGTGACCCCCAGGTCGCGGCCGCCTGAGCTCCGCGGCTGGCAAGAATCTCCGGTCCCCGACTTCGTGGCGACCACCGCCTGGCTCAACGGGATGCCTGGCGCACGGATCGGCAAAACTGAAAATGCTAGCGGCCTGGACGCCATCGAGAAGATGTTCCGGCCCGGCCGCCCGAGCGGATTGGTGAGCCCGGGCACCAGCCGCCGGGGCCGGCGCGGGTATGCTGCGGGCCAATGCCGCAGCTGCTTATCGTCCATCACACGCCGTCCCCGGCCATGCAGACCATCTTCGAGGCCGTGCTGGCCGGAGCACGCAACGAGGACATCGAGGGCGTCAGGGTCGTGATCAGGCCGGCGCTGACCGCGGCTGCCGCCGACGTGCTCGGCGCGGACGGCTACCTGCTCGGCACGACCGCGAATATTGGCTAC
>DATJZH010000121.1:0-8088 GCA_035499215.1 Streptosporangiaceae bacterium | reverse complement strand
GACTTCGCCGACGGACAGATTCTCAACGCGTCGATGACGCAGTACCGGGTGCCCCGGCTCAGTGATCTGCCGTCCGTCGAGGTGCTGCTCCTTGACCAGCCCGGCGAGCCATCGGCCGGCGGCGGCGAGACGCCGATCGTCGCGGTGGCGCCAGCAATCGCGAACGCGCTCTTCGACGCCTGCGGGGCACGCCTTCGGTCCATGCCGCTGGTCCCCGCCGGGCAGGTGCCCGGCACCGGCACCGGGTCGCCTGGCCAGCCGGGCCCGACAACGGCGCGGCCGTGAGGGCGGGACCGGCGCTGTCGGCGGCACGGCTGCGGAGGGCGGTGCTGGCAGTGGCCGTGCTGGCAGTGGCCGTGCTGGCCGGGGCGGTACGGGCGGGGGCAGTGCTGGGTACCGGCGCGCAGCCGCCGGCCAGCGCGGCCGCTGCTGCCCGTGCGCCCCGGCCGGCGCCGCAGATCGCCCGGGCAATCGGCGGGGCAGGCAGCAATCGGCTGGTGCAGCCGTTTGGCGTGGCCGTCGGGCGGGGTGGCACCCTCTGGGTTCTGGACCGGGCCACCGGCAAGGTGGCGGAGTTCAGCCAGGCCGGCGCGACCGTCACCGCGTTTGCGGGCCGCGGCCGCGGGACGCTCGACCGGCCGCAAGGCATTGCCGTGGATCCGGGTGGCGACGTCTGGGTAGCGGATACCGGGCACCACCGAGTGATCAAATTCTCGCCGTCGGGCGCGGTCCTGGCCGTCGCTGCCCCGCCGGGCAGCCATGCCCGTCAGCTGAGCAGGCCGGTCGGCGTCGCCGTGACCGGCTCGGGCCGCGTGCTCGTCGCCGACCAGGGCAGCGGCAGGATCGAGAGCTACTCCGCCGCCGGGACCTATCTCGGCTCTTTTGCGGTCCGGCGGCCCGACGGCGTCGCCGCCGGCCAGGCAGGTGACATCTGGGTGCCGACCGCGGGCTTTCCGCGCGGCAACAAGATCCGCGAGTTCTCGTCGTCCGGACGGCCGCTGCGGGCATTCGGCAAGACACAGGCTGCCTATGGCGCTCTCTCCAACCCGGCCGGCCTCGCGATCGGCCCGGCTGGCCGGATCTATGTCAGCCAGCCCGACTACGGCTGGGTAACCGTCTTTGACTCCGATGGCAGTTTCGCCGCGCAGCTAGGCCCGCTGCCGGGCCAGAGCCTGGCCTTTCCCGAAGGCATTGCCGTGACCACGGCAGGCCGGGTGTGGGTCGCCGACAGCGGCAGCGGCCGGGTGGTGGAATTGACCAGCCTGCCGCCGCCCGCCCGCCGCCAGCTCAGCCGGGTCATCTGGCTCGTGCTGCTCGGACTGCTCGTCCTCGTCGCTGCCGGCGTGCTGGTAGTCCGCCGTCGCCGGCGGCCGCCCGGACCGGCGGCCGGCGACGGGCCAGGCTCCGCCAGGCCGGCGCCGCGCCCTGGCCCGGCTGCCGACGAGTCGGCGCCGACCGCGGGCGCCATCGGGACCGGCGCCAGGCCGGCGCCCGGCCGCGCGCCGCTTTCCCGGCGTGGCCTGCTTGGCGGCGCGACGGCCCTGACCGGCGCCGCCATCTGCGGGGGGATCCTGCCGGTCAGCCTGACCAGGGCGGTTGCCGCGACCCTCGCCGCCCCGCGGCGGGCGGCCCTCGGCGATATTGAGCACATCGTGATCCTGATGCAGGAGAACCGCAGCTTCGATCATTACTTCGGCACCATGCCCGGCGTGCGCGGCTTCGCCGACCCGGACGCGATGACGCTGCCGGACGGCAGGTCAGTATTCAGGCAGCCGGACCCGTCGCATCCGCAGGGGTACCTGATGCCCTTCCACTACGACACGAAAACCACGAGTGCCCAGGCGACCCCCGACCTCGACCACAGCTGGCGGACGCAGCATGAGGCCTGGGCACACGGCCGGATGGACGCGTGGATTGCCGCCAAGGGCCAGCTCGCGATGGGCTATTTCGCCCAGTCGGACATCCCGTTCCACTGGGCGCTGGCAAAGACATTCACGATCTGCGACAACTATCACTGCTCGGTTCTGGGTCCGACCGACCCGAACCGGCTGTACATGTGGACCGGCACGGTCGATCCGCAGGGCCGGGCCGGTGGCCCGGTGACTGGTGACGCGCCCACGTTCAACGGGCAGACACTGTCCTGGACGACCTATCCGGAACGGCTGGAGCGGGCCGGCGTGAGCTGGCAGGTGTACCAGGAAGTGGACAATTACGACAACAATGCACTGGCCTGGTTCACGCAGTATCTCAGGGCAGCGCCGTCGTCGTCGCTCGGCCAGCGCGGCATGCTCGCCCGCCCGGCCGGCGCCTTCGAGGACGACGCCAGGAATGACCGGCTGCCCCAGGTCTCCTGGCTCGTCGCGCCGACGGCACAGTCAGAGCATCCGCGCTATTTCCCGGCGGCGGGAGCGGAATACATCGCGCAGAAGCTCGACGCGATCGCGTCCACCCCTGACGTCTGGGCCAAGACGGCCTTCATTCTCTGCTACGACGAGAACGACGGGATGTTCGACCACGTGGCACCGCCCACGCCCCCGCCGGGATCCGCGCACGAGTTCATCGGCAGCGAGCCGATCGGGCTCGGGTTCCGGGTGCCGGTGACAATCGTCTCGCCCTGGACGGCTGGCGGGTACGTCTGCTCGGACGTGTTCGACCATACGTCGCTGCTGCGCCTGCTGGAGACCCGGTTCGGGGTAACCGAGCCGAACATCAGCCCGTGGCGGCGCCGCACCTGCGGCGACCTTACGAGCGCGTTCCGGCTGGCTGATAAGGCAGCCGGGTACCCGCGCCGGGATCCGCGGCTTCGTCTCACCGCCGCGCAGGCGAGCCTGCTGGCCGCCCAACGGCAGGTCAGCCAGAACCCGGCACCCGGCATCCCCGCGGTCAACCAGCCGCTGCCCGCGCAGTAGCTCCTCCCGTGGCCGCCTGCCGGGCCGCCCGCGACCGTCGCCGAACCGGCCGGAGGCCAGCATTACGGGCACCGATCCCGGCTGACGTTAACCAGGGGCCCGGACGCCCCGATCATGTCGCGGTGGCTGTCCGACCTGGTTCAGGCCGATGCCCCGGATGCTGGCTCGCCCGGCCGGCGCGCGAGCCGGGCGAGGAACGCGGCGGTCACCGCCGCCCAGGCGGCGAAGGCCACCCAGAGCATGAACCGGCTGAGCGGCTCCATGAATCCGAGCTGGGCGACTTTGCCGAACGACAAGCTGGCCACGCTGTACATGCCGAGCGGGAAGACCACGCTCCACAGCGCCGGCTCGTAGCTGAGCGGCCAGCGGCGCCGCACGTGCCGCCAGAGCCCGAGCACGATGAGCAGCGGGATCCACCAGGTGCCGAACGCCCACAGCGCAAAGGAGAAACCCTGAACGAATCCGGCGGTCGCCCGGGTAACAGGCAGCGCAGCGGGGAGGTTCAGGATCCCCGCGCCCGCCAGGACGGTGATCGCCGTGGCGCCCATCAGGATCCAGTAGGGCGGCCCGAGAGTCTGCGGGCTCACGGCGACAGTCAGCCAGCGCAGCAAGATCAACGAGACCAGCAGCAGGTACAGCACGAGCCCGACGCTCCACAGCCCGACGGCAGCCGGCGCCAGCAGCCCCGACTGCGACGGCCACACGCCAGCCAGGGACGCTGCCGCGACCGAGAGGGACTGCGTGCCGACGACCCACAGCAGCCAGGTGCCGTTGACATCACGCAGGACCGATGCGCGCTCTCGCGTGAGCAGCAGACTGGCGGGTACGCCGTAAGTCAGCGCGAGCCACACGGCGGCAGCCAGCGCGGCCAGGATCGCCGTGGCCAGCGGATGCCCCGCGGCAGCGAGCCGCACCCCGAGCACGTCGATTCCGGCCACGATCGTGAAGAAGCCGAACACCCGCTCTGGCGCCTGAATGTCGGCGGCGAGACTGGAGCGGAAGATGGCCAGCCTGATCACCAGGGCGGCGCCGAGGAGGACGAGCCCGATCGACGCGACAACGAGCAGCGCCCGCGACAGCCAGGACGGTCCCAGCAGGAACATGCCCGCCGAGATGGTGCCCGTGGCCATCACGAACGCGAAATAGCCGGGATCCAGATCCGCGATGGCCGTTGCCGATCGGCCCGGAGAACGTGTCTGCCCGCCCCCAGCGCCGGTGCCGGTGCCCATAGCCGGGACCATCCTTCCGTCGTCATCATCAGCCGCCCGTCGTGTCTTCGCACTGGCATGCCCGCGGCCGGCGGAAGATCGCCGGACAGGCCTTCCGGACAGGCCTGGCTGCGGCCCGGCCGCGACGGGCAGGGCGCGACGGGCATGGCCCAGCCTGGCGAGCTCACGGCGGGTAACGTAGTCACTCTGGCGAAGCTTGACTGCCGCGGCAGCTGAGAACGATCACCGGCCCCTGAACCCACTGGCCCCTGAGTCCGGACGTGGTGTATATGTCATCTACAGCGGGCAGCGGGGCTGCCCGGGCGGGCAGAAACCCCCGCAGCGGGCGCGATCGCCTGCAGCGGGCAGCCTATGAACTGTTCAGCCGCGACGGAGTGCGCTCGGTCGGCGTCGATGCCGTCATCGCCAGAGCCGGCGTCGCCAAGATGACCCTGTACCGGAACTTCCGCGACAAGGACGATCTGATCCTAGACTTCCTGCAGCACCGCGAGGAGCTGTGGACCAATGAGTGGCTCATCGCCGGAGTCCGGCAGCGGGCCACCGCGCCGGGCGACAGGCTGCTTGCGGTATTCGATATTCTCGCCGAATGGTTTGCCCGGCCTGACTTCGAGGGCTGCACATTCCTCACGACGATGCTGGAGTTCAGCGACCGGCAGATGCCCGCACGCCGGGCCAGCGTTCGGTATCTCGCCAACATCCGGCTGTTCCTTCGTGATCTCGCCGCGGCCGCGGGAGTCGACGATGGCGACTCGTTCGCCCGCCAGTGGCACATCCTGATGAAGGGCTCGATCATGGCGGCCTGCGAGGGGGATACGCAGGCCGCTCAGCGCGCACGTGAGCTCGGCGAGCTGCTGCTGGCCAAGCACGGCATCACATTCGGCTAAGCAGGCATCACGTTTGTGAGCCGCGCCGACCCGATGTGGCGGCGTGCGGCCCGACGGTCGTGCTGGCGCCCGGCCGCAGGCAGGACAACCCGGCAGTGCCCCGCCCAGAGCCGGCGGCCGGCCCGTCGCGGCCTAGTCCCTCTCGTGCCGGTCAAGGAACTCGAACACGTCCGTATCGTCGACGCCAGGAAAACTCCCGGTCGGCAGGGCCAGCAGGATGTGCGAGTGCGCTCGCGCCGACGGCCATGCCATGCCCTCCCAGCGGGCCGCGAGCGCGGCGGGCGGCCGCTGGCAGCACTCCCCGTCGGGGCACGCTGAGGAAACCCGCGCCATCGTCTCCCTGCCCCGGAACCAGCGCGAGTGCTCATACGGCACGCCCAGGGTGATCGCGAAGCCGGGTTCGCGGCCCGGATCGACCTGGGCGACACACCAGTAGGTTCCCGACGGCGTGTCGGAGTACTGGTAATGCGGGCTGAACCGGTCGGCTGCCGCGAAGACCCGCCGGCCCGACCACAGGCGGCACATCCGCTGACCCTCGATCGCCCCGCCCCCGTCGGCGGGGAAGGCGACGCCATCGTTCTCGTAGGCCTTGGAAATGATGCCCGTCTCGTCGTTCTTGACGAAATGGCAGGCCAGGTTCAGATGATGGGTCGCCAGATTGGTGAAGCGGTGCGCGGCCATCTCGTAGGACACCGAGAACACGTCCCTGAGGTCCTCGATCGACAGGTCCCTGGCCTCCTTCGCCCGGCGCAGGAATGCGGCGGCGCGTTTCTCGGGCATCAGGACGGCCGCCGCGAAGTAGTTCGCCTCCACCCGCTGATGCAGGAAATCGGCGAAATCGGCTGGCGCCGGGTGCCCGAGGACAAAATGGCCGAGGGTCTGCAGCAGCACGGCGCGCGGCGTGTGCATGCCGAGCGATTCCTTGCGCAGGTAGATGCGGTGGTTGCGCAGATCGGTCACTGACCGCGCTGATCTCGGCAGATCAGGCACATACTGAACGGAAAATCCGTGCTGACTCACCACCGACATCAGCATCCCCTGCGACAGCGGGCCGCCCGGGTAGCCCGCTGTCGCAAGGGTAGCCGACGCCGTTCGCTCGATTGCGGCGAAATAGTTTCCCCGTTCGCGCATCATCATCCGAAGGTCGGCGTTGGCGGCCCTGGCCTCCTCGGGCGTGGCCGTCGGCTTGGCCCGATGCGCGCTGAGTTCCTTGTGCAGCGCCAGCACATGCTCGATGACATCACTGGGCACGCGCGCGCCCACCCGCAGCCGCGGCAGGCCAAGCTCGGCGAAGCCGGGATCGCGCTGCGCCTGCTCGAGCGCGATCTCCAGCTGAGCCCGGCGGCTGGGCGGCTCGCGCCGCATCAGCTCCCCGGCCGGGACAGACAGCGCCCTGGCGAGCGCTTCGATCAGCGACAGCTTCGGCTCGCGCCGTCCGTTCTCCAGCATCGACAGCGCCGACGGAGCGCGGCCGACACGCACGCCGAGCTCAGCGAGCGTCATCCCCCTGGCCCGTCGCACATGACGCAGTCGCTGGCCGAACGTGCTGAGGTCGAGACCCTCTGGTGTTAAAGATCGCGAATTTTCATGGGTGAAGCTCATCACTTCTTCACCATAAGCGAATCTCTGCACGATTTCAGGACCAACGACCCTGGTCCGCTGGTGCTCCGGCATCGCAAGCTGAAGGGTGCTACCCGGAAAGACTGAAGGGTGCTACCCGGCGACACGACCCGGGAAAGAACCAGGATCAGCAGGAGGTTCGCAGTGAGCGACCGTCGCCCTGAGGGCGCCCGAAGCAGCACCACATCGAACGGCAGCGCGCCTGTCGACGAGCAGGCGGCGAGGCTGCAGCGCGTATGGGCGACAGATCCCCGCTGGGCCGGCATCGAGCGAAGCTACAGTGCCGCGGATGTCGTCCGGCTGCGCGGGTCCGTGCAGGAGGAGCACACCCTCGCCCGGCTGGGCGCTGAGCGGCTGTGGTCCCTCCTGCAGGAGGAGGGGTACATCAACTCACTGGGCGCGGTGACCGGCAACCAGGCCGTGCAGCAGGTCAAGGCCGGCCTGCAGGCCATCTACCTGTCCGGCTGGCAGGTGGCCGCCGACGCGAACCTGGCCGCCCAGACCTATCCGGACCAGAGCCTCTACCCGGCCAACTCGGTGCCGCAGGTGGTCCGCCGGATCAACAACGCGCTGCTGCGGGCTGACCAGATCACCTGGTCTGAGTCCGGTAACGAGGACGCGCCATACTGGCTGGCGCCGATCGTGGCCGACGCCGAGGCAGGCTTCGGCGGTGTGCTCAACGCCTTCGAGCTGATGAAGGCGTTGATCGCCGCGGGCGCCGCCGGAGTGCACTGGGAGGACCAGCTCGCCTCCGAGAAGAAGTGCGGCCACCTGGGCGGCAAGGTGCTGATCCCGACCGGCCAGCACGTCAAGACCCTCAACGCGGCGCGGCTGGCAGCCGACGTGTGCGGAGTGCCGACGCTGATCGTGGCCCGCACCGACGCACAGGCGGCGACGCTGATCACCAGCGACATTGACGAGCGGGACCGGCAGTTCGTGACCGGCGAGCGAACCGGCGAGGGCTTCTACCATGTGCACAACGGCATCGAGCCGTGCATCGCGCGCGGCCTGGCCTACGCGCCCTGCTCCGATCTGCTGTGGATGGAGACATCCAAGCCCGACCTCGGGGTGGCGCGCAAGTTCGCCGAGGCGATCAAGAACGTCTACCCCGACCAGATGCTGGCCTATAACTGCTCGCCGTCCTTCAACTGGCGGGCGCACCTGGACGAGGGGACCATCGAGAAGTTCCAGCGCGAGCTCGGCGAGATGGGGTACAAGTTCCAGTTCATCACCCTGGCCGGCTTCCACTCGCTGAACCACGCGATGTTCAGCCTGGCCCGCGGCTACGCGGAGGAGGGCATGCCGGCCTACGTCCGGCTGCAGGACGCGGAATTCGCGTCGGAGGCCGACGGCTACACGGCAACGCGGCACCAGCGCGAGGTCGGCACCGGTTACTTCGACATGGTGACCTCCGCGATCACCCCGAACGCCTCGACGACGGCGCTG
>DATJZH010000120.1:0-4354 GCA_035499215.1 Streptosporangiaceae bacterium | reverse complement strand
GATGTCATCCAGAACCACCTGCTGCAGCTGCTCGCGCTGACCGCGATGGAGGAGCCTTTGTCGTTCGCCGCGGATTCGCTGCGCGCCGAGAAGGAGAAGGCGCTGTCGGCGGTCAAGATCCCTGATGACATCGCCGCCGGGACCGCGCGCGGCCAGTACGCGGCAGGCTGGCAAGGCGGCGTCCAGGTCGGCGGGTTCCTGGAAGAGGACGGGATACCGCCGGACTCCGGGACCGAGACGTATGCGGCGATCCGGCTGACGATCGACACGAGGCGCTGGGCCGGGGTGCCGTTCTTCCTGCGCACCGGCAAGCGGCTGACGACCCGGATGACCGAGATCGCCGTGATGTTCCAGCGTGCCCCGCACCTTCCCTTCGATGCCACCGACACCGAGGAACTCGGGCAGAATGCCCTGGTGATCCGGGTCCAGCCGGATGAGGGGGTGACGGTCAGGTTCGGCTCGAAGGTGCCGGGGTCGGCGATGGAGGTGCGCGACGTGAACATGGACTTCGCCTACGGCGAGTCGTTTACCGAGTCGAGCCCGGAGGCGTACGAGCGGCTGCTGCTCGATGTGCTGATCGGCGACCCGCCGCTGTTCCCGCGGCAGGAGGAAGTCGAGCTGTCCTGGCAGATTCTCGACCCGATCGAGGAGTTCTGGGCCACGCACGACAAGCCCGAGCAGTACCCGGCAGGGACGCACGGCCCGGCCTGCGCTGACGCCCTCCTCGCGCACGAGGGCCGCGCCTGGCGCCGGCTCTAGCTGCGGCGGTCCGGCGATGACGCAGACAGGCAGCCGGGGCGACAGGAAGGTACCGCCATGCTGATCGACCTGACCGACACGACGACCGCGGATGTGCGCTCCGCGCTGACCCAGGCGAGGGACCAGCTCGGTGGCCCCACCACCGGCGTGGTGCTGAACCTGATCATCGTGACCGATGAGGCGTCGCAGCATGACGCGGTCCGGGCCGCGACCCAGGCCGGCCGGGAGCATCCCTGCCGGGTACTGGGGGTGATCGCCAGGGACCCGCGGCGCGAGTCACGCCTGGACGCCGAGATCAGGACCGGCGAGGGCGCACCCGGCCAGACTGTGCTGCTGCGCTTGTACGGCCCGATGAGCCTGCACGCGGACTCCGTGGTCGCGCCGCTGCTGGTGCCCGACACGCCGGTCGTGACCTGGTGGCCGGGCAGCGCGCCTGCTACCCCGTCGGCTGCTCCGCTCGGGGAGCTCGCCCAGCGCCGGGTTACCGATGCCGCCGCAGCCAGCGTGCCAGGTGAAATGCTGGCGGCACTGGCCTCCGGGTACCGGCCAGGCGATACCGACCTGGCCTGGACGAGGGCCACCGCATGGCGCTCGCTGCTGGCCGCCACGCTCGACCAGCCGCACGGGGCGATCGCTGGCGGCGCCGTCGTGGCGGAGGAGCACAATCCGACTGCTGACCTGATTGCCGCCTGGCTGACCGGCCGGCTGGGGGTGCCGTTCAGCCGCGACGATTCCGGCGGCCCGGGGATCACCCAGGTCACCTTCGCCATCAGCGACGGCGATATCACGATCAGCCGGCCAGATGGCCGGAACGCTACGCTTAGCCGACCCGACCAGCCTGAGCGACATGTTGCCCTGCACCGGCGAGATGCTGCCGAACTGCTCACCGAGGAGCTGCGCAGGCTGGACCCCGACGAGATCTATTCGGAAACGCTGGCCTGGCTCGCGGCAGGCGCTGCCGCCGCCGAAGGGAGATAACGTCATCGCCGCCCCTCAGGTGCTGATTCACCGAGACGCTGATCTGCTGGCCAAGGCGGTCGCGGCCAGGCTAGTGACGACCCTGGTAGACGCCTCCGCGGCCACGGGGCACGCCTCCCTGGTGCTGACCGGCGGCGGCATCGGCACCAAGATCCTTGCCGAGCTGGCTGCCGCGCCCGCCAGGGACGCGGTCGACTGGCGGCACCTGGACATCTGGTGGGGGGACGAGAGATTCCTGCCAGCCGGGGATCCAGAGCGGAACGAGACCGGGGCACGGGCGGCCCTGCTCGATCACGTCGAGATCAGCCAGGAGCGGGTCCATCCGATGCCCGGCCCGGGCGGTCCTGACGGCGACGACCCGGAGACCGCTGCCTGGCGTTACGCGGGCTGGCTGCGGGCCGCCGCGCAGCCGGAAGACCATGGCCAGGTGCCGTCGTTCGACGTGCTGCTGCTCGGCATCGGCGCGGACGCGCATGTCGCATCGCTGTTTCCCGGCCATCCGGCCCTGTATGAGGAGCGGACCGCCGTGGCCGTGCACGGAGCGCCCAAGCCGCCGCCAACCCGGCTGACGCTCACCCTTCCGGCGATCCGCGCAGCCCGCCAGGTATGGATCGTCGCTTCCGGCGCGGAGAAGGCCGGCGCGGTCCGGCTGGCGCTGTCGGGCGCCGGGCCGGTGCAGGTACCGGCGGCGGGCGCGCGGGGCCGGCAGCAGACACTGTTCCTGCTGGACAATGCCGCCGCGGCGCGGGTTCCGGCCCAGCTGGGCCGGATGGCCTCGCCCTGAGGCCAGGGGCCGGCTGGCGGGCACCCCCTGCTGATGGACCGGCTTCCCCGGTCCACCTGCCCGGTGCCAGCTGGACTGGCTTGCCGGCCTGGCTCGCACCGGGCAGAAGCGCAAAATTGTGGCGGGTAAAAGATACGCATCCCGGCGCGTCCCGTGCCGCAAGATCCGGCAAACGGTCCCGAACGCTAGAAACTGGGTCTCCCGAAAGAGCGCCGCCAGAGTTACGCTCAGGATTGATCTTCCATCTGGTTCCAGTGAGCCAGCTGGGAGAACGGGAAGGTCTGCGTATGGTGGTATTTATCCCGATTACTCCCGATCGCAGGTGTGGCTGCGGGTCGGCTCGCCCGGCATTCGCGTCCGGGCGCTGCGCCGCCGCCCTCCGTCCGTCCACCCGAGCGCCCGCCATGCCGTCCAGGCGGCAAGCCAGCGGCCGGGCAGCGCAAGTCTGTCAGGAGGAATAGCTTGAGCGCCACCAATGAAGCTCCCGCGTCCGTCGTCCCGGCAGTCCGAATATCCGATCCGGGACCGCTAGGCCTCGCGGGTTTCGCACTCACCACGTTCCTACTGTCCGCCGCCAACGCCAACTGGACGAAGGGCGCCATCCCGGGCGTCAACAGTGCCGAGTGGCTTCCCTACGCGCTCGTCTACGGCGGCATCGTGCAGCTGCTCGCGGGCATGTGGGAGTTCCGCACCGGCAACGTCTTCGGCGCGACAGCGTTCTCCAGCTACGGCGCCTTCTGGATGGGGCTGTTCTTCTACGTGCGGTTCGTTGCCGTGCTTCCGGGGGAAAACATTCACAACGACCTGGGCTGGATCCTGCTGGCTTTCGCGATCTTCACTCTCTACATGCTGATCGCCAGCACACAGACGAACGCCGCGCTCTTCTCGGTATTCCTGTTCCTGGAGGTCGCCCTCATCTTCCTGTTCATCGGGCAGTTCGACAGCGGCAACGCGAACCTCATCAAGGTCGGCGGTTACCTCGGCGTCGTGACCGCACTGATTGCCTGGTACGTCTCGGCGGCCGGTCTCGTAGCCGGGATGAAGGGCAGGCCAGTGCTGCCCGTCGGCAAGCCGCTGTTCGAGCTCGGCGGCCGCGGCTGATCCGCGAGCCTGCTTCAGGCTCAGCTGGTCCCGGGGACCGATCGGGCCCCCGGGACCACGCGCGCTTGACCCGATAGCGTTGTCGGGTGGATCTGCAGGAAAAGCACCAAATCGACCTGACCCGCTCGATAACCAAGGTGAAGGAGCGCGCCAGGCCCTGGCGGGCCATCATCGCCCTCGTGCTGGCCGTTGTCAGCGCTGTGCTGGCGGCAGTGGCACACCATCTCCCGCTCGGCTCGCATCAGGCCCCCTACGACGTCATCAGGTATGCGGCCACGGCCGCCTTCTGCATTTTCGGGGTGGCCGCCACCTTCGGGCTGGCGGATCAGGCCCGGGCGGGGCTGCAGCCCACGATCGGCGCGGCGCACGCCGGCGTGCTCAGATACGCGCTCGTCCTGCTGGGCCTGTTCGTGATTCTGCTGGTCGGCTTCACCCTGTCGGGGATCGGTTCGGTCCGGCAGCTGCTGATCGGCGGTGCCGTCACCGGTGTGCTGCTCGGAATCGCCGCACAGCAGTCGCTCGCCAACCTTTTCGCCGGGATGGTGCTGCTCTTCGCTCGCCCGTTCCGCGTTGGTGACCAGGTATGGATACGGTCCGGCGCGCTCGGCGGCATGGTGGAGGGCATGGTGGGCGACATCAGCCTCACTTATGTCCGGCTGGAGACCGAGACCGGCCGATGCCTGCTGCCCAACTCGCAGGTGCTCGCCGCGGTAGTAGGCCCGGACGTGCCGG
>DATJZH010000119.1:0-3026 GCA_035499215.1 Streptosporangiaceae bacterium | reverse complement strand
GGCTTCGCCGGCAGGCCGGGGTTTGGCGGCGGATCGGGATTCCCGGGCGGCCCCGGATTGCATGGCATGGGGCCCTGGCCCCGCGAGCCGAGAATGCGCGGTCCGCGTGCCCGGCGCGGGGATGTCCGGGCGGCGGCACTTGCCCTGCTGGCCGAGGAGCCCAGGAACGGCTACCAGATCATCCAGGAAATCGGGGAGCGTAGCGGCGGCGTGTGGCGCCCGAGCCCGGGCTCGGTCTATCCGGCGCTGCAGCAACTGGAGGACGAGAGCCTCATTCGCGCCGAGGCAGGCGAGAGCGGCCGCAGAGCATACGTGCTGACCGAGGAGGGGCAGGCCTACGTGGCCGCTCACCCCGACGAGCTGCGCGCTCCGTGGGACGTGGTGACCGGCAGCGCGGGCGGCACGGCGATCGAGATGCGCCGGCTCGTCGGCCAGGTAACGATGGCCGCGTTCCAGGTGGTCGGCGTCGGCACCGAAGCCCAAGTGAGCCAGGCGCGCAAGATACTCGCCGATACCCGCAAGGCGCTGTACCGGATCCTCGCCGCAGATGACGACGAGCAGGCCGGCGGCGACGGCCGCTGAGGTGGAGCTCGCCTGGCCGGTAAGGCGGTTAGGCTCGGATCAGTCAGCCAGGGGAGGCAGCAGCTGTGACAGCGGACACTGGCACGCAAGCGAGCGGCGGCGCAGCGCCGGCCGGAGCGAGCGCCGCTGCGGCGGTACCGCAGCGTCAGGCGCAGCCCAGCGGTCCGGCTGGCGCGCCGCAAGCAGCACACGGCAGCGGGCGCGAGCCGGTGATATCGGTGTCAGGGCTCGCCAAGCGGTACGGCGATGTCGAAGCCGTCCGCGGCATCGACTTCGAGGTGGCCCGGGGAGAGACCTTCGGCTTCCTCGGCCCCAACGGCGCGGGCAAGACGACCACCATCAAAATCCTGTGCACGCTGGCCAATGCGACAGGCGGGACGGCGCTGGTGGCCGGCCACGACACGGCCACCCAGCGGGACTCTGTACGGCGCAACATTGGCCTGGTGTTCCAGGACACCACGCTGGACACGTATCTCACCGCCGAGCAGAACCTGTGCTTTCACGCTGAGCTGTACGGCGTGCCGAGGACGGCCGTGCTGCCCAGGATGCGCCAGGTCCTCGATATGGTCGGGCTGTGGGACCGTAAGGACAGCCTGGTCAGCACATTCTCCGGCGGGATGCAGCGACGGCTGGAAATTGCCCGCGGCCTGCTGCACGCGCCGCATGTGCTGTTCCTCGACGAGCCCACCGTCGGCCTCGACCCGCAGACCCGCTCGTCGATCTGGAACTACATCGACGAGCTCAAGGGGCGCGAGGACATCACGATCTTCCTCACGACCCACTACATGGACGAGGCAGAGCACTGCGACCGAATCGCGATCATCGACCACGGCAGGATCGTGGCAATCGATACGCCGGAGGCGCTGAAGGCGAGCGTGGGCAAGGACCGGGTGCAGATTCAGACGGCGGACAATCCGGCGGCCATTGCCGCCCTGGCCGATGTCTTCGGCATCGAGGCCGCGATGCACGAGGGCGCGGTGACCTTCTCTGTCGGCTCCGGCGAGCAGTTCGTTCCCCGGCTGTTCAGCGAGCTCTCGGTGCCCATCGGCTCGGTCAGCGTGTCCCGGCCGTCGCTGGACGACGTCTTCATGTCCTACACCGGAAGTACCATCCGCGACGCGGAGGCGTCCGGCACCGACGCCATGCGGCAGATGGCCCAGCGGTTCAGAGGAAGGCGATGAACGATGGCGACGCAGGCCCCTGAGGCGCCCGCCGCGGGCAGCGCGGATGTGCTCGTCGAGGAAATCCGGGTCGCGGTGCCCGAGCGCGGGCTGCGACACGACATGCGAGCGGTCGGGATCATCTGGCGGCGCGAGCTGATCAGGTTCCGCACGGACCGGCTGCGCGCGATCACCTCGCTCGTGCAGCCGTTCCTCTTCCTGTTCGTGCTCGGCACCGGACTATCCTCGCTCGCCGGGCACAGCCTGCCGTCCGGGGTCAGTTTCAAGACCTTCATCTACCCGGGCGTCCTGGCGATGTCCGTGCTGTTCACCGCGATTTTCTCGGCGGCCTCGATTGTCTGGGACCGCGAGTTCGGCTTCCTGCGCGAGATCCTGGTGGCACCTGTCAGCCGGGGATCCATCGTGATCGGGAAGTGCCTGGGCGGCGCGACGATCGCGACCTTCCAGGGTCTGGTCTTCCTGGCCCTGGCCGGGTTCGCGGCTGTGCCCTACAACCCGGTGCTGCTGCTGACCCTGATCGGCGAGCTGCTGCTGCTGTCGTTCACGCTTACGGCATTCGGCGTCATGATGGCAGCACGGATCAAGCAGTTCCAGGCGTTCATGGCGCTGACCCAGATGCTGGTCATGCCGCTGTTCTTCCTGTCCGGGGCGCTTTACCCGCTGAACGGCCTGCCCGTCTGGCTGAGCGTCCTGACCCGGATCGACCCGCTGACATATGTGGTGGGCCCGATGCGGCACGCCGTATTCAGCCATCTGAACGTGCCCGCCGCTTTCGACGCGAAATTGGCGCCCACTATCACCTGGGCGGGCTGGCCGGTGCCCCTTTGGCTCTCGCTCGGCATAGTCGCGGTCATGGGCCTGGGAATGACGGCTGTCGCCATCGCGGAATTCCGCAAGACCGAGTAGCCGGGCCGCGCCGGCGCCGGGTGGTGAAGCCGTTCATCAACATTGCCCGTGCGGCCGTGGCGCCGACGTCTGCGGCGGCCTTATCGAGCGCACCGCCCCGAGCTGGACAGCGGGGCCTGACAGCGGGGCCTGACATCGCGGCCTCGACAGCCCGGCCAGCCGGGCGGCCGCAGCCAGCCGGGCGGCCGCAGCCAGCGGGACGGACGGGAAAGCTGGCGGCTAAGGGGAAAGCGTTGCCGGAGAAAATAAGAGCGACGCCGGGTGGCTACGGGGGCAAACCACCCGGCGTCGCATAACGTCGGCGCTCCGACGGGGGCCCGGAACGCCGGCAAGGGTGCCCCGGCGGGGGACCAGAGC
>DATJZH010000118.1:0-12327 GCA_035499215.1 Streptosporangiaceae bacterium | reverse complement strand
GGCCCGGCGCCGTCATCGCGCCGAGAGTTCCCCGGCTGTAAAGTTGCTGCGTGAACCGACTTGGCGAGCTTGAGCGCGCGATCATGGACGTGCTGTGGGAGGCGCCGGCCCCGTGCACGGTCCGCCAGGTCAGCGAGCACCTGAGCGAGCGGGGCCTGGCCCACACCACGGTCATGACCGTGCTGGACCGGCTGGCCAAGAAGGGATTCGCCCGCCGTGAGCGGGACGGCCGGGCCTGGCGCTACCGCGCGGCGGAGAGCCGGGAGGCGTACGTGACCGAGCTGATGCTCAACGCGCTGAACCAGACCGGCGACCGGCAGGCCGCGCTCACCCGCTTCGCGCGCAGCGTGACGGGCGCCGAGGCACGAATGCTGCGCCGCGCCCTCGAGGCTCTCGGCGAGGCCACCGGGAGCTGACCGCCCGTGCCCGCCGTCGTCGTCCTCGCCGTCGTAGCCGCGTCCTGCGTGCGCTCCGCGCGCGCGCTGGCCGGCGCGCGCTGGCCACGCAGATCACCGGCCGCGGCAATTCTGCTCTGGCAGGCGATCGGGCTGGGCTGGAGCCTTGCCGCTGTCGGGGCGCTGGTGGCACTGGGCGCCGCCGACCAGCGGCTCGGCGTCGTCGCTGACGGAGCCGCGCAGGCGGCCCGGCTGGTCCGCGCGATGCCGGCCCCGACGGCGGGCGCCATGGGCGTGCTGGCGGTTGTCCGGCTGGCCGCACTGGCAGCGGGGATCATTCTGCTGCTGCTGCTGTGCTGGATGCTGGCAGCGTCCTCGGCGGCGGTTCTGCGCGGCCGCCAGCGGCAGCGTGCCCTGCTCAGCCTGCTTGCGCACGGCGACCCGAAGGTGCCGGGCGCGCTGGTGGTCGACCACCCGGCAGCCGCCGCGTACTGCCTGCCCGGCCTGCGGTCGGCGATCGTCATCAGCTCGGGCGCTCTTGAACTGCTTGACCAGGCCGAGCTTGCCGCCGTCCTGGCCCACGAGCGTGCCCACCTGACGGAACGGCATGATCTGGTGCTCTTGCCGTTCACCGCGCTGCTGCGCGCTTTCCGCTGGTCCGGTGTCGCCCGGGAGGCCCAGAAGGCCGTGGCCCTGCTGGTCGAGATGCACGCCGACGACCGTGCGCTCCGGCGCCGGCCGGCCAGGGAACTCGCCACCGCGCTGCTGCGGGTCGGGGCCGCAGGCGGCGGCCGGGCCCCGGCCGGCGCGCTCGCGGCCGACGGGCCCGGAATCGGCTGCGACGTGGCCGCCAGGGTCACCCGGCTGCTGCGGCCCGCGCCGAGGCTCTCGGCTGCGGCCCTCGCCCTGGTCTGCGCGGTCGCCGCGCTCGCAGTCGCCGTCCCGGTGGCCTTCCTGGCACTCCCCTTGTAGCGGGCGGCCCGGTCCATCGCGGGCGGCCCGGTCCATCGCGGCCGCCGCCGGTCCATCGCGGCCGCCGCCGGTCCATCGCGGCTGCTGTCCGCTGCAGGCCGGCCGCGGCACGCCGGTAGGCTGCCGCCGTGAGCGAGAGGCCATGGCGAACGCATCGGCTTGAGCTTGGGGACCAGACGCTGCGCGAGTGGGATGCCCGGGTCCTGGACTGCGGGGCGGCCGGGATCGTGCTGGACACCTCGGCGTTCTATCCGGGCGGCGGCGGCCAGCCGCCCGACCACGGGATCCTGCTGTGGGGCGGCGTGGCGACGCGGATTGTCGGCGCGCGCAAGGGTGACGACCTTTATCTCATCCCGGCCGACGATGATCCGCTGCCGCCAGCGGGGACGATCGTCCGCGGCGCCATCGAGGACGACCGCCGCAGTGCTCTCATGCGCACCCATTCCGGTCTTCATGTGCTGTGCGCAGTCGTGTTCCGGGACTTCGGCGCCCTGGTCACCGGCGGCAACATGGAGCCGCTGAGCGCCCGGATGGATTTCAACCTGCCGGAGGTGCCCGGCGGATTCCGGGATGCGGTCCAGGCCGCCTGCAATGCGGAGGTGGCCGCGGGCCGGCCTATTCACGCGCGCGTCCTGCCGCGCGATGAGGCGCTCGCCATCCCCGCCATCATCCGCACTGCCACCAACCTGGTGCCGGCTGAGGCTAAGGAGGTGCGGATCGTGGACATCGTCGGCCTCGATCAGCAGGCAGACGGCGGCACGCATGTGGCCTCGACCGCCCAGGTCGGCCGGATCGAGATCGTCAAGATCGAGAACAAGGGCAGGGGATTCCGCCGCCTGCGGATCAGGATTTCCGGCTAGATGATTAATTCCAAGGGTAGCTGCGGAGATGAGGCGAGGGCATCCAAGATCAGTTTGTGACGACTGACATGGATACCCTCGCTACAGCACTGTACGTGAAGACCGATGACCTGCTGAAGGACTCGCCGCAGCTCGCGCCGTACCGGCCTGGGATAGGCATCGGTCCGAAGCTGAGTGATGCCGAGCTGGTCACCCTGGCGGTCATGCAGGCCCTGCCGGGGTTCACGTCCGAGGCCCGCTGGCTGCGGCACGCCCGCGCTCACCTGCGGCACCTGTTCCCCTACCTGCCTCAGCAGCCCGGCTGTAACAAGCGGCTGCGCGCTGCCGCGTCGCTGATCCGGCACTGCATCCGCGTCCTGGCGGCCGACACCACCGCATGGACCGACGATGTCTGGGTGATCGATTCCACCCCGGTCGAGTGCGGCCGTTCCCGCGAGACCGCTGAGCGCTCTGACCTGGCCGGCTGGGCCGAGTACGGGTATTGCGCCAGCCACTCGCGCTACTTCTGGGGCCTGCGGCTGCACCTGGTCGCCACCTTGGGCGGGCTGCCCGTGGGCTTCGCCCTGAGCGGGGCGAAGGCCGACGAGCGGCAAGTCCTGCTGGCCATCTTCGACGCCGATCAGGGCCTGCTCGGGCAGCGGCCCGGCCAGACCCTGATCGGGGACAAGAACTACTACGGCCGCGACTTCGAGGCGACCCTTGCCGGCGCCGGCGCGCACCTGCTGCGCCCGGCCCGCAAAGGCGAGCCCGCACCCGCTGGCGCCCAGCTGTTCAAGCCGGTGCGCCAGGTCATCGAGTCGATCAACGAGACATTCAAGGGCCAGCTCGACCTGGAGCGGCACGGCGGGCACACCCCCGCCGGGGTGGTTGCCCGCGTCCTGCAGCGCATCCTCGCCCTGACCGCCGCCATCTGGCACAACGATCAAACCGGCCAGCCCGTCAAGCGCTCGCTCCTGGCCTATGACCACTGACCTTGGAATAGATCATCTAGGCGCGCCTACCAGGGCCCGTACGGGCCCTGGTGCGTACCGCCCTTGAAGCCGCTCACCTTGGGCCTGACGTCGGTGAGGTAGATCGCGGCGGCCACGAACGCGATGATCGGCAGGATGCTGAACAGGGTCAGCTCGCCGACGGCTCCACCCAGGCCGATAATCAGCGCGACGCCGAGGATGACCAGCCACAACGGCTTGGTCTGCTTGCTCGCCGCGACGAAAGCCGGGCCGGGCCGCCGGAGCACATCGATGAAGGCCCAAGTCTCCACGACGAACGCGGCGACCAGCAGCACCCAGAAGAACCACTGCAGCGGCTGATAGGCACCGAAACCCAGGAAGCTCACGGTGTCACGCTACCGGGCACCGGGGGAGGCTGGGAACGGATGAGCAGTACCGTCCGGCGGCCGCGCCTGCGCGGCGAGATCGGCGTCCTCGCTGTCGGAACCGGCGGGCTGCGCGGCCGCGAACTGGGCGGAGTCCCTGCCGGGCTCCGCCGCCGGGGAACCGGGGCCGTTCCCGGCAGGCTGCAGCGGATGGGCCCGGGCGCCGATGATTCCCGGCTGCTCTGCCAGCGCCCCGGTCTCCGGATTCTCGGGCCAGGAGAGCGCGGCCTCGTCAACGGCCGGCCCGTCTTCCTCGTCGGCTGCGGGCGCGGCCGCCTGCGCGGCCGCCATCGCCGTCTCCTTGCGGAACGACTCGTAGATTTCGACCAGCATCTGCTTCTGCCGCTCGGTCAGCTCGGGGTCGGCGCGCACCGCGTCCGGCACCGCCGGGCCGGCGGGCCGGTCCTCAAGGAAGCCGGCCTCGACATACAGCGCCTCGGCGGAGACGCGCAGCCCTTTCGCGATCTGCTGCAAGATGTCGGCACTCGGCCTGCGCAGGCCGCGCTCGATCTGACTGAGGTAAGGATTGGACACGCCGGCCGCCTGGGCGAGCTGGCGCAGCGATATCTTGGCCTGCTCTCGCTGCTCACGGATGTAGGCGCCGATAGTGCTGACGTTCACCGGACTCATTCCTCCAGTCTTCCCATCACCGCTTGCCTAGGCAAATCAGCCTGCAAGCACTCGCCGCGGCTGCCCGCCGGATTCCCGCCGAGGTCAGCACGCAATCGCGGGGCGTATCTCGCCGACCACCCGCCCGCCGCCGGTCACCGGCGCGACGGCCAGTGCCTCGAGCGCGGCGGTGTCCGCGCCCGGCACGTCGTGCACGCCCAGCGCGCGCAGCAGCGCCACCGTGACCACCGCGGTGGCCCGCTGCGCCCCGTCGTCGATCTTGAACGCTGCCGCCCGGCCGTCAGCCAGCGCGAACGCCTGGACTCCCTCGGCCCCGGACTTCAGCAGCAGGCCGGGAACGGCTCGCATCAGGGCGCGCTCAGGGCGCCTGGTGCCGGACGCCCAGTCCGGATGTGCCCGGATGGCATCAGCGATCCTGCGCGGCCCCGAGCCAGGGCCGGCGCAGACCGTGGCGCGGAACGCCCGGCAGAGGCCGACCAGCGAGATCGCCATCAGCGGCGCCCCGCAGCCGTCGACGCCGACTGCAGTGACCGGCTCGGCCGCAAGTCCCGCTATGGCGGACCGGATTTCCTGCTGGAGGGGATGGCCGGGATCAAGATAGCTGTCCGTCGGCCAGCCTGCGGCGACGCAGGTAGCCAGCATGGCTGCGTGCTTGCCCGAGCAGTTCATGTGCAGGCGGTCGGCACCGCCGCCGCCGCGCAGCAGGGCGCGCTGCGCCTGCTCGTCGATCGGCAGGTCAGCCGGGCACAGCAGGTCGTCTTCGGCCAGGCCGGCCCGGGCCAGGACCTCGCGTACCCCGGCGACGTGGAACTCCTCGCCGGAGTGGCTGGCCGCGGCGAGAGCGAGCAGCCCGCCGTCCAGGTCCAGGCCGCAGCCCAGCATCGCGGCGGCCTGCATCGGCTTGTTCGACGAGCGCGGGAACATCGGCTCCGCCGCCGTTCCCGCCGCCAGCAGCACCGAGCCGCCGGAGTCCAGCGCGGCGATCGCGCCGCGATGGCGTGACTCGGCGAAACCCGACCTGACGACCGTCGCGACCACGGGATTGCTTATGCCGCTGTTCTCCGTGCAGCGCTGCTCAGTGCCGATCGGGAACCCCCAGCATCGCGCGGGCTTCTCGCGGCGTCATGACGGGCCGCTGTGCCAGCCCGGCGAGCGTGGCGGCGCGCTGAACTAGCTGGGCGTTGCCGGACACCGGGCGGCCGTGCGCGAAGAAGACCGTGTCCTCCATGCCGACCCGCAGATGACCGCCCGTTGCCAGCGCGGCGAACATCACGGGCAGCGAGGCACGGCCCACGCCCGTCGCTGACCAGGTCGCGCCGGCGGGCAGCGAGGCCACCGCCGCCGTGAGCGTGGCCGCGTCGCCGGGCATGCCGCCCGGCACTCCCATGACAAGGTCGCAATGGACGTGGCCGCCGTGCGGAGCGCCGAGGTCGGCGAGCAGCCGGTGCAAGGTGGCCACGTGCCCGAGGTCGAACAGCTCGAACTCGGGCACCACGCCCAGCTCCTGCGTCCTGGCATACAGCTCGCTGATGAACGGCCACGGGTTCGCAAACACCTCGTCGCCGAAATTGACCGTGCCGCAGGTCAGCGAGCATGCGTCCGGCCCGGCTTCGAGCACCGCCAGGCGGCGCTCGAAGCTGTCGGTCACCGCACCGCCGGTGGACAGCTGGACGATCAGGTCGGTTGCCGCCCGCAGCGCGTGCACCGTGTCGGCTAGCCGACCGACGTCGAGGGTAGGACGCGCCTCCTCGTCCCTGACGTGCACGTGAATGACTGCCGCGCCCGCGGCGCGGCAGTCGCTGGCCGCGGCGACCAGCTCATCGAGGGTGACCGGCAGCGCAGGCACCACCGCTTTCCGCGACTCCGCCCCGGTCGGGGCCACGGTGACAAGGGTCGCTTCGGCGGGCCGGCGGATAGTGCTGTCTGTCATCACCGGAAGAATGCCTTCTCGTGCGAGCTGTGATTCAGCGTGCCAGTGCGGCGTGGGTAACGGTATCCGGCCAGCCGGTGGGCGCGCTGACCGGGCCTGGCCTGCTGGTCCTGGCGGGCGTCACGCATACCGACACCCCGGCGACCGCCGCCGCCCTGGCCAGGAAGATCTTTTACCTCCGGATCCTGGCGGGGGAGAAGTCGTGCGCGGACGCTGGCGCGCCGCTGCTGGTAGTGAGCCAGTTCACGCTGTACGGCGACACCGCGAAGGGACGGCGGCCGACATGGCAGGCAGCTGCCCCCCGGGCAGTTGCCGAGCCGCTCATCCGCGCCCTCGCCGATGCGCTGCGCGAGCTCGGCGCGAGCGTGCAGACAGGTGTCTTCGGCGCGGACATGCAAGTCCATCTGGTGAACGACGGTCCCGTCACGCTGATCCTGGAACTGTAGCCTGGCCTGCTCCGCTGCCCGTGCGGGCAGCCCCGGCCGCCAGGTGCCGCCGGGTGAATTCCAGCGACTCGGCCAGGTCAGCCTGCCGCTCGGCGTCCGTGGCCGCGCGCCGGGTGGTCACCTCGAGCACGACCACTCCCCGGTACCCGCCGGCGGCAAGCCGCCTGAGCATCTCCGCGCACGGCTGCGTGCCGCGGCCGGGAACCAGGTGCTCGTCCGGCAGCCCGGGCCTGGTGCCGTCGGCCATGTGCACATGCACAAGCCGCTCCCCGAGGGCGTCGGCCATCTCGAGCGCGTCTGACCCGGACACTGCCGTGTGCGAAAGGTCGAGAGTCGCGTGCGGGCAGTCGATCTCCACCGGATTCCAGTGCGGTGCGTAGGCGGCCACCTCGGCGCCGCGCGGCCGCAGCGGATAGAGATTCTCGGCGGCGAAGGCGATGCCGCTCTCGGCGGCCAGCCGGGTCAGTCCGGCCCCGAACTCCCTGGCGTAATCTCGCTGCCAGCGGAATGGCGGGTGGACGACGACCACCCGCGCGCCCAGCTGCTCAGCGACCTTCCTGGCCCGGTTCAGCTTCCCCCACGGCTCGCGTCCCCAGACCCGCTGGGTGACCAGCAGGCAGGGCGCATGCACGGCCAGGACCCGGACACCGTAGTAGTCGCTGAGCCTGCGCAGCACGTCGACATCCTGGCTCACCGGGTCGGCCGTCACCATGATCTCGACTCCGTCGTACCCCAGGCGGGAGGCAGCCTCGAAAGCATCCGGCGTCCGCTCCGGGAAAACCGCTGCGGTCGAGAGCGCCACCTGCACGCCGGCAACCGGCGCGGCATAGGTCAAGGCAGCTCCATTCTCATCCGTCAGGACCGCATGCCAGCTTATGCCGGCCGGCCGAGTGCACCGGCGCAGCCGGGGCCGGACTGTCGGCGGCTGCCGCTACCGTGCCGGGCATGCCCAAGTTGATCACGGGAGCCCTCTACGAGTGCTCGGAGTGCGGCTGGCGCACGATGAAATGGGCCGGCCGGTGCGGCGAGTGCCAGGGCTGGGGAACCGTTGCCGAGGCCGCCGCCCCGCTGCTGTCCCGCGCCGGGATGCGGTCGCCGCCGCGGGCAGGGCTGGCGGTGCCCGGCGGCGCCGCGGTCCCCATCAGCCGGGTGGACGCCGCCGCGGCTGCCGCCCGGCCAACTGGCCTGGACGAACTGGACCGGGTGCTCGGCGGCGGACTGGTTCCCGGCGCGGTCGTCCTGCTGGCCGGCGAGCCCGGCGTCGGCAAGTCGACGCTGCTGCTGGAGGCCGGCGCGCTGGCTGCTGACTCAGGCCCCGTGCTCTACGTCACGGGCGAGGAGTCCGCAGCCCAGGTCAGGCTGCGCGGCGACCGGATCGGCGCGCTGAGCGACAGGCTTTTCCTCGCCGCCGAGACTGACTTCGCGGCCCTGCTGGCACACGTCGAGGCGGTAGACCCGGCCCTGCTCATCGTCGACTCGGTGCAGACCATCACAGTGGCCGGGGTCGACGGGGCACCCGGCGGCGTCACGCAGGTCCGCGAGATGACCGCTGCCCTGATGACCCTGGCCAAGCAGCGGATGCTGACGACTGTTGTCGTCGGCCACGTGACCAAGGACGGGTCGATCGCCGGCCCGCGCTCGCTCGAGCATCTGGTCGACGTCGTCCTGCACTTCGACGGGGACCCCCACGGCCAGCTGCGGATGGTCCGCGCACTGAAGAACCGGTTCGGCCCGACCGATGAGATCGGCTGCTTCGAGTTCGGCGAGTCCGGGCTGATCGGCCTGCCTGATCCGAGCGGCCTGTTCCTGTCGCGACGGCATGACGCGGTTCCCGGCACGTGCGTGACTGTCACGCTGGAGGGCCGCCGGCCGCTGCTGGCCGAGGTGCAGACGCTCGTGTGCGCGTCTCATGCCGAGCTGGCCCGCCGGGTGACATCGGGCCTGGATTCCTCCCGGCTCGGCATGGTGCTCGCCGTGCTGCAGCGACGCGCCGGGATCACGATCGGCCGGCAGGATGTCTACGCGGCCACGGTTGGCGGCGTCCGCCTGACCGAGCCGTCGGTTGACCTGGCGGTGGCGCTTTCCCTGGCCAGCGCTGTCTGCGAGCTGAGCGTGCCAGCGGACCTGGTCGCCATCGGCGAGGTCGGCCTGGCGGGGGAGATCCGGCGGGTCGCCGGTGTCCAGCGCAGGCTGGCCGAGGCGCAGCGGCTGGGATTCCGGCGCGCGATCGTTCCCGCCGGATCCGGCTGCCTGCCGCCGGGCGGATGCGAGCGCCGCCCGCCCGGCCTAGGATCGGTGCCAGAGGTTAGCGAGGCAGCTGACATCAGGGCCGCGATCGCCGCCGCCCTGGGCGGGTAGAGCCTGCGGGCCGTCCCGGGCGGGCGTGGGCCGCCATGACCCGGCGCGGCGTCGCACGGTCGGCCGCGGGCGGGCACGCCAGCCGGCCGCCGAGAGAGTGACGGTAACGAGCAACCGGGGGTGGCGTGCCTGCAGTCAGCGAGGGGCGAGCTGAGCGCCGCCGGGCGGCGCTCGCAGCGCTCGCGCCCGGTACGGCCCTGCGCGACGGCCTGGAGCGGATTCTGCGCGGGAGCACGGGCGCACTGATCGTCCTCGGTTATGACCAGGCGGTAGCTGACCTGTGCTCGGGCGGATTCGAGCTCAGCGTCGATTTCTCCGCGACGCGGCTGCGCGAGCTAGCGAAAATGGACGGGGCGATCATCCTGGACGCGGTCGGCCAGACCATCGTCCGCGCGGCCGTCCAGCTTGTGCCCGATCCGGCGCTGCCGACGGACGAATCAGGCACCCGGCACCGGACGGCCGACCGGGTGTCGCGGCAGACCGGCTATCCGGTGATCTCGGTGAGCAAGTCGATGCGGATCATCGCGCTCTACACCGACGGGACGCGGTACGTGCTGGAGGAGTCCGCGGCCATCCTGCCCCGTGCTCACCAGGCACTGGCCACGCTTGAGCGGCTCGAGCGCCGGCTGAACGCGGCCTCGGGCACCCTGTCAGCGCGCGAGATCGAGGATCTGGCCACTATCCGGGACGTCACGGCCGTGGCGCAGCAGCTGGAGATGGTCCGGCGGATCGCCGGCGAGATCGAGGAGTACATGATCGAGCTGGGTACCGACAGCAGGCTGCTGGCCTTGCATCTGGAAGAACTGGCGGCCGGCACCGGACCGGAGCGCAAGCTGCTGGTGCAGGACTACGTCCCCGCAGGCCACAAGGGCCGCGAAGGCCGCGCCGACGCCGCAGCCGCGGTTCTGGCGGGGCTGGCGGCGCTGTCGCAGGAGCAGCTGCTCGACGCCGGCACCGTCTCCGGCGTCCTGCGCCTTGGCGGCCCGGATTGCCTGGACGACCCGGTCAGCCCGCGCGGGTACCGGCTGCTGGCGAACGTACCGCGGCTGCCGGCGCCCGCAGCCGAGACCCTCATCGGCCACTTCGGCGGCCTGCAGAAGCTGCTGGCCGCCACCGTAGAGGACCTGCAGCAGGTGCCGGGCGTCGGCAGCTCGCTAGCCCGCAGCGTCCGCGAGGGGCTGTCCCGGCTGGCCGAGTCCTCGCTGCTTGATCGCTACGCCTAGGCTCAGCGCACCAGGAACGTCTGCTCAGCGCACCAGGAACGTCTGGCTGTTGCTGACCAGCGCGCCATCGGCCGCCGTCGCCGAGTAGGTCCCGGCGGGCGCCTGCGATGCCCGCCCGGCGCATCCCGGCGCCGACAGCTTCCGATCCCAGGAGATCGGCAGTACCGTCGGCACGCCCCGCCGCAGGTCGGTGACCAGCGAGCCCTGGCCCCGGACGCAGTCAGCGGAACTCCAGATCCTGGCCTTGCCCGAGCTGATGACCAGCGTGAGGTACTTGGCGCCGACATTGAGCTTGCACGTCTGCGGTGACGTGGACACTACGTCCACGTCGAACTGCGCCAGCGCGCGCGAGCCCGCGCTGCCCTGGCTCGCGCTGCCCCGGCTCGCGCTGCCCCGGCTCGCGCTGCCCCGGCCGGTGCTGCCCTGGCTGGCGAACAGGCTGAGCACGACGTCCTTGCCGGGGCAGAAGCGCCGGCCGCCGGATGACCCGGTGGCTGCCGCGGCCGACCCGGGCGAGACCTTGGCCTGTCGGCCTGCGCTGGCCCGCGCCGACGGGGACCGCGCGGCCGAGGTCGGGGCAGCGGCACTGGGCGATCCGCTGCCCGTGGCCGCCGGCCTGCCGGCCGGGCGGGGGGCAGGCCGGTTGCCGGAATGACCGCCGAGGCCAGCCGAGCCCGCGGTGGCGCCGCCCGCGCTCGCGCCGCCCAGTGCTCCGGAGAAGGCCCAGGCAATGACCGCGAGGATGGCCAGGCCGATGACCAGCGCCACGAACCGCCGCCGCCAGTAGGTAGCAGCCTGACGTTCCGCCGCCGGGTACGGGTCCGTTTTCGCGCCCATGTGATGAGTATGCAAGAGCCGGACTGGCTTGCCGGGCCGGCTCGCCGCGCTGTTGAGCCTGCGCCGGCACCCGCATGCGAGGATCGGATTCGTCATGACAGCCGGTTACGAGGCGCCGCTTGTGCGCTGGTATGACGCGAACGCCAGGGATCTGCCCTGGCGCCGCCCCGGCGCGTCGCCGTGGTCGGTCCTGGTGAGCGAGATCATGCTGCAGCAGACGCCCGTCGCGCGGGTCCTGGCCGCACACGCCGGGTGGCTGTCCCGGTGGCCCGCTCCGGCGGACCTGGCGGCTGTCCCGGCCGCCGAAGCGCTGCGGCAGTGGGGCCGGCTTGGCTACCCGCGGCGGGCAGTCCGCCTGCATGCGACGGCGGAGCTGCTGGTACAGCAGCACGGCGGCGAGGTCCCGGCATCGACCGCCGCGCTGCGCGCGCTGCCGGGCGTGGGCAGCTATACGGCCGCCGCCGTGGCCAGCTTCGCTTTCGGGCAGCGGCAAGCGGTCCTGGACACTAACGTCCGGCGGGTACTGGCGCGGCTGGTCAGCGGTCGGCCAGAGCCGGCCCCGGCCGCCTCGGCCGCCGAGCACAGGCTGGCCGAGGCACTGCTGCCCGATGACGGCCGCCGGGCAGCGCGCTGGTCGGTGGCGGTCATGGAACTCGGGGCGCTGGTCTGCACGGCGAGGCGCCCCGACTGCGCGGCCTGCCCGGTGGCGGGCAAGTGCCGATGGCGTGCCAGCGGCAGCCCGCCGGGGCAGGCGCGGCGGCGCGCGCCCCGCTACGAGGGCAGCGACCGGCAGTGCCGCGGTGCGATTCTGGCAGCGCTCAGGGCGGCAGCAGGGCCGCTACCCGCCGATGCGCTGACCGCAGCCTGGGACGACACAGGGCAGCGAGCGCGCGCGCTCGCTGCCCTGCTCGCGGACGGCCTGGTGACCGAGCGCCCGGACGGCGCTGTCAGCCTGCCTGGCGACCCGGCTGGCTGATCATGCGCCGTCGGCGCCGCCAGTCACCGCCCTGGTCTCGATTTCCGTCGGCGGCGCGTCGGGAACCGCGTCTGGCTTGGCCACGCCCTTGAAGGTGAACGCCTGGTCGGGACCGCTGCCCTCCGAATCGACCATGACGATCTGGCCCGCCTTGAGCTCGCCAAACAGGATCTTCTCCGACAGATGGTCCTCGATCTCGCGCTGGATCGTGCGCCGCAGCGGCCGTGCTCCGAGCACGGGGTCGTAGCCCCGCCCGGCCAGCAGCGTCTTGGCCGCCGGCCGCAGCTCGATCCCCATGTCCCTGTCCTTCAGCCGCTCGTCCACC
>DATJZH010000117.1:0-10481 GCA_035499215.1 Streptosporangiaceae bacterium | reverse complement strand
GTTCCAGACCACCGTCTTGGGCGATGAGGTGACTGTCACCAAGATCGACCTGCTATCGGGCAGCGGGATTGTCGCGATCTGTTCCCGCGGGAAGCACCGGCAGGCCATCGGCATCCTGGATCTGCCGCTGCCCACCCCGTCCCCTGCCGGTACCGAATGGATCGACGCCTACCGGCACTGGGCCACCTGACGATAAGAGACTATGAGCGAATACCAGTACTACGAGTTCCTGGCCGTCGACCGCCCACTGGACGAACGGCAGCAGGCCGAGGTCCGTGCGCTGTCCACCCGGGCGCGGATCACCGCCACCAGCTTCACCAACGAGTATCACTGGGGGAACTTCCGCGGCGATCCACGCGCAATGATGGAGCGCTACTACGACGCCCACCTCCACGTCACCAACTGGGGCACGCACCAGGTGATGCTCCGCCTGTCCCGCACACTCCTCAGCCTCAAGGTCGCCGAGCAGTACTGCATCGACCCCCACGTGGCCGCCTGGATCTCTGGGGAATACCTCATCCTCGACCTGACCAGCGAAGACGAAAGCGGGGACTGGGTCGACGGCGCCGAGGATTCCCTATCGGCCATCGTGGGCGTGCGCGCTGAACTCGCCGCCGGAGACCTACGTCCCCTTTACCTGGCCTGGCTGGCAGCCTACGGAACCTGGGAACGCGACGAGGACGCCTTCGGCTACGACGAAGAAGGTGAACTCGAACCACCCGTGCCCGCTGGCCTGGGAGGCCTCACCGCGCCGCAGCGCACCCTGGCTGACTTCCTGCGCCTTGACGCAGACCTGCTCACGATCGCAGCCCAGGCGAGCCCGCACCTGGCCGATATGAAAGACGATCCCGGCAAGCTGGCCAAATGGATCACGGATCTGCCGGCGAAAGACAAGGACAAGCTCCTGCGCCGGGTTGCCCTGGGCCATGGGGTCCAGGTCCAGATGGAACTGCGGCGCCGATTCCGCGGTAAACCAGTCACCACCAGCGACGGCCGGCCCCGGCGCACGGTGGCCGAACTGCTGGACGCCGCCGCCGAAGCCCGGCACAAGCGCCGACGGCTGGCCGAAGCCGCGCGTGCCGTGCAGGAGGCTCACCAAGAACGAGGACGATTGCTGGCCCGCGAGAAACGGCTGGACGTTCTGGCCCGGGACCCGGAAACGGCGTGGGCACGCGTCGAAACGCTGATCGACAGCCGGAAGCCAGGAGACTATGACGCGGCGGTCGACCTGCTCAAAGACCTGCAGGCCGTTGCCCAGCGGGCCGGTCACGCCGAGGAGTTCGCTCAGCGATTCGGGCTACTGCGCCGACAGCATCACCGCAAGCCCAGCCTCATCGCCCGATTCGACCAGGCCGGTCTGGCCATCACGCCGACCAGCCGGTGATCCGATCCTGCACCGCATCTGCGGTGGTCGGTGCCTATGAGGCTATCGTGTTAGGACCCGGCTCGCGCTCCGGCTTCCTTCCCCGGCGACCACGCTGCCCCGCGGTCATGACCGGCTCCCGAACAGGAACTTACCGGTCAGCACGCATTGGCTTATCGGTGCCCCTCGCTCCTCGGACACGCTATCTGTACATGTCCAGCCGTTTTGTGGCACCGTGAATATTCGGCCTGCCCGGGGCGCCGCTGCTTAATCCAGGCCCGGCTCGCTCAGACCATGGGCGTTTCCTCCGGCGGGTCTTCCAGATCGAGCGCTGCGAGCTGACCGCCAGCGACGCCGTCGCCCGCTACTCGGAGCTTTCAGCGAGCGGCCGGATCCGATCGCCAGCTCCGGCGACCACACCCGCAGCGTCACCACGACGGAGGCTGTATGAGAGAGACTGCGCTGTCAGAGCTGCGCTGCCGCTGTCTCTGCCCCCATGAGGGCGCGTCGGTTACATGGCGTGCGACGGGTTGGGCACCGCTTCCGGTGTGGCTGCTGTCATGGGTGCTGCCAGGACGGGCGGGAGCCGCTTGAGGACGGTGGGCGTGATACGGCGGTAGGCGGTGGGGTCAACGGGCATGAGCCAGTGCCACGCACGTACCGCGGCGCTGACGTTGACGTCGAGATCGCCGAGCACTTCATCCACGTTGTGCAGCGAGAACGGGATGATTTTCCCGCCGCGGCAGTGGTGGGTGTCGGTGGCGGCGTCCATGAAGGCAAGCTGGCCAGCGACCTGCTGGCGCATGTCCGCGGGCTTGGGCAGCGCGACCGCGCCGGCCAGGTCGGCGGCGATCCATACCGCGGCCATCTCCGCATTGAGCGGGCTGAAGAACGAGGAGTTGTAGCCGTTGAAATACAGGTCGGGCACATCGACCGGGCGGATCTGCCGGTACAGCAGGAAGTTACCGCGCTCATCGAGTACCTGATGTTCGAGGTCGGCGGGCAGGAACGGCACGCCCTGGGTGAACCCGGTCGCGCAGACGATCAGGTCAGCGGGGAGCTGGGTGCCGTCGTCGAGCTCGGCGGCGGGCTCCCCGTCGTCGGCCAGCAGCCGGGCGATGGTCCGGTTCGGGTGGACGACGATGCGGCCGGCCGCGACGCCCTCGTAAAAGCCCTCGGTGGAGAGGCCGATCGCGCCGCGCACGATGTCCTCCATCTGTCCGGGCGGTACCAGACGGAGCTGCTTGAGCCCGAACTGGCGGACCGACGCTGAACCGATCGAGTTGATCATCCGGCCGCGGACTCCGTTGGCCGGACCATGCAGGAACTTCTCGACGCCACGCGGACGCAGATACTTGAAGAGGGCCTCGCCCATGCGGGTCAGTAGCAGCATCTTGAAGTTGAGGAAGCCGCCGATACGGCGCGGTACTTTCCACAGCAGATGCCTGGCGATCACGTCGGTGCTGGCCGCCACCTGGCTGACCGGCACGGTGATGTCGCAGGCTGATTTGCCGTACCCGACAATGAGCACGCGCTTTCCCCTGGCCTGCTCCTCGTCATGCAGGCCGGTGCCTGCGAGCACCTGACCGCCGGCCGCTGTGAACTCGGACTCACCCGGATAGCGCGGCACGGCAGGCTCGCAGAACACCCCGTTGGCTACCACGAGCTTGTCGACGTGGTCGGTCGTGCCGGTGGCGCTGATGGCCCAGCCGCCATTGGGCGCGGGCGTGGCCGATGTCACCTCGGCGGACAGGCGCAGCGCCGGGTCGAGGCCGAAGTGACTGGCGTAGGCCGCGAGGTAGGCCTGGACCTGGTCGCCGGTCGGCCACTCGGGATACTCGCGCGGCATGGGATAGTCCGACAGGGAATACTGCGCCTTCGGGCTCTGTGTGGTCAGTCCCGGGTAGCGGCGGGTGCGGCTCCATACGCCGCCAACGTCGGGGGCCTTGTCGTAGACGACGACCTCGTGCCCCGCCTGCTTGAGCACCTTGGCGGTGGTCAGCCCGGCGACCCCCGCACCTATGATCCCGACGCGCATGGTCAGCTCACTTCGGGCGGCAACTGCAGCATGATGCCGAAGTCCGCCATGATCTGCTTGATCTTGCTGATGTCCTTGGGGCCGGGCGGCATGTCGGCCAGTGCCTGGTAGTAGCCCTCAAGACCGGCTGGCGACACCACCGACATGACACGGGACTCCTCGTCGTAGGTGTTGCGGAATGTATGGACGACGTCGCGTGGCAGGTACAGGTAGTCGCCCTGGCCGAGGGTGAAGTCCTCACCGCCGAGGTGAACGTCGAGCTTGCCGGTCAGGCAGACGAACGACTCGTCTTCGCGGGTGTGGATGTGGGCTGGCGGCCCGTCGGTGCGCGGCGGGATAGCGTACTCGAACAGGGAATACGCGTCGCGCGTGGACTTGCCGTTGGTTTTCACGGTGATGCCGAGGCCGATAGCCGCGATCTGGTGCCCTTCGCGCGAGGGCAGCATGTAACCGCTGCCAAGACTCATCGTCGCCTCCTCAGGTCGCACACCGCGTGATTCGCATGTGTGTAATGTCACAGCGTGCGGCGGCCCGGCCAGCGACGCAACAATCCGTCCCGCTCAGCGGGACTGGGATCGGGGCCGGCTGGTGTAGGCGCGGGACGCCGCGGCGGCCGCCATCCGCACCGCAGGCCCGATGCGGTCGGCCCGTACCAGCTGGCTGGGGCCGGTGACCGACAGCGCCGCGGCGACGTCGCCGAGCGGGCCGAAGATGGGCGCAGCGACGCAGCTCACGCCTATGTTGCCCTCCTCGCGATCGATCGCCCAGCCGCGCTCGGGTACCGCGGTCAGCTCCCGCATGATGGCCACCGGGCTGGTCAGCGTGCGCGGGGTGCGGGCCGGCAGCGGGCCGGCCAGCGCCGCATCGATGACCTCCGGCTGTGAGTAGGCGAGGATCGCGCGGCCCAGCGCCGAGCAGTACGCCGGGATCATTCCCCCGGTTTGCGACAGCATCGGCATGGGCCGGTGCCCGGTGATCTTCTCCACCACCAGGACCTGCGTGATGTCCAGCACGCCTAGCTGCACGGTGATCTTCGTGGCCTGGTGCAGGTCCTGCAGAAACGGCAGCGCCGCCTCACGCAGCTCCAGCCGGATCGGCGCCAGGCTGGCGATCTCGAATAGGCGGTTGCCGATGCGGTACCGGCCACCGGGCTTTTCCAGCCACCCGAGCCGGATCATCCGGCCCGCGGTCCGGTGCGCGGTCGAGCGGGGCAGCCCGCACCGCGCGACTAGGGCGGCCAGCGTGAGCTCGCGGTGGGTGGCGTCGAACGCAGCCAAGATCGCCGCCGCCCGGTCCAGCCCGCTGTCGGGCAGCTCGCCCTTGGCTGACACGGTGTCCCGCTGAGTGGGACTCACCGTTGGTTCCGCCGCGCCATACCGGTCAGGCTAAACCCATCACCACGTCGGGCACGAGTCCCTGGGAGACGGCCATCACCGTACGGACCGCACTGATCGGCGGCGGCGCCACCGGCATCGGCTTCGCGATCGCCGCGCGCCTCGCGCTGACGTACCGCGTCGTCATCACCGGCCGGCATCCCGGGCCGCTGGAGAAGGCGGCGGCGCGGCTGCAGGAGCGGACGGGGACGGCGGTCGGCACGCTGACCAGCGACATAGCAGCGCCGGATGCGGCCGCCGCGATGGACGCGATGACCGCCAGGTACGACCCGCCGGACGTGCTGATCTTCAACGCCGGCGGCCCCCCGCCCGGCCGGATCCTCGACATCACCGACGACACCTGGCGGGCCAGCGCCGAGCTGCTGCTGCTCGGGCCGCTGCGGCTGGCCCGGCTCGCGCTGCCGGGCATGGCATCCCGCGGCTTCGGCCGGCTGGTGTTCGTGACCTCCGCCGCGGTACGCCAGCCCCAGCCGGACCTGGCGGTCTCGGTGGTGCTGCGCGCTGGGGTCACCGCCGCCGCCAAACTGCTGTCCCGGGAGCACGCCGCCGACGGGGTCACCGTCAACTGCATCGCGCCCGGCGCCACCGGCACCCAGCGCCGCCGGGACGTGCTGGCCGCCCGGGCGGCGCGGGACGGCCGGCCGCTCGCCGAGGTGGACGCGGCCGACACGGCGGAGGTCCCGGCCGGCCGTCCCGGCACCCCGGACGAGATCGCCGCCGCCGCCGCGTTCCTAGCGTCGCCCGAGGCCGGCTACGTCAATGGGACCGTGCTCACGGTCGACGGAGGAAGGACGGAGACCTTCTGATGGGACTGTCTGGCGAAGGCTTCAGCATGGCCGACTTCCTCGGCGCGATCAGCGCCTCGGTCCGCCCGGGCACCGCCCGCCCGATGGTGGTGCACGCCGCCGAACTGGAGACGGTGCCGGCCGGGGAAGTCCACAACCCGGCCACGCTGGCGGTCGCCGGGCGGCTCCCTGCCGTCACGTTCGAGCTGTTCCGGCAGACGATTCCGGCCGGCCAGAGCTCGGACATGCAACGCCACTACCACGAGACAGTCCACTACGTGATCTCCGGCCGCGGGCACAGCGACATCGAGGACGGCACGCACGGCTGGGCGTCCGGCGACTTCATCTACACGCCACCGTGGACCTGGCACCGGCACTACAACGACTCGGCCGGCGAACCGGCCGAGTTCCTCACCATCGAGAACTCCCGCCTGCTGCAGGCGCTCGGCATCGCCCGCCGGCAAAGCGCCGGCCTGTGCACCCTCGCCGAAGCGCGCGCCCGATTCCCGGAGGACCAGTCATGAGTGACCTGCCCGAGCACATCAGCATCTGGGGCGAGCTAGCCGACACCGACCACGAGCTGCGTCACGTCGACGTGGGCGGTGTGCGCACCCGCGTGCTGCGCGCAGGATCGGGCCCGGACCTGATGCTCCTGCACGGCACCGGCGGCCACCTGGAGGCCTACGCCCGCGACATCGCCGGCCTGGCTGCCGATTTCCGGGTGACCGCCTACGACATGGTGGGCCACGGCTGGTCCGACCTGCCGGACCGGCCTTACACCATCGACGTGCTCTGCGATCACCTGATCGGGCTGATGGACGCGCTCGACATCGGCACCGCGCACCTGTCCGGCGAGTCGCTGGGCGGCTGGGTCGCCGCGTGGGCTGGCGCCCACCAGCCCGGCCGCGTCGGCCGTCTCGTGCTCAACACCCCGGGCAACATCGCCAACAAGCCCGAGGTCATGGCGCGGCTGCGGGAGAGCACGCTGGCCGCGGTCCGCGACCCGAGCGACGCGACCGTGCGCCGCCGGGTCGAGTTCCTGTTTCACCACACCGAGATGGTCACCGACGAGCTGGTTACCCTCCGCCGGGCCGTCTACAGCCGGCCGGGGTTCCTGCGTGCGATCGGCAACACGCTCGTGCTGCAGGAGCCCGCGGTCCGCAAGGACTTCGCGTGGGATCCGGGCTGGGTCGGCAAGATCGACGCGCCGACGCTGCTGCTGTGGACCGACCACGACCCGACCGGCGGGCTGGACGAGGCAGCGATGCTGCTGGAGTGGCTGCCCGACGGCCGCCTGTACACCATCGCGGACGCCGGCCATTGGCCGCAGTGGGAGAAACGCGACGAATACCTGGGGGTTCACCGCGACTTCCTGCTGGGTGGCACGGTCGGGGAAGCGGCATCATGAGCGAGATCCTCGGCATGGTCGGCATCTCGCACTCACCGTTCGCCACGATGCTGCCACCACCGGACGCTACCGCGCCGGGCGGCCGGTTCCTCGCGGACGCCGCCCGGGTCTCCGCGGCAGTCGCCGGGCTGGGTCTCGACACGCTCGTGGTCATCGGACCCGACCACTTCCACGCGAACTTCTATGACGTGATGCCGCCGTTCGTACTCGGCGTCGGGGAGGCCGAGGCGTTCGGGGACTTCAGCACCCGCTCCGGCCCGCTGCCGGTGGCGTCCGCCCTCGGCTGGTCGATCCATGACAGGCTGGCCCGCGACGGGTTCGACATCGCGCTGTCCTACGCGCTCACCGTCGACCATGGCATCGTGCAGAGCTACGACATGGTCCGCGGCGAGGCCGAGCTGCCGATGGTCCCGCTGGTAGTCAACACCGCTGGCCCTCCACTGCCGTCGATGCAACGCTGCGTAGCGCTGGGCCATTCGCTGGGTACCGCGATCAAGGCCGCCGATGCCGGGCGGGTGCTGATCCTGGCCAGCGGCGGACTGTCACACTGGCTGCCGTCCAACGACCCGCGCGACGCGTCCGTCCCGGCCGAGCGCCGCGCTGCGGTGATCCATGGCCGGCGCGACGTGCGGGCCTTCTCCGCCACCCGCGAGCCGCGGGTCCGCGCCCTGGGCGGCAACCCGGACGCCCCGGTCAACGCCGCGTGGGACTCGTGGTTCCTCAAGCAGCTGGTCACCGCCGACCTCGACCCGGTGACCGATCTCGGCGACGAGGGGCTGGAGGAACGGGCCGGCAGCGGCGGCCACGAGATCCGCACCTGGCTCGCCGGCTTCGCCGCGGTCGGCCGACCGCTGGTGTGGACGAGCTATCAGCCAGTTCCGGAATGGATCACCGGCATGGGTATCGGCACGACCTTTGAGGTGGACTGATGACACCTGCAGTACGCTCCCTGGACTGGTCCGCTGGCGCGGCATTGGAACGGCTCGACGCCGCCCGTGCCAGCGGCCACCCCTGCGCGCCCGTGCGCACACTGCTGCCCGCGGGCGACGTCGGCACCGCCTACGCCGTGCAGTCCGCCTGGGTGGCCGCTCAGGTCGCGGCCGGGGATCACGTGGTCGGCCGCAAGATCGGCCTCACCAGCCCGGCGGTGCAGGCCCAGCTCGGCGTCGATCAGCCCGACTTCGGCACCCTGCTGGCCTCGATGCAGTGTCCGCAAGGTCAGCCGATCGACACCGGCCGGCTGCTCCAGCCGAGGATAGAGGCGGAGGTCGCCTTCGTGCTCGCCAGTGATCTGGACGCGCCAGACATTGACCCGGAAGACGTCCTCGCTGCGACCGGCTCGGTCGCCGCTGCGCTGGAGATCGTGGACAGCCGCGTCGCCGGCTGGGACATCTCCATCGTCGATACCGTCGCCGACAACGCCTCCTCCGGGCTGTTCACGCTAGGACCCGAGCGCCACACCCCCGCCACGCTGGACCTAGCCGCTTGCCCGATGCGGCTGTGGCGTGGCGGCGAGCAGGCGTCCGCCGGATCCGGCGCGGCGTGCCTCGGCCACCCCGCTGCCGCAGTCGCCTGGCTCGCCGCCACCGCCCAGTCGCACGGCCAGCCGCTCCGCGCCGGCGAGACCGTGCTGTCCGGCGCGCTCGGCCCCATGGTCCCTGTGACCGCGGGTGACCGCTTCACAGCCGAAATCGGCGGACTCGGCCAGGTGACGGCCGTGTTCGCCGGAGGCCCGCGATGAGCGGCCGGGCGGCCACTGGCGCGGCGGTCATCGGCTCCGGCAACATCGGCACGGACCTCATGATCAAGCTGATGCGCCGCGGCGGCCCGCTTCGGATGCGCGCGATGGCCGGCATCGACCCCGCCTCGGACGGGCTGGCCCGCGCGGCCCGCCTCGGCGTCGCGACCACCCCCGACGGCGTCGAGGGACTCCTGGCCCTGCCCGGCTTCGACGAGATCGGGGTGGTGTTCGACGCGACCTCGGCACCGGCGCACGTGGCCAACGCCAAGGTCCTGGCGCCGCATGATGTCCGTGTCGTCGACCTGACCCCGGCGGCGCTCGGGCCGTTCCTCATTCCCGCCGTCAACATCAACACGCACCGGGATGCGCGCGAGGTCAACATGGTGACCTGCGGCGGCCAGGCCACGATCCCGATCGTGGCCGCGGTGGCGTCGGTCGCCCCGGTCGCGTACGCGGAGATCGTCGCGTCGATCGCCTCCCGGTCGGCAGGGCCCGGGACCCGGGCCAACATCGACGAGTTCACCGAGACCACCGCCCGGGCGATCGAGACCGTCGGCGGCGCGCGGCGCGGCAAGGCGGTCATCGTCCTCAACCCAGCTGAGCCACCGCTCATCATGCGCGACACCGTGTACTGCCTAGTCGCCGCCCCCGGCGCGGCTGTCCGCTCCGCCATCGCCGAGGCGGTCACCCGGATGGTGGCCGACGTGGCGGGCTACGTGCCCGGCTACCGGCTCAAGCAACCGGTCCAGATCACCGGGATCGACAGCGACGTGGCCACACTCGCCGAGGGCGTGACACACCGGGTCACCGTCCTGCTCGAGGTCGAGGGGGCCGGCCACTACCTGCCGGCATACGCCGGCAACCTCGACATCATGACCTCGGCCGCCGTCCGGGCCGGAGAGAGGCTCGCCACGTGATGAGGCTCTACATCCAGGATGTAACGCTACGTGATGGCATGCATGCCACCCGCCACCGGCTCGCGCCCGAGCTTGCCGCGGCCATCGCTGCGGCGCTCGACGCGGCCGGGGTCGACGCCATCGAGGTGGCGCACGGCGACGGACTAGCCGGCACGAGCGTGACCTATGGCGCCGGCAGCAACACCGACGCCGACTGGATCGCGGCCGTGGCCGCCGTCATCACCAAGGCCCGGCTCACCACCCTGCTGCTGCCAGGCATCGGAACGATCGGCGACCTGAAGCGCGCGTACGCCCTCGGCGTGCGTTCAGTCCGGGTCGCCACCCATTGCACCGAAGCGGACATCGCTGCCCAGCACATCGCCACCGCCCGCGAACTCGGCATGGACGCCGCCGGGTTCCTCATGATGAGCCACATGGCCGAGCCGGCCGCCCTCGCCGCCCAGGCCGCGCTCATGGAGTCCTACGGCGCCCAGTGCGTCTACATCACCGACTCCGGCGGCCACCTGACCCCGCGCGGCGTGCGCGACCGAGTCCGCGCCTACCGGGACACGCTCGATCCGGTCACCGAGATCGGCATCCACGCCCACGACAACCTCTCCCTCGCCGTGGCCAACTCTCTGGCCGCGGCCGAGGAAGGCGCTGTCCGGATAGATGCCTCGCTCGCCGGCCACGGCGCCGGCGCAGGGAACTGCCCGCTGGAAGCATTCGCCGCGGCCGCCACCCTGGACGGGTGGGAGCACGGCTGTGACCTGTTCGCCCTGCAGGACGCCGCCGACGACCTGGTCCGGCCGCTGCAAGACCGGCCGGTCCGAGTGGACCGGGAAACGCTGACCCT
>DATJZH010000116.1:0-3704 GCA_035499215.1 Streptosporangiaceae bacterium | reverse complement strand
TCGGGCGTCCTGCGGCGGGTCAACCTGCCGCCCTCGTACGTACTGATCCACCGGGTATCAACAGCGGGGATAGGCGTGCTCTGCCAGCTCGAATGCGAAGGGCCGTTCCGCGCCGAGATGCTCAGATGGATGCCGGGATATGCTGACTCGCCCGAGCCCGAGCCCCAGCCCCAGCCCCAGCCAGCTTCCGCCCGGCTGGCCCCGGAAACTGAATCCGCGCGGCCGGTCAGGCCAGCGCGGCTGGCAAGCACAGTCAGCAGATCGGCGCCGCGGATAGAATCGGCACGGCCGGCACGGTATGCGCGGCCCGCCAGGCCAGTTCAGATAACGTGGCAGCATGTGAAGTGGGAGGACATCATGGCAAGATTGCCGCGCCCTCAGGCACCCGCGATATTCCGCTCCATGTTCCCGGACCTGGTCGACTGGCTGGAGTCGCCGTGGACGGGCCCGCCGCCGTTCCTGGTGGCCCAGACGTTCCGGGTCGAGGAAGCGGTCCAGGACAACCGCTACGTGATCCGGGCCGACCTGCCCGGCCTGGACCCGGACAAAGACATCGAGCTCACCGTGGACGGCAGGATCCTGACGATCCACGCCGAGCGCCGCAAGGAGGACAACGAGCCCTATCACTCAGAGTTCCGCTACGGCTCGCTGACCCGGTGGGTCAGGCTCCCCGCCAAGATTGACGTACAGGAGGTCACCGCCCGCTACGAGAAGGGCGTCCTGGAGATCAGCGTCCCGGTGCGCGAGGCAAGGCCGGCAGGCAGCCGGATCACGATCGAGAAAGCAGACTGACGGCGGGCAGAACCCCGGCACGGCAGGCACCGGCGGTGCGCGCCCTGGCGTCCTGGGCTGCTGGGACGTTATCGTCGTCGGGCCGGACGAAGAACCGGCACTCGCGGGATGCTGCTGCGGGACGCGGAATGCCGCGGGATCAGCCCCGGGACAGGAACCGCAGCCGTGCAGCCCGCGCGTCCCACGAGTAGATGACCGCTGTCCCGGCGATCACGTCGTGCAGGGCCCGGCGCCGATCTCCCAGCAGGATGCCCGCGAACCCCAGCCCCAGCAGCAGGAAGCTCAGCGGGAATGCCAGCGTGCGCGCGACCGCCCGGCGCGCGCTTGCGTCGGTTCCGTCGTCTCGCACGACCCGCACGCCGCACAGCGCCATGCCGGCGGTCCTGCCGTTCGCGGCCCAGGAATAGGCGAAGTAGGCGAACCCCCAGACCGCATACGCGGCGATAACCCAGATGTCACCCCTGTGCCAGGTGATGCCCTTGCCGGTCAGCACACTCGCCGCGAACGAGATGGCGGCAAGGGCGAGCATAAATACGCCGAGACTGACCCCCACGTCTACGGCGAAGGCGGCAAAACGCGATGCGAAACCCGCGTAGTGCCCTTGCAGGCTCGCCCGGATGACGAGCGGGGGGTCGGGGGACGGGGCATCGCCCGCGTGCCCAGTCATGACCCGGCCCTGGCCCGCAGCCCGGCAGGCGGGCCGGGCGGGCCGGTGTACGGGCGGCGGCGAAGACGCCCTATCCAGCGGGCGATGAACTCATCGAGCCCGACGGCCTGGCTGCGGACCACGTCGAGCACATCGCTGGCGACCCCGCTGGAGGATCGGGCGATGACGGCGCCGAAGTCGGTCTGCTCGACCAGCGCGTCGACGTCGATGCGCTCGAGGATGCCATTCAGGTCCATCCGCGCGAGCAGGCGGTTCAGGTCAACCCGGGCCAGCACGGCGTTCAGGTCGACCTCGTCCAGCAGGCCGTTCAGGTCGACCTCGTCCAGCAGCGCATTCACATCCAGCGCGGAAACCACAAGCTCGACCGCCCGCTCCGCGACGGCCTGGGCCAGCACCTCCGCGCGCGGGACAAGTCGGCCCTCGACCGAGCGCCGTCTGTCAAACCTGTCCACAAGGTAAGTATCGCTGCGCTATGCGGGCCCTGAACCACCCCCTAGGGGTGAGCCGCCGGCCTGACAGGCAGGGAGCCGGCCCGGGCTAGAGTGACGGGGGCGCAGGCAGCTGGCCAACTGCGGGAGGAACGAGACCATGTCCGGTGCCGGGCGCCTTGTCGCTCATTCTCCTGAGCACTGGCGCGAGGTGCGCCTCGCACTCAATCATCGCCGTCACGAACTCAGCCAGTTAGCCGCCCAGTTCTATCCAGCTGCGCCGCGGGTCGGCGCAACCGCGCTGCTGAGCCGTCAGGAGTGGCTCCCCGGCCGGCCGCTCGAACTGAAAGAAGTGGCGCTGACCTGGAACGAGCAGGCCCCAGCCCCGGCAGTCAACGGCACCGAGCCTGCATCGGCGCACCTGCGGCCCGTCGGCTCTGACGGCGAGCGGTACCCGACGTACGCCGATGCGCTCGCCGCGCTTGCCCCCCCGGCCCTTTTCGACAACAGGCGAAGCTACCGGCTCCTCGCCGCTGACCTGACTCCCAGTACCGGGAACGGTCATCTGGACCTGACGCATGGCCGGTATTTCGACGGCGTGAACATCGGCGAACCTCTCGCTCACGAGCTCGCGGATGCCGCGCACAGTGACCCGGAATCGGCTACCGGGCACCGGCTGCCGTTCCGGGAATCGGTTGGCGATCCGTACGATCTCTGTCGGCGCAGTGCCATGCCCGCGATCAGCACACTGACGCTTCGCCGTACTGCTTCGGGCGATGCCTCGTTCCTCCTGCACTGGCGCGACCCGGCCAAGGTCACTCACGCGGGTGGCCTCTACCAGGTCATGCCAGTCGGGATCTTCCAGCCCGCCGACGACAATCCGGCCTCCGAACTGAACGATCTGAGCCTGTGGCGGTCCATGGCCCGCGAGTTCAGCGAGGAGCTGCTGGGCGCCCCGGAGGACCACCGTGACCTTGGCTCTCCCCTGGAGTACGACCGCTGGCCCCTCTACCGTGAGCTGTCTGCCGCGCGAGAGGCGGGGAAGGTCGGCGTGTTCTGCGTCGGCATGGGCGCGGACCCGCTCACCCTTGCGGTGGACATCCTGACCGTAGCCGTGTTCGACAGCGACCTCTTCGATGCCGCCTTCGAAGGCCTCGTCGCGGCCAATGCCGAGGGCCGCGTGATCGGCGGCCAAGGCGGCCTGGGTGCGCCAGGCGTTCCCTTCACTGGCGACGTCATCGAACGATTCGCGGGCGGCACAGAGCCCATGCAGGCCGCGGGCGCGGCGACGCTCCAGCTGGCGTGGCAGCATCGTAACGATCTGCTCGGCTGAGTCCGGAGCACCGGGAATCCGGTGGCGGATTCCGGCCGGACCGTCGATGCTCGTCGCTATGTCCAATACCGTCGATTCAGACCCAGACCCAGACCCAGACCCGGGACCAGCGCCAGGCAGCGGCGCACGCAGTGCTGAGGCGGTGGAGGAGCTGCCCGCCCGGCGCTTCGGGTGGTGGGATATGTTCGTCTCCCCCGATGAGGACCCGCGGGCCAACGGGGGGTTCGCGGGGGAGCGCGCCACGCTGGTCGGGTATCTGCGCGACCAGCGCCTGACGCTTGAGCTGAAGTGCTCCGGTCTCGATGCCGCCGCCATGGCCCGGCGCTCGGTGGAGCCGTCCGATCTATCGCTGCTGGGGCTGGTACGCCATCTGGCCGGGGTGGAGCAGCACTGGTTCCGGCGGGTGATGGCGGGACAGGACGTGCCCCGGCACTACCGCTCCGCCGCCGACCGCAACACTGACTTCGCTGGCGCGGTGCCCGAC
>DATJZH010000115.1:0-2015 GCA_035499215.1 Streptosporangiaceae bacterium | reverse complement strand
ACACCAAGCCCGTACTACCGCACCAGGAGGACGTTCCTGTATCAACCACATCCCTGCTGAACAACGGCCTCTAGCGCGTTGTCCTATTACTACGCCGGGCCGGTTCAAGATCCGTACACCACTCCCGTGGACGTGAACCAGCGGGCGGGCGGGGGCTTCTTGCCGGACCGGAATGCCCGCAGTGCCCGCCACAGCAGCAGCACCTCATCTTCGCTCACCCGGGACATCGTCGCCTCACCACTGAGTCGCGGATACAGGGACTGTCAGCGGCGTCTGCCACGGTCCGGGCGAGCCCCTTCGCCAGGCCGTCAGTCTGGCAACTACCGCTGGGCCTGGTCAAGGCTGGCGCGGATCGCGGAGGTCGCGCGGCATGCGAGATCTTCAGGTGGCCTGGCTGTAAGCAAGGGCGGCGGGAGCATCGCCGACCCTTCCAGCGAGGATGCGGCTGTGGCTGCCTGAGCCGGCTGCCAAGGTCGTCAGATGACTGTCCTGCCCGCTGGCAGCGCCACATTCCGGCCTGCGCAGACCCAGGGTCCTCTGCACGGCCGCGCAGGCACGGCGGGCGGTGCCGGGCCCGCATGTCCTGCCGGAGGACGCTAACCGTCGGCGAGCAGGCGGGCGCAGACGCCGAACAGGCGCAGGTCGGCTGAGATCCTGGCCTGGGCGGTAAACGCGGCAATGTCGCCGCGGGTCAGCGACTGCCAGCACAGTCCGTCGGCCAGGGCAAGCGCGCGATCTGCTGCGGAAGCCAGCCCGGTCACCGGACCGGCCTCGACGTCCCACCGCAGCCGGGCGACATCTCGCGCGGCGTCATCGGCTGTGGCCGCCTGGAGCTTCTCCAGGCGTACCGACAGCTCCCCGATGAGATATTGCTGAGTCATCTCCTCGCCACCGTAGTCTCAACGCCGCCACCGGCCTCGCCGTGACGTCAGGCGCTGCCGTCAGGCCCGGCTGCCTGCGGCGATCGGTCAGGCGGGGCTGTGGCGGGCGGGCCGCCACAAGTTGGCCAGGTACGGCGCGTACAGCTCCCCGCGCTGGCCGAGCATCGCGCGCAGGTGGCCGGCCAGCGGCGGGCGCAGGTCCAGTTCATGGATCGCATCGACCGCGACAAAGGCAGGCTCCAGGCCAGGCTCGAGTTCCTCCGGCTGCTGTGATGGTGCCGGGTCGGCAGCGGAGAATACGATGTCGACAGTGCGGGGTCCGGAGTCCGGCCCGAGGACTTCCAGCACGAACGCCACCCGCGTCGGGTCGACTTGCAGGCCCGTTTCCTCGCGGACCTCGCGGCGCGCGCACGCCGCCATGCTCTCGCCCTGCCGGGGAGTGCCGCCTGGCAGCACCCAGTCGTCAGCGCCGCTGCCGGTGCGGTGAATCAGCAGCACAGCCTGCTTGCGGACGATGACGGCCGAGCAGCGCAGCTCCAGCCCGTCAGGCACGCCCATAACAAACACCTCCCTGGATTGGTGCCGGCTGCTGACCGCGCGGACAGCAGTCCGGCGGACGCGCCAGTGCGGGCAACACGGCTTCGGCCAGCTGCAGCCAGCCCGCGGCGAATTCCATCCGGCCAGCACGTCGCCGGGCCAGTGCACGCCGAGGTACACGGTGCCCGCTCCGACTCCGGCCGCCGCCAGCAGCGAGGCGGCACCCACCTGCCCGAAGCCTGCTGGTGCTGACGGGCCATCGCTTGCCGATCCGCCGCACGGGCCTTTACCCTCCAGTTCGCGCTGCGGACGCTCCCACCGGCTCTGCAGTGCCGAAGATCCGCTGGTAGGAGTCTTTGCCGTAGCTGGTGGGCAGCGGCTCGCCCTCGGCCAGCTTGAAGGTCCGGCGGCCGCCCGGCTCCCGGCCGGCGCGCAGGAACAGGGCGTTGCCGGGTTGCTGGGCGTGGAAGCTGTGCGCGAGGTCGTACATGTGCGTGACGAAAAAGACCTTGATCTGCCTGTGCAGCATTGCCCGGACGATCTGGCGGGCGATCTCCGAGCCTTCGCGTTCGTTGGTGGAGGCGAACGACTCGTTGC
>DATJZH010000114.1:0-7834 GCA_035499215.1 Streptosporangiaceae bacterium | reverse complement strand
CTAGAACCAGCGGTGCAGTCCCCTGATGTTGTGCAGCCGGGTATGGAATTCGGTGTCGCCCAGATGCCGGAGGCCCCGGCGGATCCCGAAGAACAATCCGATGAGCAGGAACACTACGGCGACGGGGACCCACAGCTTCGTAGCGGTATGGCTGTACGCGAGAATCCCGTATATCCAGCCCAGCGCAACCACGTCAAAAAGGACTATTAATACTTTTAGCCATCCGGGGGCGATGACGCCGGCTGCCATGCCGACCAGCAATCCGATCCCGAACCAGTGGGTGGCAGACGCAGGCGAGGCAGCCGCGCCCTGCGGATGAGTGGCAGCCAGGATGCTGATCCTCATCATCGCAGGAGTAAATGTCCCGCTAGCACCCGGAAACATGCGGCGATAATGACATACGGGGGGCACCCGCGCAAGGAACCGGGCCCGCGGAAGAACGGCGGCGGGCTCTGGCCGCCGGAATCCGATCGGCGCACGACGCCGATCAGAGCGCGACGCCGATCAGCACGGGCTCGCTGGCCAGCTCGACCCCGAAAACGTCCCGCACGCCGGCCGCGATCTCCGCAGCCAGCGCGACCAGGCCGGCTGTGCTGGCGCCGCCCGGATTGGTCAGCGCCAGCGTGTGCTTGGCTGAGATGCGGGCACTGCCGCCCGCCGGGTAGCCCTTCCGGAAGCCCGCCTGCTCGATGAGCCACGCGGCCGGGACCTTCACCTGGCCGTCCGCGGCCTCGAAGTGCGGGACCGCCTCCCGCGCCGGGCGCCCAAGCCTGCCCGCGGCCACGGCCTGCAGCTCGGCGAACTGCCGGCGGTCGAGGACCGGGTTGGTGAAAAACGAGCCGGCGCTGCGGGAATCCGGGTCTTCCGGATCCAGCACCATTCCCTTGCCGCGGCGCAGTGCGAGCACGGCGCGGCGCGCCTCAGCCGCCGGCACCCGGCCGCCTGCGGCGACGCCGAGGACCCCGGCCAGCTCGCCGTAGCCCACCGGGGCGGACAGCCGATCGCGCGCGAGCCGGAAGGTGACGCCGAGCACCACGAAACGCCCGGTGGCGGCGGCCGGGCTGATCGCGGCGCGGTGGCGCCCGGCGCGCATCTTGAACGTGCTCGTCCGGTAGCCGAAGCCGCACTCGGCGTTCGCCAGCTCGACGACGAGGTCTCGCAGCCTGTCGTAGGCGCGCACGGTGACGATCGTCTCGGCGACCTCGTGACCGTAGGCACCGACGTTCTGGATGGGCGTGGCACCGGCCAGGCCGGGGATGCCGGACAGGCATTCAAGGCCGGACAGTCCCTCCTCGACGCAGCGCTGGACCAGGCAGTCCCAGTCCTCGCCCGCCGCGACAGTCACCGCAACGCCGTCGCCGTCGCTCGCGATCATGATGCCGCGGCTGGCCACGTGCACGACCGCGCCGGGGAAGCCCTCGTCAGCCACCACCAGGTTGCTGCCGCCACCGAGCACGAGCACCGGCTCGCCGGCGGCGTCCGCGGCGCGCACCGCGGCCACGAGCTGCTCGTCGGTGCCGGCCTCGATGAACCGCGCGGCGGGGCCGCCGAGCCGCAGCGTGGTGTAGCCGGAAAGCCGCACCTGCTCGCGGACGATCACCGTCATGCCCCGTCCCGTCCTCTCCGCCGCGGTCATGCGCCATGCGGTCAGGTACCTGCGGTCAGGTCCCTGCGGCCAGCCAGGCCCCTGCGGTCAGCCGGGTCCCCGCGGCCGGGTCCCCGCGGTCGGGTCCCCGCGGTCGGGTCCCTGCGGTCGGGTCCCTGCGGTCAGGGCAGGCGCACCACCGCGCGGGCGCGGGTCAGCACTTTGGTGCCAGCCGCCCTGGCGGTGAGCGCCAGCACGACGCGGTTGCCGTCCAGCTTGTCCTCGATGTTCCCGCTGACCTCGATGGTCGCGCCGATGTCGTCGTCGGGCACGGCCACGGGCGAGGAGAACCTCACGCCGAACTCGACGAGGGCGGCGCGCGGGCCCGCCCAGTCAGTCACATAACGCCCGGCCTGGGCCATCGTGAACATGCCGTGCGCGATGACATCAGGCAGGCCGACGGACCTGGCCAGCCGCTCGTTCCAGTGAATGACGTTGAAGTCGCCGGACGCCCCGCAATACCTGACCAGGCTCAGCCGGGTCACCGGATAGCTCGCCGGCGACAGCTCTGTCCCGGCCTCAGTTTCGTCGAACGTGATCTGGCTGCTCACGCCGGGGCGCGCCGCCTCGTGTGCGTCCTGCTCGGCGGCGGTCACTGGGCACCGCCGCGCTCGGCGAGCGTCGAGTGGGCCGTGCAGACGTGCTCGCCCGCCACCGTCCGGATCTCGGTCTGGGTGGTCATCAGCACGTTGCGGCCCGCCGTCCGGATATCGGAGATCGTGACCTCGGCCGTCACGACGTCGCCGGCCGTGAGCGGCCGGGAATACTCGAAACGCTGTTCTGCGTGCACGACCAGCGAGTAGTCCAGGCCGAGTCCGGGGTCGTGCACGGCACGCCCGGCGGCCGCCATGCTGATCACGACCGGGAATGTGGGCGGCGCGATCACGTCCGGGTACCCGGCAGCCCGGGCGGCGGCGGCATCCCGGTAGCGGGGACTGGGATCACCGATCGCGTCAGCGAACTCGGCAATCTTGACCCGGCTGACCTCGTACGGCTCGCTGACGGGATAGGTGCGGCCAAGATAGTCGCGGTTGATGGCCATGCGGGCTCCACCCCTCGGAAGCGGTCAGATAGCCGGCCCGGGCGATGCCCGGCCGGGCCGGCCGGGCGCGATGCCCGCCGGCCGGCTGGCCGGCGGTCAAGGCTGCCTGCGCTAGCGCGTCTCGCGATGCGGCTGGTGCTTGCGGCAGTTCGGGCAGTACTTGCTCAGCTCGACCCGGTCGGGGTTGTTGCGCCGGTTCTTCCTGGTGATGTAGTTGCGGTGCTTGCACTCCTGGCAGGCCAAGGTGATCTTGGGCCTGACATCTGTCGCAGCCACTATGGAGTGCCTTTCTTTCGTGCGGATGGTTCTGTCGTGCCGTACCCGGCAGCGGCGGTGCGGCGTGCCCCGCACCGATGCCGTGCGAGCGCAGAGTGCGCCCGCGGTATTCCCGCCCGCCGACGGCAGCACGCAACTGCCAGGGCTGCCGCCGTCAGGATAGCCGCAGCGCGCCTGCCCCGGCGAGTCGTAGCGGAGGCCGGACTTGAACCGGCGACACAGCGATTATGAGCCGCTTGCTCTGCCTGACTGAGCTACTCCGCCGCACTGAACCGCGCCCGGCCGCCCCCGTCGCGGGGACCGGCGCACTGGCCAGGGCCCCGGCCGGTACGCCGGAGGCTCCCATAGCTTACAAGGCTCCGGCCGGCTGCGGCGGCCCGGTCCGCCCCCTGAAGGCCCCTCGGAGCGCGTCAGCTCGCAGCCGCGCCATGTCACGGCACCAGGCGGCGTCCCCGGGCTAGGGCCGGCGTCCCCAGGCTGAGATCATCGGTGCTGTCGCCAGGTCGAGCCTGCCCGCCTCGACATTCGCCAGATGGGCGGCGACCTCGTCGGCGGTCGCCAGACCAGCGCCGACCAGGCCCGCGCTGATCTGCCGTACCGTCGCCGCCTCGAGCACGTCACACGCCGGGGACGTCACCGGGAAGAACGCGTCGGCCGCCACCGCGACCAGCCCGGCCTCGCGCAGCAGCCGCGGCAGCCTGCGCCCGTAGCCGAGGTCGGCGCCGCGCTGCGCCATCAGCTGGCGGAAGCCGGACCGGAGCTTGTTGGCCAGTCGCTGCTCAGGGCCGTAGTCGTCCGGGCAGATCAGCGGCTGCAGGGCTGGGTCGGCGTCCTCGAGCAGCAGCCAGCCGCCCGGCTCCAGCACACTGATCATCGAGCACAGCGCCCGGTCGCGGTCCGCGACGTGCACCAGCACCAGCCGGGCATGGACCAGGTCGAATATCTCGGCCGGCGGCTCGTCGGCAGCGATGTCGTGGCGGCGGACCTCGACGCTGCCGGAAGTGCCCGCGCCGGCTGCCGTTTCCGCGATCCAGGTGGTGTCGATATCAGTGGCCAGCACGCGCCCGGACGGCCCGGCGCGCGCGGCCAGCCAGCGCGGCACCGACGGGCCGCCTGCTCCCACCTCCCAGCACCGCCAGCCTGGGGCGATGCCCAGGTCCTCGATGTGCCGCAGCGTCCACGGATCAAAGAGCACCGACAACGCGGCAAGGCGCGTCCCCGCCGCAGCCTGCTGGTTGTCCAGGAGATAGCCGCCGCCGGTCATGAGTCCATGGTCCCAGCCGAGCTGGCGCGGCGGCCGGGCCGGCCGACATAGTCCGCGGCGCCGACCGCCGCCACCACGGCCGCGGCGCAGATGGCGAGCACGAGCGCGCTGACGTGCGGCGCCGCCAGGGCGAGCAGCGCGAGGACGGCCAGCGCGGCGATCCGCGGCCAGGACACGGTCCGCCAGACGACCGCCTTGAACGCCGCATGCCCCGCGATGTACAGGCCGGTGCCGCCGAGCAGCAGCCACGCGATCGACGAGGCCGGTGCCGCCGGGCTGGACAGCAGGACCTTGTCGGCCGTCGCGTCGACGATGATCCCGGCGACCATGACCGGATGAATGAGGTGATACGCCGACCGGCCAAGCCGCCCGGGGTCGGCTGACTCGGCGATAACCCGCGCGCTCTCCTCGGCGCTGCGGTCGAAGTAGATCCACCACAGCCCGGCACTGCCGGCGAATGCCGCGAGGAATGCAGCAACGTACCCGGCCGCCGGCCTGCCGTGCAGGGCAACGGGGCCCGACAGCAGGCCGGCCAGCGTGGCGCCGATCACCACGATGGACTCGCCGAGCGCGATCAGGATGAATGCCTGGCACCGCTCGGCGAAATGGCCGCCCTCGATATCCCATTCCTGAGTGCGGGACCGGCCCAGGCCAGGGGTGTAGAAACCGGCCACGCCGCCGAGCAGGTCAACACCGACGGCACCGAGCCACAGCAGCTCCCGCGCCGCGCCGGTCGCAAGACCGCCGCACACGGCGAGGGCCCCGCTGAGCACACACCAGGCCAGGATCCGCTGAAAGTTCCGCTGCAGCTGCTGACCCTGCAGCCCGGCGACGGCGAACGTGCTGCGGCCGATCTGCATGGCCGCGTAGGCGCCGCCGACCAGCAGGCCGCCCGGGCCGAACGCGTCCGGCAGCGCGGCCGACATCACCAGGCTGATCAGCATCAGGCCGAGCAGCATCAGCCGGACGGCGATCCGGTCGGGGTCGAGCCAGTTCGTCACCCACGTGGCGTAAGCCCACAGCAGCCAGACCATCGTGAGGAGAAGGCCGGTCCGCAGCGCGCCGGCCGGCGTCAGATTGCGCAGCAGGTATTCCGACAGCTGCGTGACGGCGAAGACATAGACCAGGTCGAAGAACAGCTCGATGTTCGTGACGCGCGCCGGGCCGGGTTCGCGCAGCAGGTTCCGCTGCCGGTCCCGTGCCATTGCCCGCTCCCGCCTGTGCCCGCGCGGGCTGCCTCCCGGCCAGCCCGGGTCAGCCGGGGCCCGCCAGGGATCATCCTGGCCGGCCGGAAGCCGGCCAGAAACACCAGGCAGCCAAACGGGCCGGCCCGCCTGCCCAGCACGCCGCCTGGCACGCTGATCCGCCCGGCTGATCGGCCCGGCCGATCGGCTCAGCGTGCCAGGCGGCCACGGACGGCTGTGCTACACAGGAGCCGAGCAAGGGAGCACCGGTGGATCAGCAGCTCAGCGTCGGAATCATCGCGCGGTCAGGTAAGGAAAACGAGCGCCGCCTCGCCGTCCATCCGCTGCACATCGAGCGGATCGAGCCTGACCTGCGCGAGCGCATCTACCTCGAGCGCGGGTACGGCGGGCATTTCGGCGTGCCCGACGAGGAGCTGGCGCCGTGGGTCGCTGGGCTGCGCACCCGCGCGCAGCTTGTCGCGCAGTGCGATGTCATCCTGCTGCCCAAACCGCAGCCAGGGGACCTGGCCCAGATGACCGAGGGCCAGGTGCTGTGGGGCTGGCCGCATTGCGTCCAGGATCCGGAGATCACTCAGCTGAGCATCGACAAGCGGCTCACGCTGATCGCCTTCGAGGCGATGAACCACTGGTCCGGCGACGGCTCGTTCAGCCTGCACGTCTTTCACAAGAACAACGAGCTGGCCGGCTACTGCTCGGTGCTGCACGCGCTGGAGCTCATCGGGGCGACGGGCGAGTATGGCCGCCGGCTGCGAGCTGCGGTCATCAGCTTCGGGGCTACTGGCCGGGGCGCGGTGACTGCACTCAGCGCGCACGGCGTGAATGACGTCACCGTCCTGACCCACCGTGACGTCAACGCGGTCGCCTCGCCCATCCATTCGGTGCGAATGGTGCATTTCGGGCGCGACGTCGGCGACACGACCCGCTGCCACGCGTTCGGGGAAGCCGGCCCCGTGCCGCTGGCGGCCTTCCTGGCCGAGCATGACATCGTGGTCAACTGCGTCCTGCAGGATACCGATGCCCCGCTGATGTTCGTCACCAGCGACGAGCTGAAGCCCTTTGCGCCGGGCAGCCTCATCGTCGACGTGTCGTGCGACGAGGGCATGGGCTTCAGCTGGGCACGGCCGACATCCTTCGCAGCGCCGATGCTGACAGTGGGCAGTAACGTCCGCTACTACGGCGTGGACCACAGCCCGTCTTACCTCTGGGACTCCGCCACCTGGGAGATCAGCGAGGCGCTGCTGCCGCACCTGCGCTCGGTGCTCGGCGGCCCGCAGGCATGGCAGGCGAGCCAGACCATCCGGCGGGCCATCGAGATCCGCCACGGCGTGATCCGTAACCCGCGCATACTTTCCTTCCAGCACCGTTCGCCGGACTATCCGCACCCGCCGCGCCGGTAGCGGCAGCGGGCACGCCGTGCGCGCGCTCAGCCCGCCGCCCCGGCGGGTACACCGATCGCCCGCGGCAGCCTGTCCGGCGCCGAGCGGCTGCGGCAGGCCTGATCATTGCGGCAGTGCGGTAGCGGGGTAGTTTCCCGCAGGCAAGACTTGGGTGGTGCCGCCCGCCCGCCACCGGGGAGTTCCGTGGCGGGCCGCGAGGTAGGGGTTGCCATGTCCGGCTGGTTCCAAGCGCAGATCATGGATACCGGGCGGCTGCCGCTGTTCTGTTTTTTCGTGACATTTGTGGCCGGATTTGGCTTTATTCGTATCTCTGCGCGTCTGATCCGCGCACAGGTACGCTGGTGGCCGCGCAACGTCACGGCGGGCACCGTGCATGTTCACCACATGGTCTTCGGCGTGGTGTTCATGGGAATCGGCGGCGTCGCCCAGCTCGCGGCGCCGCAGCACTCACTGGCCTGGCGGTCCGGGCCGGCCGCGTTGTTCGGCCTCGGCACCGCCCTGGTGCTCGATGAGTTCGCGCTCATACTGCACCTGCGCGACGTGTACTGGAGCAACGAGGGACGGCTCTCGATCGACGCGGTGTTCGTCGCCGCCGGGGTAACGGCGCTGCTGCTGATCGGGGCCACGCCGGTCGGGGTGAAGAGCGTGGCCGACTATCACGAGCTCCCTGGCAGCCCCGGCGCGGTCGTGACGCTCACCCTGATCGTGGCCCTGCTGTTCGTGCTTGCCGCGATCACGCTGCTGAAAGGCAAGATCTGGACCGGGCTTTTCGGCCTGTTCGTGCCGCCGCTCTTCATCCCCGGGGCCATCCGGCTTGCCCGGCCCGGGTCACCGTGGGCCCGCTGGCGGTACCGGGAAAAGCCCCGGAAGCTCGCCAGGGCCAACCGCCGGGAACAGCGCCTGCGGCTGCCGGTGATCCGCGCGAAAATCCGGATTCAGGACCTGCTCACCGGCCGCCACGAGAATGAACCCGAGCCCAGGTAACTGGCAGCCGCAGGACAGTCT
>DATJZH010000113.1:0-5026 GCA_035499215.1 Streptosporangiaceae bacterium | reverse complement strand
ACCTCCACAGCCTGACCAGGTCCCTGGAGTTCATGCTGCCCGACCGCAGGGACGAATGGCTTGCCGCCCGCCTGGAGGACCCCGGCTACGGCTACATCGACGGCATCGAGGCAGCCGTCCGCAAGTACCCCCTGGAAGGCGTGAAGAAAAACGAAGTCGAAAGGGAACTCGGCTACTTCCCCAGCAACGCCCCCCGCATGCGCTGCCACTGGTTCCGCTCACGAGGCCTGTTCGCCGGCTCCGGCGTCGTCGAGGCCAGCTGCAAGACCGTCATCGGCCAACGGCTCAAGCAGTCCGGCATGCACTGGACCGTCGCGGGAGCCGACTCGATCATCGCCCTCCGCTGCAAGGAAGCCAGCAGCACATGGGAAGCCATCTGCACCAACCCGGACACTCAGACGCGCACCGCCTGACCAGCAGACCAGTCAAGCTACCGGCCAGTCACCACAAAATTGACTCACACCCCCCTTCTCGCGCGCCTGCGGGAGTGACGGTGTTTCCCGGTAAGGTCGGGGCCTGCGGTTCGGCCGGATGAGCGGGTTGCGGCAAGATCGCGGCCCGTGTCCCCTCGCCTGCTCTATCTGATCATGATCAGGGTCTTCGGCTGGCTGGTGCTGCTCGGCCGCAGCGAGGCGTCCAAGACCGCGGAGATCATGATGCTCCGTCATGAAGCCGCCGGACGCGAGCTCAGCCTGACGAGGAACGCGCCCGGTCGGCGAGCTGGCGGACCTCGTCGGCGATGGTCGGCCACAGCGGCGCGGGAAGGTCGTGGCCGACACCCGGGAAGACCACCAGGCGGGCGTTGTCAACGGCTTTGGCGGTGGCGCGGGCGGCGCTGACGCGCAGGACAGGGTCTCGGTCGCCGTGCAGGACGAGGACGGGCTTGCGCAGCTCGCGCAGCTTCGGGCCGTGCCACGGGGCGCCGGCCTGCCTGCTCTGCGCCTTCGTGTCCCGGGGGCCGCTGTCGGCCTCGCGCTCGATCCGCTCCCGCGCGGCGTCCTCATCGAACGGGTAGACGGGAGAGGCGATTTCGCGGGCTAGCATGAACGAGAACTCGATATCTCCTTCCCGGCCTTCGGGGAACTTAGCCCGGGCGAGCCTGGCCAGCGTGCCGAAGCGCACGTAGCGGCTACCTTTGATTCCCACCGCGTCGCTGGGCATGCCCATTGCCGACACGACGCTGAGGACCCGGCCGGGGTGGCGGAGCGCGATGCGCTGGGCAATGATCCCGCCGAGCGAGGCGCCGAAAATGTGCGCCCGTTCCCAGCCGAGCTCGTCCAGCACGGCGACCGCGTCGTCGGTCATGTCCTCGGAGGAGTAGGCGCCTCGCTTGCGGGCCACCGCGACGAACGGATTGCTGCCACCCGTATCAGGCATCCGTGTTGACTGCCCGGCGTCCCGCTGGTCGTAGCGGGCCACCGCGAACCCCCGGTCGGCGAACGCCTGGCACAGCCCGGCCGGCCACCAGAACCTGGAGACGGCCAGGCCCATGACCAGCAGCAGCGGGTCACCGTCCGAGCCGGCCAGCCTGTCGTACGCGATCTCGGCCGTGCCGTTGCGCGCATACTGAGTCGGCGTCCACGTGCTGGCCCACGGGCCAGCTTCGGCTGCTTCGGTCATCTGTGCTCCTGACGGAAACTGCGATCAACGTTCGCTGTATGGGAAGCCTAGCTTACCGAATACAGTGTTCGCAATGGCGGAGCTGAAGGCCAGCGGCCGCGGCCAGAGCATCTGGACACGCCCGGAGCGCTCGGCCCGCGGGCCGGCCCCGGAGCACAGCCGCGCGGAGATCGCGTCGGCCGGCGTCGAGCTGGCCGACGCCGGCGGCCTTGGCGCGGTGACCATGCGCTCTGCCGCGGCGGCCATCGGCACCGCTCCCGCCTCCCTGTACCGCTACGTGGCCACCAGGGACGAGCTAGTGGAACTCATGGCCGAACAGGTTTACGGCGAATTCTCCTACGACGAGCCTGGTTCGGGGCAGCCAGTCGCCGATCTGCTCAGGCTCGCTCATCAGGGCCGTGCCATCTACCACAGGCACCCGTGGCTGCTCGACATCCCGGCCACCGGGAACCTTCCCGGGCCGAACGCGGTCGCCTTCATCGAGAATGCACTGGCCGCACTTGCCGGAGCCGACCTGACCGGGCCGGCCAAGCTGGAGACGATCGGCCTGTTCTCCGGCGCCGTGCGACTGTTCGCGCAGACGGAGATCAGCCAGCGGCGAGCCGGCCAGGACACCACCCAGTGGCAGGACTCGCTGGCCGGTTACCTCCTGCAGACAGCAGCAGCCGGCCAGCACCCGCACCTGGCGGCCGCGCTAGCGGACCGGCCCGCCGGCGGCGACCCCGCCCAGCCTGAGCCCTTGTTCGACCGCGCGATGACCCGCATCCTCACCGGCCTGCTCCCGTCGGCCAGGACACTGCCCCCGGCCCCGCGCTCTTGACGTCGCTCATCATTGAATCCGGTCACGATACCGTCAGGCCGCGTGCGCGGCGAGCTGCGGCGCAGCGCAACCTGCGCATACCGGGCCGCGACGTCCGTCCGTGAGAGTGGTTACGCTATCTCGCCACCCCATCTCGCCACCCCCCGCCGACGGTGCCTACCGAAGGAAGCTCAATGGCCGCCTCGCGTCCTCATCCCGCCCAGATAGCAGTGTTCGCCCTCGGCGGCACCATCGCCATGACCAGGGCTCCGGGCGAGCCTGGCGGGGTCGTCCCGGCGCTAACCGGACAGCAGCTCCTCGACACGGTGCCTGGCCTGGCCGGCATCGGCGCTGGTATAAGGGTGCACGACTTCCGGCGGGTGCCGGGGGCGTCCATGGCCATCGGTGACATCTTCGACGTGGCCTTCGCGGTCAGGAAACAGGCTGCGTCAGGCGCGGCCGGCGCCGTGGTGATCCAGGGCACCGACACGATCGAAGAGACCGCGTTCCTGCTCGACCTGCTGCACACCGGCGCTGAGCCCGTCGTCGTGACCGGGGCGATGCGCAACCCCGCGATGGCCGGGCCCGATGGGCCGGCGAACATTCTCGCGGCCCTGCAGGCGGCGGTCAGCCCGCTGATGCGCGATCTGGGCTGCGTGGTGGTGTTCGCTGACGAGATCCACGCTGCCCGCTACGTCCGCAAGACCGATGCCACCAGCGTCACCGCGTTTACGTCGCCATCGGCGGGGCCGATCGGGAGGATCGTCGAAGGCCAGGCGCGCCTGCTCACCCGACCGGCCGGGCGGTTCACGGTGTCCGTGGCCGACCCGCCCGGGCAGGTGCGCACCGGCCTGATCGTCCTCACCCTCGGCGACGACGGTGAATCCCTTCGTGCCGCAGCCGGCCGCTTCGACGGCCTCGTCGTCGCCGGGTTCGGGGCCGGGCACGCGCCCGCCGCCACGGTCCCGGTCCTCGCCTCCCTGGCAGAACGGATCCCCGTGATCCTCGCCTCCCGGACCGGCGCCGGATCGGTGCTGGCCACTACCTACGGCTTCCCCGGCTCCGAGCAGGACCTGCTCAGCCGCGGCCTGATCAGCGCTGGATTTCTCGACCCGCTCAAAGCCCGGCTGCTCCTGCACGTCCTGTTGTCTGGCGGTGCCAGCCGTGAGGAGATCGCCGCCGCATTCCGGACGGGCGGCGCGTACGGTGAGCCGTGATCCCCGTAGACGTCTTGCCGCCCAGGTCTGGTCCAAGGTTCACCTGACTGTCCGGAGCGGATGTCGTGAAGTCGCGCGAGGGGCAGTTCGATCTTGCGGCCGTGAACGATCACCACGATGCTGGCGCCCGGGTCTGGCTAAGGCCCGGCTGGCAGGCCAGCAACGGGCCGGGACTGCGGCCGGGACCGGGCCCGGAAGCCGAGAACGATCAGCGCGATCGCTATCAGGATGAGCACTATGCCGCCGATGAGCAGGCCGATACCGACCCCGAACAAGTGCGGGATCGTGAGGTCCAGCCCTCCGGCGAAGGCCACCGGGGCGGCAGCGTCGGTGTTCATCGCGACCACCCGGTAGGAGCCGGATGTAAGGGTCCACGTCAGGGTCGGATGGTTACCGCTCGCCTTGGCCACCCAGAACGACTCAGATCCGGGCGGCGGTGGTATGGCGGTGCCGTCGTGGCGGGCAAGCGTCAGGTGAAACGGCGTGACGGAAACATCGCTGGCCACGTCGTGGCTGACCCCGCTGAGATAGCGGTCCGCCGCGCTGGCCGGGCTGATGCCCAGGAAGAGTTGATGCCCGGCCCCGGTAGGCGTGGCCATGATGCGCAACCGGACGCTGCCAAAGACGGTCTGCGCACCGGACGCGCCCTGAATCGAGCCAGCCGGTGATACCAGGGCGCGGGTCGGCGTCGACACGTACTGAACGCCCGAATTCAAGGTGTCATTCGACCCGAACAATGCCAGCAGCGCGCCGCCAGCGATCGCGGCCAGTGCGCCGATCACCAGCAGCACGCCGCCGAGCGCTAACAGCACAACTCGTCTGGCCACGGCACCTCCGCCGACTGGGTTCAAACGCTAGCAGAGAGCAGTGCAGCGGACCAGAGGGCTGCGGTCACCGGGGGGGCGCCTCCGGCGGACGCCCCGGCTCCGGGATGATCGCTAACGTGCCGGCCGCCCTGGTTTGCTGGCTGAGGCCGGGGCCTGATCATCCCGTCTGCCACACCTGACAGGCGGATGTCGCCGACGCCGACCAGCGCGGGCGCCCACCGTCCGGCCTGGTGCTCGGTCATCCAGTCCAGCCCGGTCCGTGCGAAGATCGGCACAGTTGAGCGGACCCGCTGGAAGCCGGTGACCTGGTTCTACTCGTCGTGGACCAGCCGCACGCCGAGCAGTACCACGCCGCCGGCGACGGGCCGTCACCATCGGCCAGGCGGCGGCAGGAGTTCTCAGGACGGGCCATGACCCGGATCGGCGAGATTGGCTCCCCGGCGGCAAGCCACGGCCTGATCAAGGGCACGGCGGAATGGAAGCGGTGGGGCCGTCCCCCAAGGTCGACGGGGATCTTTAGCACGCCCTGGGACTCCAGTGACTCCAGCACATCGGGGGCCTGG
>DATJZH010000112.1:0-2085 GCA_035499215.1 Streptosporangiaceae bacterium | reverse complement strand
GACACGTCGGTGCGGAAGTGGTCGCAGCCGGCGCAGCGGAACCGGACCGGGCAGTCGGTGCCGCCGGCGGCGACGTTGGACGGCTCGGTGCAGGTGCCGTAGGGGACGGCGACGGAGCCGACCGCGTAGCGGGCGTGCTCGTCGTCCAGCAGCGCGCGGGTGTCACGCCAGATCCGGTTGCCGCGCCGGTCGAATTGCATCGCGGTGACCTTGTCGACGGCACCGCGGCGGCGGTCTTCGCCGACGCGGTAGTAGCCGCGGGTGACGTTGAGGTTGCGATGGTCGAGCAGCTCGGCGAGGACGTCGATCGGGACGCCCGCATCGGCGTGCCTTTGGGCGTAGGTGTGCCGGTAGGAGTACGGGACAGCGCGGCCCTTGCCGAATTCGCCGCCGCCGTCCAGCAGCAGCGGTCCGAGCGAGGTGAGCCAGTCGCGGTGCGCGGTGGACAGTGCCGAGACGGTCAGCGGGCGGCGGCCGTCCCGGTTGGCCCAGCTGGTGGGCAGCAGCTTCAGCTCGCTGGCCGGGGTGCCGGGGAACTGGTCGCGGACACGCTGCTGCTGGGCGCGGATCAGTTCAGCTGTGGCTGAGCTGATGGGCAGCCGCCGCCCGAGGCGGTGCGCCTTGTGGTTGTCGTAGACCAGGACGGCTGCACCGCCGGGGTCGCTGGCCAGGCAGTCCAGCGGCAGCTCGACGACATCGTCGGGGCGGCGGCCGGTGTCGATGAGGATCTCGATCGCGGTGCGGATATGAGGTGAGGCGAGGGTGCCGAGCTGGCTGCAGATCTGCTGCAGGATCTCCGGCGGCAGGTCCCGGCCGGGTTCGCCGTGCTCAGGTTCATCGGGCATGTCGCTGGGGTGGAGGGAGAACTGGTCGCTGAGCCCGGCGGCCGGGCCGCCGGGCCTGGTCGCGCCTAGCTGCCGCGCCGAGGTCAGCAGCTTGCGGACCTCGCGGCAGCCCAGCACCCGGGTGAGCTCGCTGATCTCGCCGGCGGCATAAAGGTAGCCGAGGCGGTTGAGGAAAAGCTCCATGTCCGGGCGTCCCAGCGCCGCCGGATCCTCGCCGTGATCAGCGCGCTGCCGCAGGCTGCCTGACAGGAAGGCCAGGCTCGACAGGTAGTGCCGGGTCTTGTCCCCGCCGCTGCGCCCGCGGCGGCGGGGAAGATCAGCCAGCGCCCAGATCTTGGCGGTCTCACGGAGCCACGGCTGGGTGATCGCGGTGAACGACAGGTTGCCGCGGTGCCCGAACAGCGCCATGTCCCAGGTGTCCTTGGCGATCTCGGTGCCCGGGTCGGAGACGCCGCGGCGGGCGTGCGTGATCAGCGTGTGCACGACGCTGGCATAGCCCTGGCCGCGGACGGCCAGGATGTCAAGCTCCGCCAGGGACGGCACCTGCTGGGTGCGCGCGTCATTGGCGACCGCCCGCAAGATCGCGCAATAGGTCTTGACGCCCTGCCGGGTGCGCTGCTGCAGCCCGAACAGCACCTCGACGGCGGCCGCCGGCTTCAGCCCCGCGAGGCTGACCTGCCCCGCGCGCGGAACCGGCGGCTCGGTCACCCGCCACGCCGCCTCATAAGGGAGCTGGCCGGCGCGGCGCAGGACGCGCAGCCGCTGCAGATGCGCGTCGCAGTAGACGGCACCGTGCCCGGGGAGCTGACGCGGGCACGATGCCGCCGCGCAGGTGCCATGGGAGGGCAGCGCGACGGCGTCAGCTCGGGCAGTGAAGTCAGCGGTGCTGACGCCGAGCCGCTCCTGCTGGCCCAGATGCTCAGGGCACAGCGGCTGACCGGACGTCACCCACGGGCGAGGGCACCCGGGGACCTTGCACGTGCCGTCGCCGGCGCCGAGCCAGCGCTTGCCTTGCGGCGGCGGCAGCAACGCGACATCCTCCAGGTCCAGCCCGGCCGCGGCGAGCCGGCGCTGGCAGTCCAGGCACACGCGCGTCGCTGCGGCGCAGGTGGTCTGGCAGCCCGGCGCGCGGCAGAACGTCCGGCCCAGCAGCGGATGCTCAGCCGGCAGCGTCAGCACCCAGGTCCCGGCGTCCCAGCCGGCCTCGGCCAGGAACGCCGCGTCGATCCGGCCGGCCAGC
>DATJZH010000111.1:0-2350 GCA_035499215.1 Streptosporangiaceae bacterium | reverse complement strand
CATCGACTAGGTACTTGGGCACGATGAAACACGAGATGCACTTCGTCCCTGGGGGCACGCCGGGAACCCTGGCCAGGACCAGATGAATGACGTTGCCGGCCAGGTCATGTTCACCGAAGGTGATGAAGATCTTCTGGCCGGTGATGCGCCAGCGTGACTTGATGCGCCCTGGTGGCAGGCGATTATCCCCGGGCCGGGATGATTCTCCTGAGGTGGGCCGGCTGGCCGGGGTCGCGGTGGTCGCTGAATTCCCGGAATCGGGTGTTCGTCAGGATCTGTCCGGCCGTGGTGGCTGTGTGCTGGATTCAGCCGTCGGCCGCAGGACGGCCGCGCCCAGCCATTGGCTGGCCAGCAGGGCCAGTTCGACGTGCAGGCGGTCGTCGCCCAGAGGCTGACCGAGGTTCTCCTCGGCTTTGCGTATACGGTACTGGACCGTGTTCTTGTGCAGCGTCAGGCGTTCGGCGGTGGCCTTGTAGCTGCCGTTTTCCTGTAGGAAGACGCGCAGCGTTTCCCGCAGCCGGGCATTGTTGTCGTCGTTGTCCGCCAGCCCTCCCAGGGTTTCGGTGACCCAGTCCTGCAGAAGCTCTATCGAGCCCGCCATCAGGGCCAGCGGCGCGACCGCGCCGAAGCTGGTTACACGCTGGCCTGTTGGCCCGGCGGCCAGCGCGACGGCCTGAGCGCTCAGCGCCTGCCGGTGGGTACGCCGGAAACCTGCCACTCCGGGCGCGGGCGTACCGAAAGCGAACCGTATCCTGACACTGCCCGCCGTGTTCCCGGCGGCCGCGCCCCGGATAGCGACATCATGCCGGCCGCCGAGCGGGAGCCAGGCCCACGCGCTGGATTCGTCCTGCGGGACGAATATCGGCCGGCCGTCACACTCCGCCCGGGCCGCCACCTCCGCGGTCGCGTGCTCCAGCCGCCCGAGGGCATCGCCGCCTGCCGCCGCCCCGGTGATCCAGGTCACCACGCCGAGGTGGTGCTGCCTGAGCCGGTAGCCCAGGATGGCTTCGGAGGAATCCACGTCCACCGGCTCGTTCCTTAGCAGGGCCCGGACGCGGGCCGCTCTAGCCACGCTCAGGTTCCGGAGCCAGTTCTCCTTCTCCGATTCGTAGGCGGACACCACCTCTTCTGACACTTTGTCGATGTAAGAAGCCGTGATGCCGGCGATGCGGAGCCCGGCCGTGCTGATGACCGGCGCGTTGCCGGTCCGCCGCCCGAGTTCCTGCAGGCACCAGTCCTGGAATCGGGCGGATCCGATGCGGTAGGCACGCAGCAGCGCGGCAACGGGCACACCGCGTTGCGCTAGCCGGCGGGCGTACTCCTCCGCGGCCGCCGGGGCATGTACCTTCTCCAGGTCGATGCCGTGCTGGATTACGTGCAACATGGTGGCCACGTTCTCGCCGACGCTGGCCTCCAGTAACGTTAGGACCCGCTTGTCGTCACGTAGCTGCGGGATGTCCCGCACGATCAGCTGGTAGATGTCCGCGGATATCTCAGCGGCGCGGGGGGCAAGCGCGCCCGAGACGTCCGAAGCGCTCTCGGCGCCGGACGGATCTGACGTGTCCATCGACGGATAGTACGTCGCCTGCTGTTGAGGTACATCATCGCCGCCGGAACCTGGATTCTTGCGCACTCATACCTAACGGATAGACGTCCGGACCGCCAGGCGGCGGCCGGTCAGGACAGGGCGCGGACCCGTTCCATCACGGCTTCCGGGTCGGCCTCGGCCGGGACGGCCGCGAGCACGAGGTCGGCCTCCGCGGGTGGGCCGGTGCCATCCCAGAAGTCCGCGCCCGCCACGATGCCCCATCGGCCGGATGGCCCGGCAGGCGCGGCCGATCCGAGCCAGGCCGCGACGCCCGTGACGTTCCCGTGCGGCCAGGCCGCGGCCGCCTCGGCGCGGATCAGTACCGGCCACTCGTAGTGGTCAGCGACGTTCAGTACCGGGCGGTATGCCTCGGGGGGGATCAGCTCGGCCGCGGGCACCCGGCCCTCATCCAGGAGCAGGCCATCGACACCCGCGCCGGCGAACGTCCGCAGGAAGTCCGCACAGTACATTGCGGCGGTCTCCGCCTGGCCGGTATCCGGCGGCCCCGGATCCGACCCGGCCTGCCGGGCTGCCGCCGTCAGCCACCTGCCGGGTGCCGGTGCGGTCAGGACCAGCGGGACAGCCCGGCTGGTGGCGGCCAGGGCCCAGACCGCCTCGGCTGCGGTGGCGCGAGCCTGCTCGTCGCCGAGCAGCGCCCGCAAGGCATAGCCGGGCCGGCTGCGCGCGGCCATCGCCGTGCGAAGAGCCGCGTCGGCGGCGGCTCGCTGCCCGAATATGTCCGCGATGTCGGCCAGGATCGCA
>DATJZH010000110.1:0-6725 GCA_035499215.1 Streptosporangiaceae bacterium | reverse complement strand
TCGTAGGCGCTGGCGACGAAGTCCTCTGGCCGGGGCAGCTTGCCGTACGGCAGGCCGGCCGCCGGGCCGGGCGGCGGCGTTACCGGCCGGTCGGCGACGAGCTTGTTCACCACGTCCACCACGCCGTCAATGTCCCAGGTCAGCCGGGCCGCTACCCGGATCAGGTCACGCTGCTCGGCAGACCCGAGCTGGCCTGCCAGGGTCACGACGCCGTTGCGCACTCGTGCTGTGACCTTGGCCGGGTCCGCGTGCAGGATCTGGGCGAGCATCTCGCCGACCTCCCCGGCGATGTCCTCGTCCGGCCGGAGGAAGACGCTCAGCAGGTCACAGCGGCTCACGATCCCGATCAGCCTGCCGCCGACGCCGCCGCCGATCACCGTGCCCGCCTCGACCACCGGCAGCCGCTTGATATGCCGGCTGTTCATCAGCCTCGCGGCGGCCGGCAGCGTCGCGTCCGGGTGGATCGTGACGGCCGGCGATGTCATCAGCTCGCCCGCCGTCAGGCCCGGGTGCTTCTTGTCGGCGGCGTGCCAGTGCAAGTGGCCGCCCGATTCAAGCTGGGCCTCGCGCGCGCGCTTGTCCTGCACGCTGAGCAGGTCGGCCTCGGACACCACCCCGGCGACATGGCGGCCCAAGGCCAGCACCGGCACGGCGCTGATCTTGTGCTCGGCCAGCAGGACGGCGATCGCCTTGTAGGGGGTGAGCCGGTCAGCAGTCACCACCGACCTCGTCATCACGTCCCCGACCCGGCGGTGCCACCGCCCCTGGCGCAGCTTCCCCTCGCCGCGGGCCCGCGGGCCGACGGACTCAGGCGCCCCCGCGGCCCGCGCACCGGCCCGCTCCCTTAAGTGGTCCCGCGCGTGGTCCTCGACGGAATCGAGCGCCCTGGACACATCAGCCGCGGTGGCCTGGCCGTGCAGGGACTCATAGTATTTAACGCCCAGGTGGCGGAGCATGGCGTCACGGTGGATATCGCTGCGTGTCATGTCTGCTCCCCCTCTCGTGATCCGTGGCCGGGGGTACTCCACACTCCCGCGCGATCAGTGTCGCGCTCGGCCGCCAGGCTCATCATGGCCGTATGTCATGGTTGGCAGGGACTTCGGTAACCAGCCGGGATCGACGGGCGCTGCGCGAACGCGCGGGGAAGCGGCAGTGGCAGCCCGCTTCGGGCGCTGCTGCGATGCTGTTCCAGGGCGCTGCAGGGCAGCTGCCGAAGGCGGGTAAGCCAGTCCTGGCGTCCGCGGCCGCTCCGCCGCTGCGCTGCGCGTCGGCCTGGAGGCGGGAGATGCTGATCAGGCCGGGTAAGGAACCGGCTCGTCGGGCATGATCAGGATCATGCAACGGCAGCCGGCCCGGCCTGCGCGCATCGGGGTGACGGGATGTTCCGGTCCCGGCCGGACACGAAAACAGGCTGACCTGCATGACCGCAGGGAATTGTGCAGGGTGGGTACCGTCGGCGGACCGACCACGAGGGCCGCCACGCTGCAAGGGGTGATCCGATGAGCCAAAGCACTAGGCTCGCCGACGGCGCACACTCGCCGCTGCGCGAACTTGGAGATCAGCTCAGGCACTTCTGGTGGATACCGCTCCTGACGGGCCTGGTGTCAATCGGGCTGGGACTCGCGGTCCTGGCCGTCGACTGGACCGTGCACGCCCTGGTCATCGCCACGGGCCTGATCTTCATCATCCGCGGGATCGCGCTCGCCTTCAGTCCCGCGTACGCGGGGAGGACGTCGGGCGAGCAAGTCGTCGCGGGGGTCGCCGGCGTCATCGCCGGTGTCGTCCTCGTCGCCTGGCCCGGCCCGTCCCTGCTCGTCCTGGCTTTCTTCGTCGGCGCATGGCTTGCCGTGTCCGGCAGCTTCCACATCGTCACCTCCCTCTCCCGCCGCCGTGAGCTGCCACACTGGGGTTTCACTTTCTCGCTCGGCGTGATCGAGCTGCTGCTCGGGATCTGGGCGATGCGCCGGCCCGAGGCAGCCCTCACGCTACTGATCACGATCATCGGCCTGTGGGCAGTGGTGACGGGCGTCATCTATTGCGCCCTCGCCTTCGAGATCCGCCGCACCGGCCTGGCGCTTGCCAAGGCAACGGACATCAGGGAGCGCGACGCGGCTCAGATCGCCGACCGGCTGGACCGGCTCGCACAGCTGCACGCCAACGGCATGCTGTCCGCCGAGGAGTACACGCAGCTCAAGGCGTCGCTGCTCGCAGCCCACCTGTCTGCGCGGGCCGGCCGCGAGCCAAGGGGCGCGGCCGGCGGACCCTGATCGCTGCCGCGATCGCCGCAGCGGGCTCAGCCCGTGGGCCACCAGCGGTAGAAGGGCGCCGGCGACCACACCGGCTGGCCCGCCGCCGACCTCGCGCTGGCGAGCGAACGAGACCCGCCGTGCCCGGCAGGCAGCTGTCCTGCGGTCACCCGGGGCAGCGCAAGCAGGCCGGCGCTGCGCCCCCGCTGGAGTTCACGCCATGCAGGTGAGCGGGGCTCCGCCGTTGTAGGCAACCATGTCGCCGAGCGCGGCATCGATGTCGATGGGCGCGCCGGGCGGGGCGCCGCCGAGTTCAGCGCAGGCACGGTGCAGGTTGCCGACGATCCGCTCGGCGTCGGGCCAGCCGGCGAACCGGCCGAGGTCGGTGTCCCTGGCGGCCTGAAGAGGGGGCAGTCCCGCATCCCGGCATCGCGCGGCTACGTCGAGCACGAATCTGAGGTAGTCCAGGGTGACGTCGATGGGCCCGTGGCCTTCGAAGACAGGGCCGTGGCCGGGCACGATGATCCGCGCGCCGAGGGGCAGCACGACCCGCTCGAGGACGTCGACGGCGCCGGCGACCGAGCCCATGAGCAGGAACGGCGTGCAGCCGTTGAAGATCAGGTCACCGCAGAACAGCACCGAGCGCTCAGGGATCCAGATGATCGAGTCATTGGTGGTGTGCGCGGCAGTGCCGACATGGCTGACCTGCGCGCGCAGGTCGCCGGTATGCAGGGCTATCTCGTCGGTGAAGGTGATGAACGGCGGGTCGAGGGCCAGCTCGCCCCAGTCGGGGCAGTCCCAGAACGGCAGCTCCCGCGGCGGGCCGAACGCAATGGCCTCGGCGCGCGCGCGCTCGTGAGCGACGATCGCCGCGGCGGGGAACATGCAGTTCCCGAAGGTATGGTCGCCGTGATGGTGGGTGTTGACCACGGTGCGCACTGGCGCCGGGGTCACCGCCGCGATGGCGTCCTGGTAGGCACGGGTTCGGCGCTCGGTGGCGCAGGAGTCGATGCTGATGACTGCCTGCGGGCCGACGAGGAAGCCGGTGTTGTTGATCCACCAGGTGCCGTCAGGCTGGACGTAGGAGTAGATCCCGGCGGACACCTCGCACACCTCGGGCCGCCCCGGGACGCTGATATCGCAGTGCAGGCTGCTCATCCGGCTTTCCCCTTCCGCCCTGCCGTTGACGCCGGCGGCACTCGGCCGCCGACGGCCATCACGGCGTGATCCCCAGCATCGCATGCAGTCACCCGATCCCGGCTCCGCAGCCAGCCGGCGGCCGGCCGGAACGGCACCATCCCGCATCGTCGCTCCGGCAGGCTTCCGATCTCGGGCGGGCTTCAGCCCCGGCGGCGATGCTCCCCGTCATCACCCGGGGCGACGCGGCTCGCCGCTGATCCTGCCCGGCTGCCCCACGTTCACCACCTGGACGGAGAGGCCGCCAGCCGCGCGAAGCACCTGGTCTGTCACCGTGGATCCGTTCAGGAGCCGCGACCAGCGCGAGCGCCGGCGTGACCCGATCACCAGCTGGCAGGCGGCGGCCCTGCGCGCAGCCCGGATCAGCCCGGCAGCGGTGTCGCTGGCCTTGACCTCGAGAAAGGTCCCGTGCAGTTCTCTCAGCAGCTGCCGGTCCTCATCGAGCCGCGCCCTCGCAGGCCGGTCGAGGTTGTCCAGGGCCCGGACGTGCACCCCCTGGATCCTGGCGTCGGAAAGCCCGGCCAGACAGGCGGCGTAGCGGATGAGCCATTCGTCGGCGGACGACCCCGCCAGGCCGACCATGATGACCGTGGCCTGTACCGGCTCGGGGACGCCGCGGGCAGCCAGGAACGCCGCGGCTGGATCGGGAACTGAGTCATCCAGCCACAGCTGCGCGAGCTCCTGCAGTGCGGCGAGATTCGCAAAACGGAAGTAGCTCGACAGCGCCGCATCTACCCGGTCTTCGGGGAAGACCAGGCCCTGGGCCAGCCGGCGACGGAGCGCCGCAGGCGCAAGATCGACGAGCCTGATCTGGCCGGCTCGCAGGAACGCATCCGGCACCGGCTCGGCCGGGCGCGCGCCGGTGATCCGTGAGACGAGCCTGCCCAGCGATTCGACATTGGCGACGTTGACGGTCGTGCAGACGTCGATGCCGTGAGCGAGCAGCTCGCTGACGTCTTGCCAGCGCTTCGCGTGCCGCTCGCCGGGCAGATTCGGGTGGGCGAGCTCGTCGACCAGGGCCAGTTCCGGGCGACGGTCGAGAACCGCGGTGACGTCCAGCTCGGCAAAGCTTGCGCCCCGGTAGGTGACCGGGCGGGCGGGAAGCACCTCGAGATCGCCGAGCTGAGCCGCGGTCGCCGTCCGCCCGTGGCGCTCCCAGTAGGCGACGACCGCGTCGACGCCGCAGCGTCGCTGGGCGCGTCCGTCCCGCAGCATCGCGTAGGTCTTCCCCGCGCCCGGGGCAATCCCGAGATAGGTGCGCAGCTCGCCGCTCGCGGTGCGCGCCTGCGTCGCGCCGTCGGTCGGGGCCGCAGCGATGAGATCCGGTCGGGCTTCAGGGCCAGGCGGAACGCCGCTGGTCATCGCTGGCTCCATTCGCACGTGCGCATGCTTGCCCGTGACAGCTGAATGGTCCGCCGCGACAGCGCTGGCCCATGCCGCCGACCTGGATGTGGCCGAGATCATCTAGCGCACCAGCCGGCTGCCATATTTCGTTTTGCCGGGCAGTATCTGCGCGCTGCTGGCGGCCAGGGACCACGTCAACGTATGCCGCTGCGACGGCGCCATGGTGCCCGATCCACACCGGATCATCACCTCCGGCCACGATAACAAGGCCGCCCGCACCGTAGCCGTCCGGCAGGGCGAAACCATCGACGCGGCCGCTCTCACCGCCATGTCCGGGCACATTGTCGCCGACAACCGGGCCGGCGGCTGGCGCCGGGTCCGGCACCGCAGACCGGCGGCAGGGTGAGCATCCGTGCCGCCACGAGCATCTCGGCGGCGAGAGCCAGCGTCACCGCAGCTCGCTGCACCACCCCGTTCCACGGCACCGCGGCCCGGGACGCGAAGAGCGCCAGAGCCGAACCGCTGACCAGGGCGAGAACCTGGAGCGGACGGCACAGGGCTGCCCAGTCCTGGTCGCCGCGGAAGCGCCGTGCCAGCACGAGGGGCGCCGCGATCATGGCCGCGTACGCGGCATCGCTGACCACATCATGTACCTGGTTGTGCCACGACTCCCCGGCGAAGCCCGGCCCCGTCACGAGCATGTGATCGCGCCGGAACAGGCCCGCGGCGATCGTCGCCGCCCCCGCGGACCTGACCAGCCATGGGCCCGCCGGGCCGGGCGCGGCAACCCGGCCAAGAGCGGCGCTGAACGCAATCGAGCAGGCTCCCAGCCCGACGAACCCGGCCATCATGATCTGCGGATCCCGGGCATCCATCGCGGCCAGCCCGCTCAGCTGCACGCTGGCCGCGGCGAAGCCGGTCTGACGCAGCGAGCTGGCCACCCACGCGGTCGTGAACAGGGCCGGCCCGGCAATCCCGCCACACGCCAGAAGTCTCACGCCGCCCGGACCCGCCGTCCGGCCGCGCCGGGCAACCGGGCCCTGGCCCCGCTGAGCCGCCCGTACCGATTCGCGCCCCGCCGCCCGGACCGCGGGAACCGCGTCCTCGGCACCGAACCCACCTCGCCAGGGTCCCGGCGGGCCGCTCCCGTGAGTCAGTCCGCCTTCTCGATGGCGACCCGGCTGCCTTCCGCCTTTGCCTCCGGCACCGGGACACTGACCTCGAGAATCCCCTTGTCGTAGCGGGCGGTGACGTCGTCCGCGTTGACGCTGGCGGGAAGCGTGACCGAGCGGGTGAGCGAGCCGTAACGGAACTCTGAGCGGTGGCCTTCCCTGGCCTCCTGACGACGCTCGGCATGAATCGTCAGCGTCCTGCCGTCGACGGTGACCTCGATGTCCTTCTCCGGGTCCAGGCCGGGCAGCTCAGCCCGGATCACATAGCGGTCGTCCTTGACGAAGTCCTCCACCCGGAACGTCTGGCTCGCCGTGAACGGCAGCAGCGCCGTCCAGGGTGAGTCGAGCAAGTCCGGGAACATCACGGGGCGACGCATCGGCTTGGCCATGACATCCTCCTCTGTCAGAACTTCCTGTAGTCAACCTGACATCCCGCAGGGCATGAGGTCCAGAGGACGGAGTACCCGCATGCGGGCGCCTTGAGCACGGGGCGATCCGGCCGCGGCCGGCCTGGCGTGGCCGAGAGGCTGAACCTCGCGCGGTGATGAGCTGGGTGACGCGCCGGCGCAGGACGGTCACCTGGCTGCCGCCGCGGTGACCGGGGCCCTGGCGCCGGCCTCGCGCCGCGGCCCGGAACGGCAGCGGGGGTAGTATCGGCCATGATCGCGGGACTGGCCGGGCGTGGCTACCGGCGCTCCTGGCTGCGTGGTGACCTGGTCGCCGGCGTCACCGTCGCGGCTTACCTGATCCCGCAGGTCATGGCGTA
>DATJZH010000109.1:0-9376 GCA_035499215.1 Streptosporangiaceae bacterium | reverse complement strand
GGTGCCGGGCGGCGGGCTGGTGCCGGGCGGCGGGCTGGTGCCGGGCGGCGGGCTGGTGCCGGGCGGCGGGCTGGTGCCGGGCGGCGGGCTGGTGCCGGGCGGCGGGCTGGTGCCTGGTGCCGGGCTGGGTCCTGGTGACGGGCCGGAGCCCGGAGGGGGTCGCGATGTGCTGGCTCCGGGGGGGGTGCCTCCGCCCATGCCGGGAGCCGGCGCTGTGCCCGTTCCCTGTGCCACGTCCGGCCAGTGGCTATTGTCTGATTTTGCGGTGCTGCTGCCAGATCCGAGCTGGATAGCCCCGGTGACGGTCACCAGCCTGCCAACTGCCACCCTGCCGCCCGGCCGTACCGACAGTACGGTTCCCGGCCGCTGCTTCTCGCTATGCTGCCAGCGCACCCGGACCACAAGGCCGAGCTGCTGCAGCTGACGGCGCACCGCGCCGACCGGCTCGCCCACCAGCGAGCTGCCGTCGACGTCGACCATTCTGGCAGCCGCCGAGCTGGGTCTCGGCTTGCTGGGTCTCGGCTTGCTGGCTGCCACCGCCGCCGGGCCTGGTTGCGGTGCGGCGCCGATGACGCCGGACAGCAGCACGCCGATAACGCCAGCCGCAACCGCAGTGGCGGCCAGTACGGCCCGGCGGCGGGACCTGAGCTTCGCGGCCCGGAGCCGCCGGTGGCCGGGCACATCGTCCAGCGTGAGGTCCTCGTCCTGGCTGGCGGCCGCACCATGCGACCCGGAATGCAGCGGGACGCCGGAATCCGGCTGCGCACCGGAGTTCAGCCGCGCACCCGGGCCTGGCCGGACACTGGCGCGGCTGGTTATGCGGTCGCGGAGCTGGACTGCCCGGCGGGCCACCTCGTCAGCGCTTCGCGGGCGTGCCGCGGGGTCCTTGAGGGTGAGCTGGCGGACCAGCAGGGCCACCTCGGGCGGCACGAGCCCCGGCAACGGCGGCAGCGGGCTATCCCGGTGGGCCTGCGCGACCTCCACCGCCGTGCCGCTGAAGGGCGGTGCGCCAGCAAGGCACTCGTAGGCGACAATGCCCAGCGAATACAGGTCGCTTGCCGGGGTAGCCTGGGCGCCCGCGACCCGTTCCGGCGCAAGATAACCCGCCGTGCCCATCAGCAACCCGGTGCTGGTGACCGGGGCGGAACCTGCCGCGCGCGAGATGCCGAAGTCGGTGATCTTGACAATGCCGTCCTGCCGGATCAGCAGGTTGCCCGGCTTGATATCGCGGTGCACCAGGCCCGCCTGATGCGCGGCGTGCAGGCCTGCCGCCGCCTGGGCGACCACATCCATGGCCCGGCCAGGATCCAGCGGGCCACCGGCCAGCAATCCCGACAGCGACGGCCCGTCCACCAGCTCCATCACCAGGAACGGCGGGTTCGGGGGGTCAGGCTCGGCGTAGTCATAGACGCGCGCGATCCCCGCGTGTGACAAGGCTCCGGCGTGCCGGGCCTCTGCCCGGAACCGGTCCAGCGCCTCGGCGTGCTCGGCGTAACCGGCCTGCAGCAGCTTGACCGCGACCGGCCGTGCCAGCACGATGTCCGTGCCCCGCCACACCTCGCCGTAGCCGCCTGCCGCAAGGCGGGCGTCCAGCTGGTAACGGCCCGCGAGCAGGCCGCCGGTGTTCATCATGATGGCGGCAGGCTACCCAGCCAGCGGCCAATCATTCACCGACGGCCAAACGAGGCGCATCTGGCAACTCTGCCGTCCGCCGCGCGGGTCCGCGTGCGGGTACCAGCGCCGCCGTCAGCGTGACCGAGTCGGCATGAGATGTCACCTTTTCGGGCGAAGCCTGGCTGCGGAGCCGGTGCGCGACGGCGAGCAATGCCTCGTCGCCGGCGTCATGGCCGAAGCTGTCATTGACCTGCTTGAAGCCATCCAGGTCGGGGCGCGGCACACCCACGTCACCGTTGGCGGGCCGGCCGCTGGCGCCGGGCCAGCGCGGCGGTGAGCGGGTCGCCGAACAGGTCACGATTCGCCAGGCCGGTCAGCGTGTCCTGCGCGGCCTGGCGGGCCAGCGCTTGCCCGGCCGTCTTGCGGCGGGTGATGTTGACATGAGACGCGACCGCTCCGGGTGCGGCTCGGAGAGACCGCCGCTGGTATCGGTTTGGCCAAGATTCGGATCAGGGCTTGCGCCTGGCTCGGGCTGCGATGAACTTTTGTTCACGGCAGGTCATTACATGCCTTCCGAGCAAGGACTAGGCCGGTGAATGACGGTTCATTGGAGGTCCGGGGAGTCACCGCGCGGTTCGGCGGACTCACCGCGCTTGACGACGTATCGCTGACCGCGGCGCCGCGTCAGGTGACGGGGATCATCGGGCCGAACGGGGCGGGCAAAACCACGCTGCTTAACGTGCTGTGCGGGTTGGTCAGGCCCGAATGCGGCGCCATCAGGTTCGCCGGCCGGGACATCTCCGGGCTCCGGCCGCACGGGCTGGCAGGTCTCGGCATCGCGCGGACTCTGCAGGGAGCCGGGTTGTTCAGCGGCCTGTCGGTGCTCGAGAACGTGATGATCGGGGCGACACCGCGCGCCCGGGCCGGCTTCTGGTCCGCGCTGCTCGGGCTGCCCAGGTCAGACTCCGACGAGCGGCGGCTGCGCGGGCTGGCCCTGCAGGCACTCGACCGGGCCGGGGTCGCCGACCTGGCCGGCAGCATGCCAGGAGTGCTGGCGCACGGTCCCCGCAAGCGGGTGGCGCTTGCCCGCGCGCTGGTGGCGCAGCCGCGGCTGCTGCTGCTCGACGAGCCGGCCAGCGGCCTGTCCGAAGGCGAGCTGCCCGAGCTGGGCGAGCTGATTTCCGACCTCGCCCAGGACGCGGGCGTGGTGGTCATCGAGCACCGGATGGACCTGATGATGTCCGTCTGTAACACAATTGTCGTCCTCGATTTCGGCAAGGTCATTGCGGCCGGATCGCCCGGCCAGGTGCGGTCCGATCCTGCCGTCACGACGGCCTACCTGGGCGCCGGCGGGCCGGAGCCCCGCCGCGCTGAGGGTGCGGGCGATGACTAGGGATGACCAAGGATGACTAAGGCGGCTGCGCTCGCCACCGAGGGCGTCGTTGCCGGATACGGCGCGGCTCGCGCCCTCGACGGCGTGACCATCCGCGTGGCCGCCGGGACGATCACTGCAGTTCTGGGTGCCAACGGGGCAGGAAAGACGACGCTGCTGCGCACGATCGGCGGAGTCATCCGGCCGCGCCGCGGGCGCATCCTGCTGGACGGGCTTCCCCTGGCCAGCGGCCGCCCCGAGGAAGTCGCCCGGGCCGGCGTCGCGCACGTGCCCGAAGGCCAGGGCGTCATCACCGAGCTCACCGTAGCGGAGAACCTGCGCCTCGGCGGCCTGCTGCAGGGCAGCCGGGACGGCAGGGCCGCCCTGGCCGGCGCCTACCGGCGCTTCCCCCTTCTCGCCGAGCGCAGCCGGCATGCGGCAGGGGCGCTCTCCGGCGGCGAGCGGCAGATCCTGGTGATTGCCAGGGCACTGATGACCGCTCCCCGGCTGCTGCTGCTTGACGAACCGTCGCTTGGCCTGGCGCCGAAGATCGTGGCCCAGGTCATGCAGCTGATCCGGCAGCTTCGCGACGACAGCGGCCTGACCGTGCTGCTAGTCGAGCAGAACGCCCGCGGCGCCCTGGCCATTGCCGACAAGGCAGTCGTGCTGAACGCCGGCAAGGTCGTCGCCGCGGCCGATGCCGCGGACCTCGCGGCTGACAGCTCGCTGCGCCGTCACTACCTGGGCTTCTAGGAGGGCGGGAAGTGCAGGAGTTCCTGGAGTTCACGCTCGGCGGGATCAGCACCGGCCTGATCTACGCGGCGATCGCGCTGTCGCTGGTGCTGATCTGGCGGGGAACGCGGATCCTGAACTACGCCCAGGGCGCGATGGCCATGTTCACCGCCTACGTGGCGCTGGTCGTGATCAACCACACCGGGAGCTACTGGACGGGATTCGCCGCCGCGCTCGCGGCCGGGCTGGTCCTCGGCGCGGTGCTGGAACGGGCAGTCGTCCGGCCGGTAACCGGCAAGCCGCCGCTGAACGCGGTCATCGTGTCGATCGGCCTGCTGATCTTCATCGAGGGCCTGGCCGGCGTCATCTTCGGCGGCCAGTACCGGTCCTTCCCGCCGGCCTTCTCCGTCAACGGGCTGAGCGTCGGCTCGGTCGCGCTGGGCATCTCCTGGAACGACATCTTCACCGCCGGCGCGGTGCTCGCCGCCGCGACCGCGCTCGCGCTGCTGTTCCGGTACACCCGCGCGGGGCTGCGGCTGCGCGCCACGGCCTTCAATCCCGGCGTCGCCCGGCTGATGGGAGTCCGGGTCGGCCGCGTGCTGACGGCCGGCTGGGCGCTGGCCGGCCTGATCGGCGCGCTGGCCGGCCTGCTGGCCACCCCCTCGACGTTCCTCTACCCCAGCAGCATGGACGCGATTTTCGTGCTGGGCTTCACAGCTGCGGTGATCGGCGGGCTGGACAGCCCGGCAGGGGCCGTCGTGGGCGGTCTCATCCTGGGCGTGGTGCTGAGCTATGCGGGCGGATATCTCGGCAGCGACCTGGTTGACCTCTTCGGCCTCGGCGCGCTGCTGCTCGTGCTCATGGTGCGGCCCGCCGGCCTGTTCTCCCCAGCCGCGACCCGGCAGGTGTGATCATGACCCTGGCCAGGCACCTCGGGGCAGCGGTGCTGGCCGCAGCCGTGCTGCTGATCCTCTCGGTCAAGCTCAGCGCCTATCGCGACTACCAGCTCACCCAGATCGCGGCATACGTCATCGCCGTGGCCGGGCTGACCGTGCTGATCGGGCTGAGCGGCCAGATCTCGATCGGCAACGGCGCTTTCATGGCGATCGGCGCTTACGCCGGCGCGCTGCTCCTGCTGCATTCCGGCTGGCCGATTGCGCTGGTCCTGGCCGCCAGCGCCGGCATCGCGGCGGCCGCAGGAGGGGTCTTCGGCGTCGCCGCCGCCCGGCTCCGCGGGCCTTATCTGGCGGGCGCCACGCTCATGCTCGCCGTCGCGCTGCCGTCGGTGGCGGCCAAGTTCCCTGGCGCTCTCGGCGGTGACCAGGGCCTTGGCTTCAGCGTGGCCGTGCCAGGCGTCCTCGGCGCGGCGTTCCCGCTCACCCGCTGGCTGGCCTGGCTCGCATGCGCCGCCACGCTGATCGCCTTGGTGCTGCTGGCCAATCTGGCCCGCAGCCGGGTAGGCCGCAGCTGGCGCGCGCTGCGCGATGACGAGGTGGCCGCGTCCCTGGCCGGGCTGAACGTGGCCAGGCTGCAGATCCTCGCGTTCGCGGTCAGCGCGGCATGTGCGGGCCTGGGCGGCGCGGTGCTGGCGATGTGGGCGGCGAGCGCGTCGCCCGGCGAGTTCCCCCTCGCGCTGTCCATCGGCCTGCTCACCGCGGCTGTGCTTGGCGGCCTCGGCAGCCTGCTCGGAGCCCTCTGGGGCAGCCTCATCCTTGTCCTCGCGCAGGTTTACCTGGTCAATCTGGGCGCGAGTCACGGCCTGCCGAGCGGAGCGAGCGCCAGCGTCCCCATCGCCGCCTATGGTCTCGTCCTGATCGCCGTCATGCTGGTGTTCCCGGCCGGCATCCAGGGGGCGCTGCGCCGGCTGCGCGGTCCCGCGGCGGCCGCGGTGACCCGCCTGAGCGTCCTGTGCCGACGCGCGCCGGCCAGTGAACACCCGGAGGAAGGCACGACATGCAGAGATCACATCGGCTGACCCTGGCCGCCGTGGCCGGGGCCGCCGCCGCCGCGACGGCGGTCGCCGCCTGCGGATCCAGCGCCGGCACGTCATCAGGCAGCCAGTCCGCCCTGACTGCCTCGGCACCCGGCATCACCGCGAAAACGATCACCATCGGCAGCCACCAGCCGCTGACCGGCATCGCCGCGCCCGGCTACGACGAGATCGCGCCGGCGTCGAACGCCTACTTCCAGTACGTTAACGCGAACGGCGGGGTCTACGGCCGCAAGATCGTCTACAAGTACCTCAACGACGAGTACAACCCGGCCATAACCTCTGCCGTCGTGCACCAGCTTGTGCTGCAGGACAACGTCTACGCGATCTTCAACGGCCTCGGCACCCCGACCCACCTGGCGGTCGCGCCCTTCCTGAACGCGCAGAAGGTTCCCGACGTCTTCGTCTCCTCTGGCTGCGAGTGCTGGAACTCGCCGTCGAGGTGGCCGTACACCTTCGGCTGGAGCCTTGACTACGTGCGTGACGGCAAGCTTCTCGGTCATTACGTCGAGCAGAAGTTCAAGAACGAGAAGATCGGCTTCTTCTACCAGAATGACGAATTCGGCCGGGACGGGGTCAAGGGCCTGAAGGACGAGATCCCGGCGAGGCAGATCGTCTCGCAGCAGGCCTACGATCCGGCCAATGTCACGGTCGGTCCGCAGGTCGCCGCGCTGAAGGCGAGCGGGGCGCAGGTCGTCGTATCCTTCTCGGTGACGGCCTTCACGGCCCTGCTGAAGCTGAACATGCTGGGCCTGCGCTACACCCCCGCGGAACTGGTCGTCAGCAGCGTCGGCTCGGACCCGATGACGCTGGCCGGGCTGCTCGAGTCGTTCGCCCGGCAGGGCGGCAGGACAGTGGCCGGGAACACTCTGACGCAGGGGATCATCACGGACGGGTACCTGCCGTCCCTGGGCAGCACGAGCAACAGCTGGATCAAGCTCTTCAGCAAGATCCATCAGCTGTACCTGCCGCAACTACCGCTGAACTTCAACGTCGAATACGGCATTGCCGTCGGCTACGCCTTCGTGCAGGCGATGTTCACAGCCGGGCGCAACCCGACCAGGCAGGATCTGGTCAACGCCATCAACGCCAGAATTCCGCAGGGTCCGGCAGTCGCGCCCTACGGCTACTCGCCGTCCGACCACAGCGGGATGACCGGCGGGTTCATCGCCAAGATCCGCAACGGCGTGCTGGACCCGGTCGGCCCGGTCCTGGTTACCGACGACGCGCCGAACGGCGGGTTCGCCGCCGCGCCGGCTCAGCCCGCAGCCCCCGCGAACGGGATACCGGCGCCTTGATCAAGCCTGCTGCCGGCGACGGGCTGCCGCCCGCACAGCGGCTGCTGAGCGCCGCCGAGCAGTTGTTCGGCGAGCTCAGCTACCGACGCACCACGGTTGCTGGAATCTGCGCACGGGCGGGCATGGCCACCGGCAGCTTCTACACGCACTTCAGCTCGAAGGCGGAGATCTTCACCGCGGTCATCCGCCAGATCAGCGCCGACCTCCGGACGGCCATGCGCGCGGCGCTGGCCGGGGCGGACAGCCAGCGCGCCCGTGAGCGGGCCGCGTTCCGCTGCTATTTCGACCTGATGTCGCAGCGGCCGTGGATCTACCGGATAGTCCGGGAGGCCGAGTTCCTCGCCCCTGGCGAATTCCGCGCGCACTACGAGCGGCTGGCCCGCGGTTACGCGCGCGGAGTCCGCGCCGCCCAGCTGACGGGCGAGGTCGACGCGCGCTACGACCCGGAGCTCATCGCCTACATCTACACCGGGCTCGGCAATTTCGTGGGCATGAGATGGGCCGAGTGGACGGCAGGCGGCCGGGTTCCCGACGACGTGCTGGACGACCTGATGCTCGTCCTGGCCCGCGGGCTGCCGCCGCCTGCCAGGAACCCGGGCCCGGACGCGGGCTCCGAAGTATCGCCGGGTGCATGACCAGCGCCCCTCGCTGCACCGGCACCACGCGCCGGCACGACCAGCAGGTCCAAGCCGGGCTGCCGGAATCGTGATCGCGGCGGGGAGCGGCGCCGAGCTAGCCGGCCGAGCCCGCCATGGCCAGGCGGGCTAGCGCGGCGCCGTAGCGGATCGCGACAAGCTGCGCGATCGCGGGATGGGATCCGAGCGGCGGCGCGCTCGGCGCGCCCAGCATGGCCCGGATGGCCTCGATTTCCTGCAGGCGCGTTTCCGGGCCGATCACGCAGGGCGCGATGGCGGGGCTGGACGACCCGGTCTCGCGCAGCCGCGCGAGCGCGGACGTCACGCTCGCGGTGTCGCCAAGCGAAGCCGGCACAGCAGGCACGGCAAGCCGGGCGGCCAGCAGAACCGCGGATACTCCCGCCGCCTGGATCGCCTCTTCCCCGCGGTCAGCGAGCACGAGGACACCGTTGATACCGGTGACGATGCTGAGGCCGCGGGCGCGTCCGGCGCGTGCCAGTCCCGCGTCGGCAAGACGGGCATGCAGGGCCTCGGCGAGCAGCGGGTGCGGTCCCAGATGCCCGGCGAGCATGACGGGTTCCGCAGCGCCGCTGACCGCGTCGGCGAGTGCGGTATCCAGCGCGGGATGCGGGCCGGCCAGCAGCGGCACTATGACTGCCCGCAGCTCCAGCTGGCCCGCAGGGGAATCCGAGAATCTCAGGGCATCGTCAAGGAGCGCGGCCTCGCCGTCCAGGAAGCCGACGCGGATATCTACGCCGGGGCAGGAAAGCTGCGCGGCATTGGCGATCTCGTCCGCCAGCCGGGCTGTCGCCGGGGTGATGGCGCCGGGCACGGCCAGCACCAGCGACGGCGCGTCCGAGGCGACGGTGAGCCGGTGCGGGCTGCGATGGCGACCTCCCGGCCTGGGACGGCCGGTCCGGCGGGGCAGCGCGTCGCCGGACTGCGGGCCGCCGGGCTGCGGTGGCTGCCGGGGCTGCGACGGCTGCCCGCGCCGCGGAAGGTCCTCGCCGCGGCGGGGCAGTCCTTTCGCGCGGCTGGGCGATGACTCGCTGAGCTGAGGTGCCCGCCCCCGGTCTGGCGGTGGCTTCCCTGGCCGAGACATCTCGCCGTCTTCGCTGCTCGCGCCAGACCCGGCCGCGTCCCCGCGGCCTTGCAGCGGGCCCCAGTCCCGCGGCGCGGGATCATGCTCAGGGACCGGCTCCCGGCTGGGGTGCAGTTCACGGCGGGGCAGCGGCTCCGCGTTCTGGCTCGGCTCACTCACGCTGACGTATAGTAATCGGGAACCACGGGGCATGACATCGTTCTGAGATGTTCAGCCCGAAAACTGCTTGTGCTGCCGTTTCGTGCTGCTTGTTGTTCCGCGACATGCCAGGCTGACCGTGTGGCTGCAGGCTCACGCCTCTTTCCCCGCCGACCGTGCGTCCCTTGCGCCGGCGCCGTTCCTGGCGGCCGCCGTCGCAGCCGCCGGCCTGCGCGCCGCGGATGTGCGCCCAGGCGCCGGCTTGCGCGCCGCGCCCGCCCGCGCAGCAGCCGCCTCGCTGGCTGCCGGCTTTTCGGCGGCTGCCGGCTGTGGCGCGACTGCCTTGGCTGCCGTCGGCTTCCGCACTTCGGCGGCTTCGCTGCCTGGCTCAGCCCTGACTGCCGCAGCCGCCGAGCCGATCACTTCCGGCTTCGCCGCAGGCACAGTCTGCCCGGTCAGCTGTCCGGTCAGCCGCTCGACGAGCTTCCGCTGGGC
>DATJZH010000108.1:0-24116 GCA_035499215.1 Streptosporangiaceae bacterium | reverse complement strand
GCTGCCCACCGCCTCTGGCGCCCCGTCGGCGCTGGTGCCTGCCGCCGTCACCAGCCGCTGCCGTACGCGGGCACGTTGCCGCCGCGCACGCAGGACATGCCCGGCACGTGGCGTCACCGCGATTGCCAGCAGTGCGATGGTGGCGACCAGCGCGTAATGCGAGACAAGGTTCGCCGCGGCGACGCCGTGCGGGCCGAGTTCGTATCCCAGTCCCGCCAGCAGTGCCGCCCACGCAAGCGAGCCAATGGCATCGAAGACGAGGAACGGAAGGAGCCGCAAGCCGGCCCAGCCCGCCGCGGCGTACACCAGCGGCGCTGGCGTGCCGGGCAGGAATGCCGCCAGCAGCACCGGCAGCCCGGCAAACCGTGATTCCCGCTGCTTGGCCCGCCGGGCGACAGCGGCCGCCCGGCTGCTGCGCTGGCCGAGCCGGTCCACCGCGCGGTCCCCCCACAGCACGCCTGCCCACCAGAACAGCACGTCGAACATCATCAGGCCGGGCAGCGCCGCAGCGACCACGACGGTCATCTGCAGCTTGCTGCCGACCTCGGCGAACGCGCCCGCGGCCACGATCGACGGCGTCGAGCCAGACAGGGCCTCAAGCAGAACCGGACGCGTGGCGATCAGCGCCGGCGTGAGCGGGATCATCGCGAGCTGGTACACGCCGCTCACCGCGAGTCCGATAACGCAGGCAAGGTCTGCGGCCCGTGGCCGCCCGACCCACGGCCGCCACCCTAGCGCGCAGGCCGGGGAGGGCGCGACGGGAGAGGGGGCCGGGGACGGCGCGGCCGGGGACGGCGCGGCCGGGGACGGCGCGGCCGGGGACGGCGCGGCCGGGGACGGCGCGGCCGGGGACGGCACGACGGGAGAGGGGGCCGCGGCCGCCTTCCCGGCCCGGCCGCCCTGCCTGAGCGGGCCTGACGATACCTGCGCGTCCACCTCAGTCACCCGGTCCGGAGACTGTCCTGCTGCACAGTATCCGCGAGTCCGGATGAGACCTCAGCACCGGGGAATCCTCGGGCTGTGGTGGTGCCGCCATCGCGGCGCTGGAACGGCTTCCGGGAACTGGGATCTGCCCCAGAACCGGGGCTTGTACCTCCCGTTTCGTGAACATTGAATTGCTGATCGTTTACGCGGATGCAGGTTCTGTGCGGGCGGGGCCGGGTAAGCACTGTTACGCTGAGTAACTATTGTGGCGCGGAACGCTACGCACGGTTATCAGAGCGGACCGCGTCACAGACGGGGGAGCGGCGTGTTTGGTAGGGGACCCGGCAGGCAGCAAGCGGATCGGCAACCGCAGGAGGGCGCCCGGATGGCGCGCAAGCCGAAGGCGCAGGTAATTGCGCTCGCAGCGGTGGCGATGGCTGTGGCCGCGGCAGCGGGGACATATGTACTGACCCAAACGGGGGCGGGCCAGTCCACAGTGGCAACCGCGGCCCAGGTTCAGGCCGGCCACGCGGCAGCCGGCGCGGATGCCCTCAAGGTTCTCTCGGTCACGCCGGCCAGCGGGACCAGGCACGTTAACGGCGGCGAGCCGGTCGAGGTTCAGTTCTCGGCCCCGCTCGCCGCCGGCTCCCCATCACCTGTGCTCAGCCCGGCCGTCGCTGGCCGGTGGAGCGTCACCGGCAGCGCGATGACCTTCACCCCCGACGAGCCGTTCAGCCCGCTGACCAGGGTCACGGTACGCGTCCCCGGCGGGGCGGACGGGGTGCGATCAGCCGCGGGCGGCCACCTGGCCGCACCAGTGGTCTCGCAGTTCAGTACCGCCAGCTACACCGGGGTGCGGCTGGCCGAGCTGCTTGCCCAGCTCGGCTATCTGCCGCTGACCTGGACGCCAAGCGCGAGCAGCAGCGGCCATATGTTCCAGGACGGCAGCGCCGGGGCCTCGCAGGCGGTCATGGCCTACAGTCCGCCAGCGGGGACCTTCACCTGGCACGAGGGCTACCCATCGGCGCTGACCAGCCAGTGGCAGGGCAACGGGTCCAGCGTCATCGTCAGGGGCGCCGTGATGGCTTTTGAGTTCCAGCACGGCATGGCGACCACGGGCGTCGCCACCCCCAGGGTCTGGGGCGCGCTGTTCAGGGCAGTGGCCGCGGGCAGCCGCAACCCGGCCGGCTACACCTACGCGGTGGCGAGCAAGGCGTCCCCGGAGATGCTGACGATCTGGCATGACGGCCGCGTGGTACTGCGGAGCCCGACTAATACCGGGGTCCCGGTCTCGCCCACGGTCGACGGCACCTTCCCTGTCTACCTCAGGTACCGATTCCAGATCATGTCGGGCACGAACCCGGACGGCAGCAGCTACGCGGATCCGGTGTCGTTCGTGGCCTATTTCAACGGCGGCGACGCCGTGCACTACTTCCCGCGCGGCTCCTACGGCTTCCAGCAGAGCCTCGGCTGCGTGGAGCTGCCGTATTCCGCCGCCGAGCGCGCCTATCCCTACCTCACCTACGGAAGCCTGGTGACGGTCTCGGGCTGACGTGTGGCGCGCGGCCGGGATGCCGGACGCGCCGCGCACTGAGCACCCGAGGACTGCTGCGGCCCGGACGGACATGCCGGCCCGGGGCGCCTTGCCGTCACTCCGGCTGGCGAGCAGCTGTCGCGGCCCGTCACGAGAATGTAATCGTTGCTGGATAAAGTCGTGATATCGGCAGCGCGCCAGGCCTGCGCGCGCCGTTTACAATCACAGCTACGGCTCTTGTTCCGACAGCACGCGCTTGATGGCCGCTGCCCGCCCGAAGCGGCTGGGCCGGCACGGTTAGGGGGACCGGTGTTCGGACCAGGAGCGCTTCGCGGCAGGGTGGCTGCGCTGGCCGCGGTGATTGTCTGCTTGCTGGCTGCGGGGACGTGGATCGCGCTGACCCACGCTCCGGCGCAGGCGGCCGGGGGGGCCGACAGCGGGCAGGGCGGGGGCGCGGGCCACAATCAGGCGGATCCGCTGCGGGTCCTGTCAGTCACGCCCGCCCCGGGAGCCACCGGCGTCAACGGCGCGGCCGTCCTGCGGGTCGTGTTTTCTGCCCCGCTAGCCGCCGATTCGCCGCTGCCCGCGCTGCGGCCGGCCAGTGCGGGCAGCTGGCGGCGCGGACCGGCCAACACGATCTCCTTCGCGCCTGCCCAGGGCTTCGCCGAGGACGAGCACTTCCGGCTGCTCATCCCCGGCGGGTCTGCAGGGGTGCGGTCAGCGGGCGGCGGGCTGCTGGCCAGCTCGCGGACTGTCGGGTTCCGCACCGCCCGGTACTCGACCGTGCGGCTGGACCAGCTGCTGGCCCAGCTCGGCTATCTCCCGCTCACCTGGACGCCGGCAGTTCCGGGCAGCGAGCCTGCCGCTGCCGATGCGGCAGCGCAGCGCAGCGCGGCGGTTGCCCCGCCGGCCGGGACTTTCTCCTGGCGGCCCGGCTATCCGGCAGGGCTGAGGGCCTTCTGGAATGGCGGCGGGAGCGGCAGCCTGATCGTCACTGGCGCGGTGATGGCGTTCGAGGCCGACCACGGGCTGACGCTGGATAGCGCCGCCGGGCCGCAGGTCTGGAACAGGCTGCTCGCCGCGGTCGCAGCGGGCCAGAGCAACAGCCACGGCTACACCTACGCGGTGGCGAGCCAGGCGTCCCCGGAGACGCTGACGATCTGGCATGACGGGCAGGTGGTGCTGCGGAGCCCGGCCAACACCGGCATCCCGGTCGCGCCGACCACGATCGGCACGGCCCCGGTGTACCTGCGGTACCGGTTCCAGATCATGCAGGGCACGAACCCGGACGGGAGCCATTACGCCGACCCGGTCCAGTTCGTGGCCTACTTCCGGGCCGGCGAGGCGGTGCACTACTTCCCCCGCTACTCCTACGGCTACCAGCAGAGCCTCGGCTGCGTCGAGCTGCCCTCGGCAGCTGCCGCGCGGGCCTGGCCCTACCTGACGTACGGCAGCCTGGTCACCGTCACCGCGCCCTAGCTAGCCGGCGCCGGGGCCGGGCCCTGACGGGCGCCCGCAGCCGGCCGCCGGATCCTCGCGCGCACGCGGCGCGCCGCATCGATAGCATCAAGGCGCGGGGCAACCAGCCCGCATCTGACGGCAATCCGAGGAGCCAGCCGTGCCTGCCGACAAGCTGCACATCACCCTCGCCGGACGCGAGCACGTGGTGGAAGCCGGTACCACGGCCGCAGTCATCGACGACAAAGCGGCAATCGCTGCCCGGGTCAACGGGACCCTGAGTGACCTCGCGCGGCCGCTGGCCGACGGCGACATGGTCGAGCCGGTGGATATCGGCAGCGCGGACGGCCTGGCGATCCTGCGGCACTCCGCCGCGCACGTGCTGGCCCAGGCCGTCCAGGAGCTGTTCCCGGACGCAAGACTCGGCATCGGCCCGCCGGTGGAGAACGGCTTTTACTACGATTTCGACGTGCGCGACCCGTTCAGCCCGCAAGATCTCAAAGCGATCGAGCAGCGGATGCGCCAGATCGTCAGGCAGGGCCAGCTGTTCCGCCGCCGTGTGGTCAGCGACGAGGCGGCACGTGCCGAGCTGGCAGCCGAGCCCTACAAGCTGGAGCTCATCGGCCTCAAGGGCAAGGCCGCGGCGCAGGACGAGGCGGTCGAGGTCGGCGGCAGCGAGCTGACCATCTACGACAACACCGACGCCGGCACCGGCGAGCTGTACTGGAAGGACCTGTGCCGCGGGCCGCATCTGCCGACCACCCGGCAGATCCCGGCGTTCAAGCTGATGCGCACCGGCGGCGCGTACTGGCGGGGCAGCGAGAAGAACCCTCAGCTGCAGCGGATCTACGGCACCGCATGGCCGTCCCGCGAGGCGCAGGACAAGTACCTGCACCTGCTCGCCGAGGCGGAGCGGCGCGATCACCGCAAGCTCGGCGCCGAGCTCGACCTGTTCTCCTTCCCCGCCGAGATCGGCAGCGGGCTGCCGGTGTTCCACCCCAAGGGCGGGACCATCCGGCGGATCATGGAGGACTACTCGCGGCAGCGGCACGTCGCGGCGGGCTACGAGTTCGTCAGCACCCCGCACATCACCAAGTCAGAGCTGCTGCAGACCTCCGGTCATCTCGGCTGGTACGCCGACAGCATGTTCCCGCCGATGGAGCTGGAGGGCGCGAAGTACTACGCCAAGCCGATGAACTGCCCGATGCACATCCTGATCTTCTCCGCCCGCGGCCGGTCCTACCGGGAGCTGCCGCTGCGGCTGTTCGAGTTCGGCACCGTGTACCGGTTCGAGAAGTCCGGGGTCGTGCACGGGCTCACCAGGGCCCGCGGCTTCACCCAGGACGACGCGCACATCTTCTGCCGGCCTGACCAGCTGGAGGCCGAGCTCGCCTCGCTGCTCGACTTCGTGGTCGGCTTGCTGCGTGATTTCGGGCTGACCGAGTTCGAGGCCGAGCTGTCCACCCGGCCGGAGAAATACGTGGGCGACCCGTCGGAGTGGGAGAAGGCCGAGGCGGCGCTCAAGCACGCGCTGGACGTCTCCGGGCTGCCCTACGTGATCGCGGCGGGCGAGGGCGCGTTCTACGCACCCAAGATCGACGTGCTCGTGCGGGACGCGATCGGGCGCCGCTGGCAGCTGTCCACCTTGCAGGTGGACTTCCAGGAGCCGGGCCGGTTCGGGATCGAGTACCAGGCCGCTGACGGGACCAGGCAGCGGCCGTACATGATCCACCGGGCGCTGTTCGGGTCGATCGAGCGATTTTTCGGCATCCTGCTCGAGCACTATGCGGGGGCGCTCCCGCCGTGGCTCGCGCCGGTTCAGGTAGTCGGCATCCCGATCGCCGATGCGCACGTGCCGTATCTGCAGGACGTCGCGGCCAGGCTGCGCGAGCGGGGAATCCGGGTTGAGGTCGACGCCGGGGACGACCGGATGCAGAAAAAGATCCGGACCGCCCAGCGCCAGAAAGTGCCGTACATGCTGCTGGCCGGTGACGACGACGTCGCGGCGGGCGCCGTCTCGTTCCGCTACCGCAGCGGAGAGCAGAAAAACGGCGTGCCGGTGGACGAGGCTGTCGCCGAGATCGTCGGCGCGGTGGCGAAGCGGGTGCGGATCTGACGGATCTGGCGGCGGGGTCCGGGGAAGCTGCCGGGGTCGGCCGTCCCTATGCTGGCGTCATGCCCGCTGCCGAATCCGATCAGCACGAGCCCGCCCAGCAGGACGGCATTGGCATACCGGACGGGTTCGAGCGGCTCTGGATGCCGCACCGGATGGCGTACATCAAGGGCGAGAACAAGCCGGCCGGCTCCGATGATGACCAGTGCCCGTTCTGCCGCATCCCCGGACTCAGCGATTCGGACGGCCTGATCGTGGCCCGCGGATCGCTGGTGTACGCGGTGCTCAATCTCTATCCGTACAACAGCGGCCACCTGCTGGTCGTCCCGTACCGGCACGTCGCCGACTACACCGAGCTGGACGAGCCGGAGACTGCTGAGCTGGCGGCCTTCACCAAGGCGGCCATGCAAGCGCTGCGGGCGGCGACGGGCGCGCAGGGCTTCAATATCGGCATGAACCTTGGCGGCGTGGCCGGCGCGGGCATCGCCGGGCACCTGCATCAGCACGCGGTGCCACGGTGGGGCGGCGATGCGAACTTCATGCCCGTGGTAGGCCGGACCAAGGTCTTGCCGCAGCTGCTCGCCGATACCAGGGCGCTGCTGGCGCAGGCGTGGCCGCCGGCCGGCGCGGCCGACGACGGGCGGCTGCCGGAACAGCGGCGGCAGCCCTGAGGCGCCGCTGTCCCGGCGCCGGCCCCGCAGACGAGCGCAGTGCCGGATCTAGGTGGCCTTGGCCGCGGCCACCTGCTTCTGCGCCAGGTGCGGCGGCAGCGGCTCGTGGCGCAGGTAGGAACGGGAGAACGAGCCTGTGCCGTGCGACATCGACCGCAGGTCGATCGCATACCGGGTGATCTCGAGCTCCGGGATCTCCGCCTTGACCAGGGTGCGGCCGCCCGGCACCGGCTCGGTGCCAAGCACCCGGCCGCGCCGAGACGACAGGTCGGACATGACAGCCCCGACGTAGTCGTCGGCGACCAGGACCGATACCTCGTCGACCGGTTCGAGCAGCAGTACCTGGGCGTTTTCGCACGCGTCCCGCAGCGCCGCCCGGCCGGCCTTCTGGAAGGCCATGTCCGAGGAGTCCACGGAGTGGGCTTTGCCGTCGAACAATGTCACCTTGACGTTCACCATGGGGTAGCCGGCCAGGACGCCCTGGTCCATCTGGGCGCGGACGCCCTTCTCGACGGAGGGGATGAACTGCCGCGGCACCACCCCACCGACGATCTTGTCGACGAACTCGAAACCCGAGCCCGATGGCAGCGGCTCGACCTCGATGTGGCAGATGCCGAACTCGCCGTGCCCGCCAGTCTGCTTGACGTTCCGGCCCAGGCCGTGCGCCCGTGCGGCTACCGTCTCGCGCAGCGGAACCCGCAGCTCGACGGTCTCCACGGCCACCCCGTAGCGGCTGGACAGCCGGTCGAGCAGCAGGTCGGCGTGGGCCTCACCCATGCACCAGAGCACAAGCTGCCGGGTCTCCGGGTTGTTCTCCAGGCGCAGCGTCGGGTCCTCGGCCACCAGCCTAGACAGCGCCTGCGACATCTTGTCCTCGTCGGCCTTGGACTTGGGCGCGATCGCGACGGGCAGCAGCGGCTCGGGGCTGGACCATGGCTCCATCAGCAGCGGGCGGTCCCTGTCGGACAGCGTGTCCCCGGTTTCCGCGGTGGCGAGCTTCGCGACCGCGCAGATGTCCCCGGCGGCGCACAGCGCGATGGGGCGCTGCTGCTTGCCGAGCGGTGAGGTGAGCGCACCGACCCGCTCGTCCTCGTCATGGTCGGCATGCCCGCGCTGCGACCGGCCGTGGCCGGACACATGCAGGGTCGCGTCGGGCCGCAGCGTGCCAGAGAATACCCGCACCAGGCTGATCCTGCCCACATAAGGGTCGGCGGTCGTTTTCACCACCTCGGCCAGCAGCGGCCCGGCCGGGTCGCAGGACAATCCGGTCACCGGCTTGCCATCCAGCGTGCTCACGCCGGGCAGCGGATGCTCCTGCGGCGCGGGGAATGCCTGGGTTATCACCTCCAGCAGTTCGGACAGGCCGATGGCCTGCGGGGACGCGACCGCGAGCACGGGGTAGAAGCTGCCGCGCGCTACCGCCTTCTCCAGGTCCTCGATCAGGACCTTGGGGTCGATCTCCTCACCGGACAGATACCTGTCCATGAGGCCCTCGTCCTCGCTCTCCTGGATGATCGCCTCGATCAGCGCGCTGCGCGCCCGGGCGATCCGGTCGGCATCGCCGGCCTCGGGCTCCTTCTCCCGGCGCGAGCCGCCGGCGTAGTCGTACAAGCGCTCCGACAGCAGCCCGAGCAGGCCGCGGATGCCGCCGTGGGCGTCGCTGACCGGCAGGTACAGCGGGGCGACGGAATCGCCGAACGCGTCCCGGCACGCCTGCAGGGCCTCGTCGAAATCGCCGCGCTGATGGTCGATCTTGGTGATCACGACGGCCCGCGGGGTGCCGACCGCGGCGCATTCCTCCCAGAGCATCCTGGTCAGGCCATCGACGCCGTCGGCCGCCGAGGCGGTGAAAAGGGCCGCATCGGCGGCACGCAAGCCCGCCCGCAGGTCGCCGGTGAAGTCGGCGTAGCCGGGTGTATCCAGCAGGTTCACCTTGACGCCGGCGTGCACGACCGGCGCCAGCGTGAGGTTGACCGAGCGCTGCTGCCGGATCTCGACCTCGTCGAAATCGCTGACCGTCGTCCCGTCCTCGACCCGGCCGGTTCGCTGGATCGTGCCGGTATGGGCGAGCAGCGCCTCGATCAGCGTCGTCTTGCCTGCTCCGGAGTGGCCGACCAGCACGACATTGCGCACGCTGTCGGGCTGGCCGGCCGACGATGTCCTGCCTGCGGCTCCCGGTGTGTGAGTTTTGTCCGCCATCCGCACGCGCCTCCTGTAGTTCTGCTGCCTGCTGTGCAGCCAGTAGTCTTGTCTGCTGCTGCACGACCAGCCTTTACCTGCCGGCGGCGGGATCACAAGACCTAGCGGCAGATCGCCATGACTGCGCGTGTGCGCCACCCGGTCAGGAAGCACCGCGCGGGTCGGCCGATTGCCCGCCGCCCGCCGGTGAGATCCGACCGCGCGGGTCTGCGGCATACCCGCCGCCCGCCAGTAAGATCAGACGGCCATGCTCAGCACGCTAAGACCCGCCATCGCCCGGCTGCTGACGCCGGTCGGTGAGCTTCTCGCGCGCACTCCCGTTACCCCGAACGTCATCACTGTGGTCGGAACAGCTGGCGTATCCGCGGGCGCGCTGTCGCTGTTCCCGACCGGCCACCTGTTTCTCGGCACGGTGGTCTGTACCGTCTTCGTGCTGGCCGACATGCTCGACGGCGCGCTGGCCAGGATCAAGGGCACGTCCGGCAAATGGGGCGCGTTCCTTGATTCCACCCTGGACCGCGTCGCGGACGCGGCGATCTTCGGCGGCCTGACCCTGTGGTTCATGCTGGGCGGGCACAATACGGTGCTGGCTGCGGTGACGCTGTTCTGCCTCGTCGCCGGAGCGCTTGTCTCGTATGCGAAGGCGCGGGCGGAAGGGCTTGGAATAAGCTGCAATGTAGGGATTGCCGAGAGATCCGAGCGGTTGCTGATCGGACTGGTTGCCACGGGATTGTCCGGACTAGGCGTACCGTTTGTTCTTCCCGTGGGGCTCTGGCTGCTGGCCGGGCTGAGCGCAGTGACTTTCGGCCAGCGGGTAACTGCCGTGCGCCGCGCGGCGCTGGCGGCTGATTCCCCGCCAGCAGCGCATGCTTCCGATGCGGGCGACAGCGGAGCACCGCGGGCCGACAAGACATCCGCCTCGGGAGGTGCTGGGTGCCCGGACTGAAGGACCGGCTCACCGATGCCGGATACGGCCTGGGCTGGGCTGTGGTCCGCCGCCTGCCGCAGGCATGGGCCACGGGCGCCTCCCGGTTCCTGGCCGATACCGCCTGGCGACGACAGGGACCGCGGGTGCAGGTGCTCGAAGGCAACCTGCGCCGGGTCATCGGGCCCGAGGCGGACGGTGCCCAGCTGCGCGCCCTGTCCAGGCTCGCCCTGCGCTCGTACGCCCGCTACTGGCTGGAGATCTTCCGGCTGCCGGTCATGCCGCTGGCACGGCTGGTCGAGGGCATGCATGACTCCGGGCATGTCCAGAAAGCGCTCGACTGCCTGGCGGCGGGACGCGGGGTGGTGTTCGCGCTGCCGCACATGGGCAACTGGGACCAGGCCGGCGCGTGGATCATCGCCAAAGGGGCCGGGTCCTTTACCACGGTCATGGAGCGGGTAAGGCCTGAGTCGGTCTATCAGCGGTTCGTCGCGTTCCGCGAGGGACTGGGCATGGAGGTGCTGCCTGCCAGCGGGGGCAACAGGCCGTTCGGGATCCTGGCGCAGCGGCTGCGCGCGGGCAAGCTGGTCTGCCTGCCCTGCGACCGGGATGTCACCGGCACCGGCATCGAGGTCGAGTTCTTCGGCGAGAAGGCCCGGATGATGGGCGGTCCCGCCGCTCTTGCCGTGCAGACCGGCGCGGCGCTGATGCCCGCGATCTTGTGGTACGAGGGCGACGAATGGGGCGTGCATGTCTGCGAGGAGATCCCGGTCCCGGCCGAAGGGGACAGGCGGCATCAGGCAGCAGCGATGATGCAGCAGGTCGCAGACGCCTTCGCCGACGGCATCCGAGCCCATCCGGCGGACTGGCACATGCTGCAGCGGGTATTCGTTGCTGACCTCGACCCGGCGCGGCTGGCCGCAGCCCTGGCAGCCGCGCCGTGAGAGTCGGTTTGGTCTGCCCGTACAGCTGGGACGTGCCGGGCGGCGTCCAGGAGCACATCCGCGGGCTCGCGGAGGCGCTGATCCACCTCGGGCACGAGGTCAGCGTCATCTCGCCGGCCGACGACGACGACGCGCTGCCGCGCTATGTCATGCCGGCCGGCCGGGCACTCCCGGTGCCCTACAACGGCTCGGTGGCCCGGCTGTCATTCGGCTTCCTGTCGGCCAGCCGGGTGCGGCGGTGGCTCAAGGACGGCGACTTCGACGTCCTGCACGTGCACGAGCCGACCGCGCCGAGCCTGTCCCTGCTGGCCTGCTGGGTCGCTGACGGGCCGATCGTCGCCACCGTGCACACGGCGATCCCGCGGTCGCGCGCACTGCACGTGGCGCAGCCGATCCTGCAGTCCGCCCTGGAGAAGATCAGCGGCCGGATCGCGGTCTCCGAGGCCGCGCGCACCACGCTGGTCGAGCACCTCGGCGGCGACGCCGTGCTGATCCCCAACGGCGTGGCGGTGCGCCGGTTCGAGAAAGCTGACCCGCTGCCGGGCTGGCCGGGGCCGGGCGGCGCGCTGGGCTTCCTCGGCCGGATCGACGAGCCGCGCAAGGGCCTGGCCGTGCTGCTGCGCGCCTTCGAGCTGCTGGCATCCAGTCGGCCCGAGCTGCGGCTGCTGATCGCCGGCTACGGCGACCAGCAGGACGTGCTCGCCAGGGTGCCGCATGCGCTGCGGCCGCGGGTGGTGCTGCTCGGCCAGGTCAGTGACCAGGACAAGGTGCGGGTATTCCATTCGGTCGACGCCTTCTGCGCGCCGAACACCGGCGGCGAGAGCTTCGGCATCGTACTGGCCGAGGCGATGGCGGCCGGCGCCCCGATCGTGGCCAGTGACCTCTATGCGTTCCGGCGGGTGCTGCGCGGCGGCCGGGCTGGCGCACTGTTCGAGACGGGCAGCCCCGAAGGCCTGGCAGCGGCGGCCGGGCGCATGCTGGCTGAGCCCGCACAACGCGCGGAACTGTCCGCAGCGGCCAAGGCGGCGGTGCGCGACTATGACTGGCCGGTCGTGGCGAAGGACGTCGTCCGGGTGTACGAGGCGGTCGTGCCAGCTGCCGGGCGCGTAGCCGTGGCCTTGTGAGGCGGCGATGACCAGCAGCGTTATCGTCATCGCGGTCCTGGTGTTCCTCGCGTTCCTCGGGGTCTACGTATCCTGGCGCGCGGGCCGGCTGGACCGGCTGCACGCGCGGCTTGAGGCGGCCCGGGCCGCCCTGGACGCCGCCCTCGTCCGGCGCAGCTCGGTGGCGCTGGAGTTCGCCTCATCGGGCCTGCTGGACCCGGCGACCAGCGTGCTGCTCGCCGGGGCCGCGCACGACGCCAGATCCGCCCAGAACTCCAGCGAGCTCGCGGAGAGCGACCTGACTCGGGCCCTGCGGGCGGCGTTCGGCCAGCCGGGCTTCCGGGCGCTGCTGGCCGGCCGGGAGGACGCCGAAGAACTGCTCGCCGAGATGGAGAGCGCCGCGCATCAGGTCTTCCTGGCCCGCAAGTTCTACAACGACGCGGTCGCTGCCACCCTGGCAGCGCGCCGCCGGTGGCTGGTGCGGATTCTGCGGCTGGCCGGCAGCGCCGCGCTGCCGGATTTCTTCGAGATCGACGACTCGCTGGTCGGCCCGGGCGAGGACGACCAGGCCGCGGACATGCCTCATCTGACCGGCTGAGCTCCTGAGCTGCTTGCCCGCCCTAAGCCCCGTCCTAGATGAGCTGCTGAGCGGCTGAGCCGCACGCTGCCTGCGCCGAACCGCCTACCATGGAGTGAGCCAGCAGCGATCCAGTGAGGTTTTCGTGTCACTCCCCAGTTCTCCCGCCAGCACCGCCGGCACCAGCATGCGCGCAGGCGGCACCGCGGGCGCGGCCGGCACCAGCACCGCGGCCGGCACCAGCACCGCGGCCGGCATTGCCGGCGACCCCCGGCCTTCGGCGCAGACCGGCACGGTCCGCGTTAAGCGGGGCATGGCGGACATGCTCAAAGGCGGCGTGATCATGGACGTCGTCACCCCGGAGCAGGCGAGGATCGCCGAGGATGCCGGCGCCGTCGCGGTCATGGCGCTCGAGCGGGTGCCCGCTGACATCCGGGCGCAGGGCGGCGTGGCCAGGATGAGCGACCCCGATATGATCGACGGGATCATCTCCGCCGTCTCGATCCCGGTCATGGCCAAGTGCCGGATAGGACATTTCGCCGAGGCGCAGGTGCTCCAGGCCATCGGCGTGGACTACATCGACGAGTCGGAGGTGCTTACCCCGGCTGACGAGGCGCACCACGTGAACAAATGGGATTTCACCGTCCCGTTCGTCTGCGGCGCCACCAGCCTGGGCGAGGCACTGCGCCGGATCGCCGAGGGCGCCGCGATGATCAGGTCAAAGGGCGAGGCCGGCACCGGGAACGTGGTCGAGGCAACCCGGCACATGCGCGGCATCCGCGCCGAGATCCGGCGGCTGTCGACGCTGTCAGCCGACGAGCTGTACAGCGCGGCCAAGGAACTGCGGGCGCCCTGCGAGCTGGTCGCCGAGGTGTCCGCGGCCGGCCAGCTGCCGGTCGTCCTGTTCACCGCCGGCGGGCTCGCCACCCCGGCGGACGCCGCGATGATGATGCAGCTTGGCGCCGACGGCCTCTTCGTCGGGTCGGGCATTTTCAAGTCCGGCGACCCGGCCGCCAGGGCCGCGGCAATCGTGAAGGCCACCACGTTCTTTGACGACCCGGACGTCATCGCCAAGGTGTCCCGCGGCCTCGGCCAGCCCATGGCCGGCATCAACCTGGACACGCTGGCGCCTGATCAGCGTTATGCGGACCGGGGCTGGTAGGTGCCGGCCCGCAGTGACCCACCGGCGATCGGCGTCCTCGCGCTGCAGGGAGACGTCGCCGAGCACCTGCGGGCGCTGCGCCAGGCCGGCGCCAGCCCCGCCCCGGTGCGCCGTCCCGAGGAACTCGAAGCCGTCGAAGGCCTGGTGATACCGGGCGGCGAGTCAACCACGATGTGGAAGCTCGTCGCCGGCTTCGACCTGCTCGACCCGCTGCGCAAGCGGATCAGCGGCGGGATGCCGGCCTTCGGCTCCTGCGCGGGCATGATCATGCTGGCGGACCGGCTGGTCGAACGGGCCAGCGACCAGGCGACGCTCGGCTCGATCGACATGACGGTGCGGCGCAACGCGTTCGGCCGGCAGGCGCAGTCGTTCGAGGGCGACGTCACGCTGCACGGCCTGGCCGGCCTTCCGTTCCGCGCCGTCTTCATCCGCGCGCCATGGGTCGAGGAGGCAGGGCCCGGCGTCGAGATTCTCGCGACGGAATCGCGCACGGGTAGGATCGTCGCCGTTCGCCAGGGCGTGGCGCTTGCGACCGCGTTCCATCCCGAGCTGACGCCGGACCTGCGCATCCACAAGCTCTTTGTCGACATGGTGAGGGATCAGTCATGAGCGGCCACTCCAAGTGGGCGACCACGAAACACAAGAAGGCCGTTGTCGACGCCCGGCGTGGCAAGCTGTTCGCGAAACTGATCAAGAACGTCGAGGTCGCGGCGCGCAGCGGTGGTCCCGATCCAGCGGGCAACCCCACGCTGTGGGACGCCGTGCAGAAGGCCAAGCGCAACTCGGTGCCCAATGACAACATTGACCGGGCCGTGCGCCGCGGGGCCGGCCTGGAGGCGGGCGGCGCAGCCTACGAGTCGGTCACCTACGAGGGCTACGCCCCCGGCGGGGTCGCGGTGCTGGTGGAGTGCCTGACCGACAACAGGAACCGGGCGGCAGCCGACGTCAGGACGGCGCTGACCCGCAACGGCGGTTCCATGGCCAACCCTGGCTCGGTCTCCTACCTCTTCAACAGGAAGGGCATCGTGATCGTCCCGACGGCAGCCGGCGTGACCGAGGACGACGTGCTCGCGGCAGTGCTCGACGCCGGCGCCGAGGAGGTCAATGATCTCGGCGAGTCGTTCGAGGTAGTCAGCGAGGCAACCGACCTGGTAACGGTACGCACGGCGCTGCAGCAGGCCGGCATCGACTACGAGTCGGCGCAGGCAGCGTTCCTGCCCTCGGTCGAGGTGCCGCTCGATGAGGAGCACGCAAGGAAGGTGTTCCGGCTGATCGAGGCCATCGAGGACGCTGACGACGTGCAGGATGTGTACGCCAACTACCAGGTCAGCGACGAGGTCATGGAGCAGCTCGGGTGAGCGCCGGCGCACTGCCGCCGGCGACCGTGGCCGGGCGGCAGATCCGTCAGCTGGACCCGGCCGATGGCCTCGAGGCGGAACTCGACCTGCGGCTTCGGGCGTTCGGCCCGATCGCGGCGGCGGAGCGGCCCAGCTGGATTGCCGCGCTGGAGCCGGCGGTGGCCGACGGCCGGCTGTTTGGCGTGTACGACGGCCCTGAGCTCATCGGCTCGGCCAGATTCCACGACATGCGGCAGTGGTGGCAGGGGCGGTCGCTGCCGATGGCGGGCGTGGCCGGGGTCAAGGTGGCGCCCGAGTACCGCGGACAGGGCATCGGGAAGCATCTGACGACCGTGCTGCTCGAGGAGATCGCCCGGCGCGGCTACCCGGTGTCCGCCCTGTACCCGGTAACCGCCCCGATCTACCGGTCGCTGGGCTGGGAACTGGCGGGCGCGCAGTTCGAGACAGTGCTTCCGGCGCGCTCGCTCGGCTCCCTGCTGCCACCCGACATCTCGAACCCGGCCGGCCCGTCCACGCTGCGCCGGGCGACCGCCGACGATGCCGCCGAGGTAATCGCGGTCGCCGGCGCGGTGCACGCGGCGCTGCGCGACTGCGGCCCGGCCACCCGCGATGTCGCTACGGTCCGGCACTGGCTCAGCGATCCGGACGAGTTTGCCTACCTGGCCGACGATGGCTTCGTCAGCTACCGCTGGGCTGATGGTCATCACCAGATCGTCGTGCACCGGGCGCTCGCAGGATCCGAGCAGACCGCGCGAGCGATCTGGGGAGTCATCTCGTCGCACGCCTCGATGGCCAGGACGGTGCGCGCGTTCGTCGGCCCGAGCGACCCGGTCAGCTGGCTGACCAGGGAGCAGGACGCGCAGGTGTCGCACCGCGGAAGGTGGATGCTGCGGCTGGTTGACGCGCCTGCGGCGATCGCGGCCCGCGGTTACCCCGCCGCGGCGCAGCTGACCGCGGCCCTCCGGCTGGAAGATCGGACCCGGCCAGCCAACTCGGGCCTGTGGACGCTCGCGGTGAGCGGCGGCCAGGGATCGCTCATCCCCGACGGAACGGCGGGCCGCGGCCGGCCGCCGGCCGCCGGGGCGGTCACGCTCGGGGCGCGCGGCCTGGCCGCGCTGTACGCAGGCACCCCGATGACCGTGCTGCGCCGGTCGGGCCTGGCCGCGGGCGGCGACCCGGCCGCGGACGCCGACCTCGATTACGCGTTCGCAGCCGAGGCGTTCATGCCCGACTACTTCTGACCGCCGGCTCGCTGCCTTCGACCCGGGCAACCCGGTGGATGTGCCGGCCCGCGGGCTGGGTGTCGCTGACATGCACACTCAACGGGCTGCAACCGGGCTCGCGGGTGCCGAGCGCGCGCATGCGGCCGGGCTGATGCCGGGATGCGCGGCGCGACACGCCGCTGACTGACGGCGCAGCCGGCCCGCAGCCGGTAATGTCGCACCGAACACCTGTTCGCCGGAAACCGGGATGGTGAGCGGCATTGCGCGTGCTCGGGGTCGATCCCGGCCTCACCAGGTGCGGCCTCGGGGTCATCGAGGGAGAGCCGGGCAGGACCCTGGTACTGGTAGCCACCGACGTGGTCGGTACTCCCGCCCACGACAACATCGGCGCACGGCTGCTCGCCCTGGACCAGCAGGTGGAACGCTGGCTGACTCGGTACCAGCCGGACGCGGTAGCCGTCGAGCGGGTCTTCAGCCAGCACAACGTCCGCACGGTGATGGGCACAGCGCAGGCCGGGGCGGTCGCGATCGTGTGCGCGACGAGGCGCGGCCTGCCCGTGGCGCTGCACACGCCCAGCGAAGTCAAGGCGGCGGTGACTGGCAACGGCCGGGCGGACAAGGCCCAGGTCACCGATATGGTCGCGAGGCTGCTGCGGATGGCTGACCCGCCCCGCCCGGCCGACTCAGCCGATGCGCTGGCGCTGGCCATCTGCCACCTGTGGCGCGGTGGCGCGCAGGCACGTCTGCTGGCCGCCGCCGCCAGCCGCGCCGAGCCTGCGCGGTCAGCCGCGCCGCTGGCGGCGGAGCGAGAAAGGGGACGGTGATGATCGCTCACCTGGACGGGACAGTCAGCTCGATCGCGCCGGATGGAGCAGTGATCGAGGTCGGCGGAGTCGGCCTGCTCGTGCAATGTGCGCCGGGCACGCTGGCCAGGCTCCGGACAGGCGAGCGGGCCAGGGTGGCCACCTCGCTGGTGGTCCGCGAGGATTCGCTCACCCTCTACGGCTTCGCCGACGACGACGAGCGCAACACCTTCGAGCTGCTGCAGACCGCCAGCGGGATCGGGCCCAGGCTCGCCCTGGCCATGCTGGCCGTCTTCCGGCCGGACGCGCTGCGCCGCGCGGTGGCGGCCCAGGACCTGGCCGCGCTGACCACCGTTCCCGGCATCGGCCGCAAGGGCGCCCAGCGGATCGTGCTCGAGCTGGCCGGACGGCTGGGCCGGCCCGGCGACGGCTCGCCTGGCGCCGCGGCCGCCGGGCCGTCGACGGCGGCCGGCGCCGATCCGTGGCGGGAGCAGGTGCGGGCCGGGCTGGTCAACCTGGGCTGGCAGGCCAGGGACGCTGATCAGGCCATCGCGGCGATCGAGCCGGAACTGCTCGTCCATGCGGGCGCCGGGCCGGACGCGCCGGTGGGCGGCGCGGCCGGCGCAGACGCAGCGGCTGCTGCCGAGCCTGCCGCGGGCACGGTCGACGTGGCGGTCGCGCTGCGCGCCGCGCTGCGGGTCCTGGGGCGGGCATGACAACGAGCACCGTAGCGGTACCCGCGAAAAGGAAGGATGGTGCCCATGTGACCGGCAGCGACAGCGAGCTGGACCGGTTCGTCTCACCGCTGGCCGACGCGGACGAGCGGATCGTCGAGGGCGCGCTGCGGCCCAAGCGGCTGGCTGAGTTCATCGGCCAGAACCGGGTCCGCGAGCAGCTGTCCCTGCTCCTGGAGGGCGCGGTGCGCCGCGGGCTGGCACCCGACCACGTCCTGCTGGCAGGGCCGCCCGGCCTCGGCAAGACCACCATTGCGATGATCATCGCGGCCGAGCTCGGCGCGCCGCTGCGGATCACCAGCGGCCCGGCGATCGAGCGATCCGGGGATCTCGCCGCGGTGCTCTCCACCCTTGGCGAGGGCGAGGTCATCTTCATCGACGAGATCCACCGGGTGGCCCGGCCGGCCCAGGAGATGCTCTACCTGGCTATGGAGGACTTCCGGGTGGACGTGGTTGTCGGCAAGGGACCGGGCGCGACCGCGATCCCGCTGGACATCGCGCCGTTCACGCTCGTCGGGGCCACGACCAGGGCTGGCCTGCTGCCCGCACCGCTGCGGGACCGGTTCGGCTTCACCGCCCACCTTGACTTCTACGAGCCCGCCGAGCTCGGCGTGATCGTGCGGCGGTCGGCCGGGCTGCTGGGCGCGGACCTGCGCGATGAGGGCGCCGACGAGATCGCCGGCCGGTCCAGGGGCACCCCGCGGATCGCCAACCGGCTGCTGCGCCGGGTCCGCGACTTCGCTGAGGTCCGCGGCGACGGCGTGATCAGCGCGGCGGCTGCCCGTGCCGCCCTGGAACTCTACGAGGTGGACGACAGCGGCCTGGACCGGCTCGACCGGGGCGTGCTCACGGCGCTGATCCGCAGATTCGGCGGCGGCCCGGTCGGCCTGTCGACGCTGGCCGTGGCGGTAGGCGAGGAAGCCGAGACGGTCGAGGTCGTCGCCGAGCCGTTCCTGGTCCGGCAGGGCCTGATCATGCGCACGCCGCGGGGGCGGGTGGCCACGCCCGCCGCGTGGCAGCACCTCGGGCTCGCGCCGCCGGGGCCCGGCAGTGACACGGCCACCCTGTTCGGCTGATCTTCAGCGCACGGCGGCCCGGTCCGGCCGGCTGTCGGTGCCAGGTCGCAGCCCTGGCATGTGCGCGCAAGTCACGGCTGGTCGCGGCCGGGTCACGTTCGCTCCCCGGACCCCGTAGCCTGTTGGTGCGTCGCTGTTGCGCCGCTACACTTCGGCAGTTGGTTCCAGACAGCCGCCTGGTGCCGGTACCGGTCCGCCGGTTCCGCGCCCGGGGCCGCCTTGCGGCCGCTGCGGCTAGCAACCGGGAGGATGCCCCGTGATGGGGATTGATGGAGCGGTTCTCGCCGCCAGCACGACGACCAAGAGCAGCGGCTCGCAGTATTTCTTCCTGATCATCCTCGTGCTCTTCGGGGTCTTCTACTTCGTGATCTTGCGGCCGCAGCGCGCCAAGCAGCGTGCAGCCATGCAGACGCAGAACACCGCTACCCCGGGCGAGCAGGTGCGCACCACCGCGGGGATCTACGGCACTATCGTGTCGGCCGATGACCGGGACGTCGTGGTAGAGGTCGCGCCCGGTGTCCAGATCAAGATGCTGCGGCGGGCGATCATGGAAGTGGTGCGCGACGACGGGGCGGGGCCGGCGCCGTCCGCGCCGCCGGCCCCGGAGCCCGGCGGCCAGGGCACTCCAGCGGATGACTGGGACACCGGGGATCGGAACAAATAGCGGCGCTGCTGCCGCGAGCTAGAGCTGTAGAGCTCTCTGTAGAGCTAAGGACAGGCAAACGTGGCTCCGCCAAGCACTCAGGCCTCGAAGCCGGGACGATTGCTCGCTCTGCTGGTCGTCCTGGTAGTCGTCATGCTGGCGGCAATCATCGGCAAGGACGCGTTCTCGCCCGCGAACTGGCACAAGAACTTCACGGTTGGCCTCGGCCTCGACCTGCACGGCGGCTCGACGGTGACGCTGAAGGCGGTCACCGCGAAGAAGGGCGCCGTGCCCTCGCAGTCGGCCATGAAGGAAGCCGGCACGATCATGCTGAACCGGGTGAACGGCGCCGGGTTCACCGGCGCTCAGGTCCAGCAGCAGGGCAGCGACATCATCACCGTGTCGGTCCCCGGCAAGAGCTCCCAGCAGGTGGTCGATCTCGTGGGTACGACCGCGCAGCTGCGCTTCCGCCAGGTCCTGCTTGAGGCGCCCAACTACGCCCCCGCCGCGGCACCGTCTCCGCCGGCCAGCCCCTCGCCATCGCCGGGCGCCAAGGCGAAGGGCAGCTCGTCGGGCTCAGCCAGCCCGAAGGCGTCCGCCAGTCCGAAGGCTAGGTCCGGCGGCAGCGGGCAGTCGGTGCGGGCGAAGCGAATGTCGGCCGCCGGCGCGACCGACGCCAGCGCCAAGCCCGCCAGTTCCGCCTCGCCCAAGCCAGCCAGCTCGCCGTCACCCGCCGCCGGCCCGGCGCCGGGCGGCAAGCGGCTGCTGTCCACAACCAAGGACGGGAGCGGCGACGCGAGCCTGGTGAACAGCCATACCGCTGCCCTGTTCGACCGGCTGAACTGCGACAGCAAGAACTGGCAGGCGGAGATCTACCACAACGATCCCGCCGCCTGGGATGACACGAACAGCCAGATCGTGTCGTGCAGCGCGGGCGTCAAGTACGTGCTGGACGTGGCCAAGGTCACCGGCCAGGAGGTCACCTCGGCAAGTGGCGGGCTCGATTCCAGCAACGGGAAGTGGGTCGTCAACCTCAACTTCAACGGCCCGGGCACGAAGGCTTTCGGCACCCTGACGACGAACATGTTCAGCAAGTACTTCAACGCCTCGACCGGCCAGCCCAGCTCGGAGCTCGACTTCTTCGCGATCGTGCTGGACGGGAAGATCGTCTCTGTGCCGTTCATCCAGCAAGCGATCACCACCGGCCAGGGCCAGATCAGCGGCACATTTACGCAGAGCCAGGTGGACAACCTCGCTAACGTGCTGAAGTACGGCCATCTGCCGCTGACCTTCCAGAAGGAGTCGGTCACCTCGGTTTCCGCGCAGCTCGGCTCGGCGCAGCTCACCGCCGGCCTGATCGCCGCGGCCGTCGGCCTGCTGCTGGTCGTGATCTATTCGTTCCTCTACTACCGTGGCCTCGGCGTGGTGTCGGTCACCAGCCTGGCCATCGCGGCGCTGCTGGCGTACCTGTCGGTCGTGCTGCTCAGCAAGTACCAGGGCTTCACGCTCTCGCTGGCCGGCATAGCCGGTCTCATCGTCGCGATCGGCATCACCGCCGACTCCTTCGTGGTGTATTTCGAGCGGCTCAGGGATGAGGTGCGCGAGGGCCGGTCGCTGCGCGCCGCAGTCGAACGGGGCTGGCAGCGGGCCCGGCGGACGATCCTGGTCTCCGACACCGTGTCATTCCTGGCCGCGGCCCTGCTGTACTTCTTCGCGATCGGCGACGTCAAGGGCTTCGCCTACACGCTCGGCCTGACCACGCTGATCGATGTGGTCGTCGTGTTCTTGTTCACCAAGCCGATGGTCACACTGCTGGCCAGGACCAAGTTCTACGGCCAGGGCCACAAGCTGTCCGGCCTCGACCCGGCCAGGCTGGGCGCTCGGGCACCATGGCGCGGAGCCAGGCGGGTCCCGGCCCGGCCCGCCGCCGGCGGAGCGGGCGCTTCCGCCTCGGCCGCGCAGCCCCGGACCACCCCGAAGGAGGCGTGATGTCCCGGCTCGGCAACGTCACCGGCCGGCTGTACCGCGGCGAGGTCTCCTTCGATTTCGTCGGCCGGCAAAAGCTGTGGTACACGATCTCGGGACTGATCCTGGTCATCAGCATCGCCGCGCTGCTGATCCGCGGGCTGGACTACAGCGTCGAGTTCAAGGGCGGCTCGATCTACCAGTTCTCCTCTCCTAAGGCGACATCCAGTGCTCAGGTGACCTCGGTGGTGACCAAGGCGGGGGCCGGGGCAGTGACGGTGCAGTCGGTCAAGCCGCCCGGCAAGCCGCAGAGCTGGCAGGTGCAGACAGCGAAGCTGCCATACGGAGAGTCGGTCAAGGTCGAGGATGCGATCGCGCGATCTTTCAGCATCCCGCTGAACAAGATCAGCCCGCAGTTCGTCGGGCCCAGCTGGGGCAGCCAGATCTCGCAGAAGGCGCTGGAGGCGCTGATCGCCTTCATGGTCGTGATCGTCGGCTATCTGTCGATCGCATTCGAGTGGAAGATGGCAACCGCGGCGCTGGTGGCGCTGCTGCACGACATCGTCATCACGATCGGCATCTACGCGCTCACCGGCCTGCAGGTGAGCCCGGCAACTGTCATCGGCCTGCTGACCATCCTGGGCTATTCCCTGTATGACACGGTCGTTGTCTTCGACAAGGTCAGGGAGAACACTGCCGGCCTGCTCGCCACCCGCCGGTCCACCTACAGCCAGGCCGCGAACCTGGCGCTGAACCAGACCCTGGTACGGTCCATCAACACCTCGCTGATAGCGCTGCTGCCCGTCGCCGCGATCCTTGCTGTGAGCACTGCATACCTCGGCCAGGGCGAACTGCAGGACCTGTCGCTGGTGCTGTTCATCGGCATGCTGTCGGGCACCTACTCCTCGATCTTCATCGCCACCCCGGTGCTGGCCGACCTGAAGGAGCGCGAGCCGCAGTACAAGCAGCTGACCAGGCAGGTCGCGCTGCGTGCCGCGGGCGGGCGGGCCGCGGCGCGCAAGGCCAGGGCGAGCGCTGGCGTGACGGCAGCAGAGGGGCAGGCGACCGCAGCCGTGACTGATGGTGACGTGGCCGCCGCCGATGCCGATACCGCTCCCACGGAGGACTCGTCGACGGATGACCGGGTGCCGGTGGGCCGCACAGCGTCGGGCAGCCCGGCACCGCGGACCGGCGCGGGAGCGCGGCCCGGACCGCGTCAGCAGCCCAGGCGCCCGAGCGCAGCCAAACGGCGGCCCGGCGGCAAGAAGAAGCGGCGGTAGCTGATTCCGTGGCGCCGCACAGCGCGATGCCGTCCGGCGGCGATGTCGCCGAGCTGATCCAGGCGAGGATCCGCGACATACCGGACTACCCGCAGCCCGGAGTCGTGTTCAAGGACATCACGCCCCTGCTGGCCGACGCCGCGGCCTTCGGCGTCGCCGTTGGCGCCATGGCGGCCGGGCACGGCCCGGTGGACAAGGTCGTCGGGATCGAGGCCAGGGGCTTCATCCTGGCCGCGCCCGTGGCATGCCGCCTGAACGCCGGTTTCGTGCCGGTCCGCAAGCAGGGGAAGCTGCCCTCGCGGACTGATCAGCAGTCCTACCAGCTCGAATACGGCAGTGCCACGATCGAGGTGCACACCGATGCGTTCGCACCCGCTGACCGGGTTCTGATCGTCGATGACGTGCTGGCCACCGGTGGCACCGCCAGCGCCACAGCGGAACTGGTGCGGCGCAGCGGCGCTCAGGTGGTCGCCGTGTCGGTGCTGCTTGAGCTGGAGTTCCTGGGCGGCCGGGCCCAGCTGGAAGACCTGGAAGTTCGCTCGCTGCTGCGGGCATAACCGGGCGCAGGACCGAGCCGGGTACTTCCAGAATCGTCCGCCGATACACTGGATTCCTCGGCAAACGTGAGGAGCGCATGTGGCCGGTGACGTTGCGACGGCCAAGGCGGCCGGGGCTGGCGTCACCCAGGCACCCGCTGGGCAGCAGAAACTGAAGGAAAGCGAGCCAGTACTCGCCGCGGCGGATGGCGGGGTGACCCCGGCCGACGCCGCGTGCGCTGACGCGCCAGCCGCGACGACGCAAGCGTCGGCTGAGCCGGGCGTCGCCGAGCCTGCGGCGGAGCCCGAGGCCGGCGCAGCCGAGCCGGACCTGGCCGTGCCGGGCGTCGCCGAGCCTGCGGCGGCCGAGCCCGAGGCCGGCGCAGCCGAGCCGGACCTGGCCGGGCCGGGCGTCGCCGAGCCTGCCGCGGCCGAGCCCGAGGCCGGCGCAGCCGAGCCCGACGCGGCTGATCCCGGCGCGGCTGGTCCTGTCACAGCTGTGCCCCATGCCGCTGAGCCGCGATCGCCGGCCCGGATCAGCGGCCGGGTGCAGCGGCGGGAGGCGGCGGCGCGGGACAGCCAGGCAGCGGGCGGCGGAATGGGGGACGGGCCGTCGGCGAGCGCGGGCGTTCGGCGCCGGCTGGCGAGGCTCGGCGCCCAGCGCGGAGGCGGTGTCAACCCGGTACTCGAGCCGCTGATCAAGACGGTCCGCCGGACGCATCCCAAGGCTGACGTGCGGCTGATCGAGCGGGCCTATGACGTGGCCGCGCAGATGCACACCGGCCAGTCCCGCAAGAGCGGCGACCCGTACATCACTCACCCGCTCGCTGTGGCCACGATCCTGGCCGAGCTGGGCATGAATCACGAGACGATATGCGCGGCCCTGCT
>DATJZH010000107.1:0-9767 GCA_035499215.1 Streptosporangiaceae bacterium | reverse complement strand
CACCCACGCGGCAGCCCAGGCGAGGACGAGAAGGGCCAGGTGCGCGGCGGCCCACATGCCGAGCGCGGCACGGTCGTCGGGGGTGAGGTTCGGGCGCCATGAGCGCGCCTTGGCCAGCAGGCCGCGGACCGGCGCCGCGGGCGGCTTCAGCATGCGTTCGGCGTGGTCGTTGGCGCCCCGTCGCAGCATCGTGCCCCCTGGGAGCCGACCTGGCCCGACGCTGGGCCCCGCGCGTCGTCAGACAAGGGAAGACAGCTCCTGGAGTTCATCTTCACTCCTGACTGGTCCGAGGTCCATACATGCGAGGACGTATCAGCCAGAACTGTCAGACGACGCTTGCCGCCAGGGAGCTTGGGGAAGCGCTGATCCGGGGAGCGGAACTCCTCTAACTGATCGCGGAGCGACCGCCGCCCGGACCAGCGGTTCCAGTCGAGCGGCGCCGGATCCTCGCCAGGGCTGCCGGAATCCTGGACTTGGCTTGGGCCGAATCGCGCTGACCATGCTGGGCATCCTGCAGGCGGCATGGAGGATCGCCCAGATGCCGGGCGGCGCGAATTGTGCCCGAGACCTGTGGGCTCGCCGCGGATCAGCCGGGACCCCCAGGTCGTGCGCGTGGCGCCGGGTCCGCGCCACTGCGCTCCGATGCGGGTTACGCGTAACATGGTCGGGTGGCTGATACGCGGAGCTGCGAGCAGTGCAGCGCTGTCTTCGCGCCGCGCCGCGAGCACGCCCGGTTCTGCTCTGCTCGCTGCCGCGTCGGATGGAACCGCCAGAATATGAGCGATCCGGCGGCCGAGGTGAGCGCACTCGACTGGTCCATCACGGCGATGCATGACGCGACAGAACGGCTTGCCAGGATGAGGGCCTCGGCCCGGCCGCGAGCGTTCGCGGTGATCAGTGAGGCGGTGTGGTGGGTCACCATCGTCGACGGCACGCTAGTGCGCTATCACCCGCAGACCTACGACGCCGTGATGGCCGGCCAGACTCCGGCCGAGCGCCCGCTGATCGAGGGAACTCTGGCCGGCCTGCGCTTCGTCCGGAACCGGATGGGCCGTGACGTCGACCACGTTGATTTCATCCACCCGGAAGCAAGCCGCCCCGGCCATCGGGACGGTCGCATCACCGCCTGGACATGGAAGTCGGTGCCGGAGCCGGCGCTCGCGTCGCTTCCGCCGCGCGGGAAGGCGTGGGAGATGTCACGGTACCGGGCATACGAGGCTCAGCTGGCGGGCCACCCCATCGGGGAGAGCTTCGGGCGGGCCGCGTTGTTCCTGATAACTGCCTCGAGGGCAGCCTCAGTCACAGACGTCAGCGCGCCGGCCCAGCGGCCGGGCACGTGACGGCCCTGTACAACGGCAAGGTTCACCAGGGCAGCCCCCGGCGACATCCCGCTGAATGCACACGCGCAAATCCAGCTGGAGACCGGCACGCCACTCGTCGCCCCGGAGACGATCACCTTCCCGAACGGCCTGTAGATGCCCGGCGAGCCTCCCCGGGCAGTGCCCGGCAAGCCGACGTGCAGAACCTCCGCCGCCGGGCAGTGTCAGATGGCCGCTATCCAGGCGTGGCCGGACCAGGCGCAGGCGCACGCAGACGAGCAGTTCCGGTCATTCAAGTACCGACGCCCCCGCCCCGTCCGGAAGCGGCGAGCGGCACCGCCGTAGCGGCCGGCGTCAGAAGATCCCCTCCGCTGTGATGACCGAGGCCAGCAGCTCGCCGGGTGCGGCGATGGTGAGCTGGCGGACCTCGGCGGCAGTGAGGTGCTCGACGCGGCAGGCCAGATCGAGGAAGCGGTCCTGCTCGGCGGCCGGGATGACCTCGTCGGCCAGTGCGCGGAACTTGGCTATGTAATTCTCGCGCGTGAAGGGCCGCGCACCGATTGGGTGCGCGTCGGCGACGGCGATCTGGTCGGTGATGGTGCTGCCGTCGGTCAGGGTGACGACTACCCGCCCCCCGAAGGCCTTCTGCGCGGGGTCGGCCGCGTGGTAGCGGCGGGTCCACTCGGTGTCCTCGGCCGTGCGCACCTTGCGCCACAGTGCGACCGTGGCCGGGCGGCCGGCGCGCTCGGGGGTATAGGAGCGCTCATGGTGCCATTCGCCGTCCTCCAGTGCGACGGCGAAGATGTACATCGCCGAGTGATCGAGGGTTTCCCGGCTGGCGCCCGGATCCATCTTCTGCGGATCGTGAGCCCCGGTGCCGATCACGGCGTGGGTGTGCTGGCTGGCGTGAATCACCACGTCGCGCACCTGCGCCAGGTCGCCGATGCGGGGGCCGAGCCGGCGGGCCAGATCGATCAGCGCCTGGCTCTGGTACTCGGCCGAGTGCTCCTTGGCGTAGGTGTCCAGGATCGCCCGCCTCGGCTCGCCGGGAGTCGGCAGCGGCACCTGGTAGACAGCCTCCGGCCCGTTGAGGAGCGCGGCGATCACGCCGTCCTCGCCCTCGTAGATCGGGGCAGGCGCGCTCTCGCCCCGCATGGCCCGGTCGATCGCCTCGACGGCCATCTTCCCGGCGAACGCGGGCGCGCAGGCCTTCCACGATGAGATCTCGCCCTTGCGACTCTGCCGCGTCGTCGTGGTGGTGTGCAGCGCCTGGCCGATCGCGTGGTAGATCACCTCGGGCGCCAGGCCCAGCAGCGATCCGATGCCCGCGGCGGCGGAGGGGCCCAGGTGGGCGATGTGGTCGATCTTGTGCTCGTGCAGGCAGATCCCGCGGGCGAGGTCGACATGGATCTCGTAGCCCGCCGCGATGCCCCGTGCCAGCGCCTCGCCGTCCAGGCCCCGGTGCTGCGCGACCGCCAGGATCGGCGGGATGTTGTCACTCGGGTGGGAATACTCCGCTGCCAGGAACGTGTCGTTGAAGTCGAGATCGCGTACGGCCACGCCGTTGGCCCACGCGGCCCATTCCGGCGAGGATCGCCGTGCCCGGCTGAGTCCGAGGACAGTGGCGCCGGGCCAGTGCCGGTGCGCGGCGGCCTGGCCTCGCGCGCTGGCCACCGGCCGGCGGGTCAGCGACGCCGCCGCCACGGCGGCATTGTCGATGATCCGGTTGCCGATCATCTCTGCCACCGCCGGCTCCACCTCCACCGGGTCGGCGGCAACTTCCGCGATGAGCCACGCCAGCTGCTGCCCGCGCGGCAGCACATCGCGGGACCGGTGGCCGCGGATCTCATGAATCTTCATCGGGCTGGCTCCTGGTGTCACTGATGTGCCGTTTCAGCCCGCCATCGGCCGGAGCCGGGCTGTGATCCGTCCGTGTTCTGTCTCGCCGGCGATCATCATGACCTACCGCGGACCCTGCCGCATCGCTGCAGGTCACAGGGCCTGGAGCGAACCTCCGCTTGCCGGGAACCCGACATCCGGGGTAAAGCCGGCCGACGTGCAGGGCGGCGCGGCAGCCGGACTGACCTCAGCGGAGAACGGACCATCGCGGGGTATGAAGCGAAGCTGGATGCCCGCTGTGTCAGCGATGACCGCGGTTTTGTCCCCGACGCGGATCCAGCCATCCTCCTCGTCGTGCGGCTCGCTGGCGACGAGGACGCCGTCTGCCTCCCGCCGATAGCAGAGGGTCTCGCCCCACGCGGTGGCGACGACCCGGCCGCCATCGGCGGCCAGCATGTTCAGGCAGGCGCCGGAATCCAGCTGTACGACATCGCGCAGCACGCTCACGATCGCCTCCGGCAGGTCCTGGCCGGTGTCCAGGCGCTGCCACAGCAGCGCGGCGAGCAGCGCCGCGTCGCAACTGGATTCCGGTGGACGACCCGAACCGAGCAGGGGGCGGGCCTTGCTGACGCTGAGATGCCCGTTGAGGCTGAGCAGGCAGCGGCCATTGGTGAACGGCGCGTTCGCGCTCTCCTCGACGGGCATCCCCGGGCTGGCGGCTCGGACCGCGCCCAGGACACACCTCGAGGCGACCTCGCGGGCCAGCGCGGGGAATATTCCGTCGTCCCAAATCGGGATCGCCGTACGATAGCGTTCGGTCGCGCCGGCGCGCCCGATGGGAAACCAGCCGGCGCCAAAGCCATCCTTACTGACCAGCCCGACGCGCTGCCACCGCGGTACTCTGGCCTGTCGTCGCAGCCCATAGCCCGCGTCGAAGAACAGCTCATGCAGTGTGCGTTCCCGCCCGATCCACCCGAAATGACGGCACAATGACGACGATTCCCTTCAGGCTGCCTGACCGCTCGTCTTTCTCGTTCTTCATCCGCTCGCGCGTCTCCTCGATAACAATGGCTGCCCTATATTCCGTGGGTCTGCAGCCATAATTCCAGCAAAGCCAGCTGCCACAGCGCGCTGGCTCCCACAGTGGTGCGGTATTCGCCGGGTGCCTGCAGCATTTTCTCGAGGTATGACCTCTGAAACAAGCCGCGCGACTTCGCCGCCGGGCAGGTCAGCGCCTCGCGGACCATGTCGAGGTATGGGCCACGCAGGTGGCGGATCGCCGGAACCGGGAAGTACCCCTTGGGCCGGTCGATGACCTCGTCGGGGACCAGGCCGCGGGCAGCGCTCTTCAGCACGCCCTTGCCGCCCGAGGCGAGCTTGAGCTCTGGCGGACAGGAGGCCGCCAGTTCGACCAGGTCGTGATCAAGGAACGGAGTACGTGCTTCCAGGCCCCAGGCCATCGTCATGTTGTCGACGCGCTTGACCGGATCGTCGAGCATGACGCCCGTGTCGAGCCGGAGCGCGGCGTCCAGCGCGGTATCGGCGCCCGGGGTGACGAAGTGCCGCCGGACATATGCCGAGCTGACATCATCGGGTGTCAGGTAGTCGGGGCACAGGATGTCGGCCAGCCCGTCATGCGGGCGATCGAAGAACAGGGTGGAATACGCTGCCGTCGCGCTCTCGCGCGGCACTCCGGCCAGCGGCGGATGCCAGTGGTATCCCGCGAACACCTCGTCGGCGCCCTGCCCGGACTGGACCACCTTCACGTGCCGCGCCACCTCCTGGGACAGGAGGTAGAAGGCGACCACGTCATGACTCACCATCGGCTCGCTCATGGCTGCGATGGCGCCGGGGAGAGCGGGCAGCAGCCGCGAGTCGTCTATCCGGATCTTGTGGTGGTCGGTGCCGAAACGCTCGGCGACGAGGTCGGAGTAGCCGAACTCGTCGCCGGACTCGCCGCCTGCCGCGGTGAAGCCGATGCTGAAGGTCTGCAGATCCGTCTGGCCCGCCTCGCCCAAGAGCGCCACTATCAAGCTCGAATCCAGCCCGCCGGACAGCAGCACGCCGACCGGCACGTCGGCCACCATCCGCCGGTCCACCGCCGCGCGCAAACCGGCCAGCACCGCCTCCGTCCACTCCGCCGGCGTCAGCTGCTGACGGCGAGTGAAGTCCGGTCGCCAGTAGACGTAGTCGTCGAGGGCGCTGCCGTCCGGCTCAAAGGTCCGGACGGTGGCAGGCGGCAGCTTGTCGACGCCTGCCAGGATGGTGAGCGGCTGCGCTACCGAGTGGAAGGTCATGTAGTGGTGCAGGGCGGTCCGGTCAATATGGGTGTCGACACCGCCGCCGGCCAGCAGCGCGGGCAGCGTGGAAGCGAAGCGCAGCCGTGCCGCGTTCCGCGTGATATAGAGCGGCTTGATCCCTAGCCGGTCGCGGGCGAGGGTCACCCGGCCGGTATCGCGCTCCGCCACCGCGAAGGCGAACATTCCCTTGAAGTGATCGACGCACCGCTGGCCCCACCGGTGGTAGGCCTTCACCAGCACCTCGGTATCAGATGCGGAGAAGAACCGGTAGCCCTCTGCGCGCAGCGTGTCACGAAGATCCTTGTAGTTGTAGAGGCAGCCATTGAAGACGCAGGTCAGGCCAAGCTCGGCATCGACCATGGGCTGGGACGCCCGCGCGGACAGATCGATGACCTTCAGGCGACGGTGGCCGAGGGCAGCCGGTCCCTGCGCCCAGATGCCGCAGCCGTCGGGGCCCCGCGGTTCCATAACGGCGGTCATCCGGGCCACCGCCGCCGCGTCGGCGGGCTCGCCGTCGAAGCGGAGCTCGCCGCTCAGACCGCACATCGGTGGCTCCCCGAGCGAACGGGCTTCCCGTACATACGGATCCTTCCGCAAGACATCAATGCAACAGCCATGTGTCCTTCGCGCCGCCTCCGCGCGATGAATTGACGATCCTGCTTCCGCCTGGCGCCACCCGGGTCAGCGCGACTGGGATCACCATGGGGCCGCCGCCAAGGCAGACGAAGCCCCGGAGGTCGACTGCCCGCGGCTCCAGCCGGCCGTCGACGAGCGTCGGATGCGTCGAAAGGGACACGGTCTCCTGGGCGATCCAGCGGGCCGGGTCTGCGAGGATGCGGGAGCGGGCCGCCCGCAGTTCCGCCGGTGCGGCATCGGGGCCGATCACGACTCTGCCGCCGCCGTAACCGTGCACCGGCTTGATCACCAGCTCCGCCAGCCGGTCCAGCACCTCCGCGCGCGACTCGGCGTCGCGGCACAGGTAGGTTGGCACGTTGTCCAGCAAGGGCTGTTCGCCGAGGTAGTACTCGATCAGCTTCGGCACGAAGGCGTACAGGCACTTGTCGTCGGCAAGCCCGTTACCCGGCGCGTTAGCCAGGACGACGGCGCTGCCGCGGATCGCATCCAGCAGGCCAGGGCCAAGCAGCTGCCCGTCCGCGCCCCTGGCGCCGAAAAGCTCGTCCTCGTCGATCCGGCGATACAGCACCTCCACCCGGCCGGGCTCGGCGCCCTCGGCCCACACGCCGTCGTCCGTCACGCGCATATCGCCCGGCTGGAGGAGCGGGATGTCCAGCTCGCGGGCAAGCAGCTGATGCTCACAGAATGCCGAGTCCACCGGGCCCGCGGTCACCAGGGCGGCGTGCGGCGAGGTCCTGGTCAGCGCGGACCGCAGCGCCTGCACCGCCATCGCGGGCGCCGGGATGAGCCCCAGCGACGCGGGGATGAGCTCGGGCAGAACCCGGCCAGCCAGCCAGCGGTTGGCAATGGCGTTGCCGACGCCGGAAGGAACCCGCAGGTTGTCCTCAAGCACCGCCCACCGGCCGGCCCCATCGCGGACCAGGTCGATGCCCGCCAGGCAGCACCGCACCGCCGACTGGGGGACCTGCCGCCCCGACGCCCGCAGACCGGGTGAGTCGTCGATCACCCAAGCCGGCAGCGATCCGTCGCGGACCACGGCGCGCTCTCCGTAGGCGTCGTGCAGGAAAGCCTCCAGAGCGAGGACCCGCTGTGTCAGCCCTGCCTGCAACGGATGCCAGTCCTCGGCGGCGACGATCCGCGGGATGAGGTCGATCGGACAAAGCCGGTCGGAGTCCTCGCCGCCCACGTGGAAGATCATTCCCATCTGTCGCTGGACCTCGTCGCGATATCTCTGCCGCTCGCACAGGCCGTCTATCCCGATCCTGTCGAGCACAGCCATGATCATTGCGTACGGTCCGCGGGCGCTGCCGTCGAACAGGATCGCTTCGTCCTCCGCGGATGCATAGCCCTGCAGCATCGCGCTGACCGCCGTGCGGTCAGGTCCGGCACCCGGCAGCCAATCCGTGCTGGCGCGAGTCTCGGCGACCAGCGTGTCGACGACCGCCAGCAGGCCGCCGCGGGCGTACGCCGCACGCTGGCGTGCCGCGGAGCTACCGCGGGCCAGCGCCGACTTCGTGAGATCCGCCACAAGCTCCCAGTCGCCGGTCGACTCGAGCGTGGGCCGCAGTTCTGCCAGCAGCCGCTCGATGAGCTGGGCGGCGGGCACCGGCGTGGCCGTCGCCGGATCGACGAGGTTGCCCTCCAAGCCGGACCGAGCGGCCCGCCACGTCGCCGCCTGGAGCAGCACGGGGCGGACGGGCACCGGCGGGGCGCCCGCGATCGCGCTGTCGATCTCCCGCATCACCAGCGAGCGGAAGAGCCCGGCCAGCAGGACCACGTCCTCCAACCGCGGGCAGGCGTCGCAGATGCGCAGTTCCACCGTGGGCAGGTGGGCCGAGGGCCGGACATCGAAGTAGATCATGCCGGGGTCGCTGATGACCTCAGACTGCACCAGGTCGGCCAGCGTCCGGTCGTAGTCCGCGGCCGACTCGAACCCGCCCAGGTCACCCGTGGTCGGCCAGCGCCGCCAGACAAGGGTGCGGTAGCTGGCGTAACCGCTGTCCACTCCCAGCCAGAAGGGCGAGCTCGCCGACAGTGCCAGCAGCGCCGGCAGCCACGGCGAAACACGGTGCGCGACGGCCACCGCAAGATCGCGATCGCCCACGTCGACGTGCACCTGTGCGCCGCAGATCAGCTGCTCGCTGGCCAGCATCTGGTACTCGTCCAGCATGTTCTCGTACCGCGGATCCGGCGTGACCTTGAGCGCGTCAGGGTAGGCAATGGGCGCCGTGCCGGCCGCCACGATACCGAGCCCGAGAGGCTCTGCTGCGGCGATTACGGCTCGCCGCAGGGCCGCGATGTCTTCGGCGAGGTCGACCAAGCGGACACAGGGACGACTGTTGGCCTCCACCACGGACCGCTGGAGCTCCGAGCCAAACCTCTCAACGGGCAGCTGCTCCAAGACGCTGTCGGCCCGGGCAGTCAACCGCCGCGTCTTCAGATCGACCGTATGGAACTCCTCCTCGACCCCGGCGGCCACGAACTCCGGACGCTCACCCACGCCCAGATTATGGGGCCGTGGCGTTTCAGATAGATTTCGCCGCGGTTCTCAGCGGATTGCCAGACGGCCGGCGGAGGCCCCCCTGGCCAGACCGGTGGGGTACGAGCGCGGCGGCAGCGATCCCCGGACGGCGGCCCGGACATGACCTGGGTACCGCTCGATCTCGGCGGCGGGGCGACTGGCGACCCGATGACGATCACCCGTGCTCACGAGCCAGTACCCCTCATGCGACTCCCCAGGAACTGGCCGCGGCCATGGTCCAGACGATCCAGGCGGGCGCGGATCCTGAACATGAGCGCCGGCTTGATCGAGCCATCGGCCAGGGGAGAAAGCGAAAATCAAACCTGGGCGGTTCCATCGGGACGCGGGGTGTCCTCGCGCCGGGCGACAACATCACCAGCCTCGGGCCCGACGGCGAACCGGTCATCCTCCGCGGGACAACTGTCGCGGCCGCGTTGGTAACGGGAGCCCTCGCCTTGCTGTGGTCTCAATCCCCAACCGCGCCGGCGGCTGAGCTGCTGCTGGCGGTGCGTGGCACGGCGAACGCGGAGCCGCGCGGGAATCGTACCGCAGCTGCTAGACCCCTGGCCGGGTCATAAGCTAATGCTCGGAAAAGGGTATCCCGTAGAAAGGAGGCAGAATTAGGCAAGGCACCCGTGCAGGATTGGCCAGAAGCCGTGGCGGATTGGTCCTGCGGCCCGGTCGATACTCGGCTCAGGCAGGGATCACTCCCGCCGGCGATGCGTCCGCCACCTTGCCAGGGCGCCTTGGAATGGCGCCTGACCATGCGGTGGCGCAGCACGGTCAGGCTGGCCAGACGCTGCAACCGGGGCCGCGGGCACCCTGCCCGGCTGAATATCTGCGGCGTGTATGTCACCGGCGCCTCCTCGGGCGGCTACATGGCGACCCAGCTGCAGGTTGCCTACTCCGATACGTTCCAGGGCGCGGGCATCTTCACCGCCGGGCCTTACTACTGCGGCACGGGCAACCTCGCGGTGTTTACCGGGGGACGGGCCGGGGGACGGGCGAACTGCCCGGTCGCGCGTCAGGGCTTGCGCGCGACGCCGACCAGGTTTCCGGACCTCCGGGGATCGCCGGGCACGTCGGCGGGCGAGTCAGGCCGCCACCGGGGGACGTAGACCAGGCCCGGCTCCACGAGGTCGAAGCCGTCGA
>DATJZH010000106.1:0-11349 GCA_035499215.1 Streptosporangiaceae bacterium | reverse complement strand
GGTGCGCGGGGGTAACGGCATCCGGTGGTCGGGGATGCCCAGCTCGGCGCGTGCCTTCGCGGGGATACGGCCGGGAAGGAGAACCGAGGTGGTGTCCGCGACGGGCACCCCGGTGCTGGTGCGCAGCATGCCCCTCCGTTCATGGCCGCTCGCGGCGGCGCCGGCTCGCAGGAGGCGGCACTCATCCGCCGTCAGCAGCCGGGTTCTGCGGGCGAGCACCTCGATCCGTATCAATGGATCGCCCGATATCGCCTTGAACAGCGCCGTGGCGCCGGTTTCCTCGATCGCCGCATCCGAGCGCTCGGCGAGCAGCGCGGCGAGCGTGTCGATGTCATCCAGCATGTGGCCGCCTTCCACGAGGACGCCAAGGGAGGTCGCTGCGGACACGGCGCGCGGAGTCGCTCGCCGCGGCAGCGGTCTGCTTGCGTGTCCGCTGGCCTGCGGGTCTTGCCTCCTTAGCGGGCGTGGATTCTTCGTCGCGTCCGCGTGACGTGCGCTGCCGGGGCCGCCCGGCGCGGCTGCCGGTCCGGACACCGGATGGCGGGCCGCAGCAGGTCAGCAGGCACACCGCCCGACGGCTGCGCACAGCTCGCTCGCCCGATGAGCGGGCCGATCATGCTCGCGCTGGCAGGTCCAGGCCCGACATTGTGCCGGATGCGCTCCGGCCTGGCTGGATCGCCGCGATCACCGGCCTCTCGCCCGGGGCCAGCGGCGACGGGCATCAGCCGCCTCGTCCGGACGAGAAATAGAACCGCCCCTGGGGCGGTACTTGACTGGCCATGCTCGGTAGAGTCGGAGTGAGGGCCGACAGGCCGCAAAATACTTTGCCGACCGGCGTCCGGGCTCCGCCTGGCCGGCGGCACCGCGAGGAGAGCCAGCAGTGCCGAAGCTTGTCTATGACTTTACTGAGGGAAACAAGGACCTGAAAGACCTGCTGGGTGGCAAAGGCGCCAACCTGGCCGAGATGACGAACCTGGGCCTGCCGGTACCGCCCGGATTCATCATCACCACGGAGGCGTGCCGGTACTACCTGAAGCAAGGGTCCGTTCCGGAGGGCCTTGCCGACGAGGTGACCACGCACCTGAAGCAGCTCGAAGAGAAGATGGGCAAGCAGCTCGGCGACCACCAGGATCCGCTGCTGGTCAGCGTCCGGTCCGGGGCGAAATTCTCGATGCCCGGCATGATGGAGACCGTGCTGAACATCGGCCTGTCCGACAAGTCGGTCCACGGCCTGGCCAAGCTCGCCGACAATGAGCGGTTCGCCTGGGACGCCTACCGGCGGCTGATCCAGATGTTCGGCAAGACGGTCCTCGACATTGACGGCGAGGCATTCGAGCACGCGATCGACACGGCGAAGAAGGTCAAGGGCACCACGAACGACCTGGACCTGGACGCCGATGACCTGCGCGGGCTGGTCGAGACCTTCAAGGGCATCGTCCGCGACAAGTCGGGCCGCGACTTCCCGCAGGACCCCCGCGAGCAGCTGGACATGGCCGTGGCGGCGGTGTTCAACTCGTGGAACGCCGACCGGGCCATCCTGTACCGGCGCCAGGAGCGGATCCCGACCGACCTCGGCACGGCCGTCAACATCGTGGCCATGGTCTTCGGCAACCTCGGCATGGACTCCGGCACCGGCGTGGCCTTCACCCGTGACCCCGGCAGCGGCCAGCAGGGCGTGTACGGCGACTACCTGCAGAACGCGCAGGGCGAGGATGTCGTGGCCGGCATCCGCAATACAGTCCCGCTGCAGGATCTCGAGCAGATCAACGCGAAGTGCTACGCCGAGCTCATCCAGATCATGAACACGCTGGAGAACCACTACAAGGACCTGTGCGACATCGAGTTCACGATCGAGCGCGGGAAGCTGTGGATGCTGCAGACCCGGGTGGGCAAGCGGACGGCGGGCGCCGCCTTCCGCATCGCGATCCAGCTCGTCGAGCAGGGCCTGATCGACATGGACGAGGCGCTGACCAGGGTCACCGGGAGTCAGCTCGCGCAGCTGATGTTCCCCCGGTTCGACGCGGGCAGCAGCGTCAAGCAGATTGCCAGGGGCATCAGCGCGTCGCCCGGCGCAGCAGTCGGCAAGGTGGTGTTCGATTCCGGCCGCGCGGTCGAGCAGGCGGCGGCAGGGGAGGACGTCATCCTGGTCCGCCGCGAGACCAACCCGGACGACCTGCATGGCATGATCGCCGCGCGCGGCATCCTGACCAGCAGGGGCGGCAAGACTAGTCACGCCGCCGTGGTCGCCCGCGGGATGGGCAAGACCTGCGTCTGCGGCGCCGACCAGCTGGAGATGGACCTGGCCGGCCGCACGTTCACCGCGCCCGACGGCGTAACGGTCAGCGAGGGTGACGTGATCTCCATCGACGGCACGTCCGGCGTGGTATTCCTCGGCGAGGTGCCGGTCGTCGCGTCTCCGGTCGTCGAGTACTTCGAGGGCGGCCTTGACCCGTCCGCCGACGATCTCGTGGCCGCTGTGCACAAGCTCATCACCCACGCCGACGAGCGGCGCCGCCTCGGCGTGCGGGCAAACTCCGACAACGGCCCGGACTCCGCGCGCTCGGTCAGGTTCGGCGCCCAGGGCATCGGCCTGACCAGGACCGAGCACATGTTCCTCGGCGAGCGGCGGCAGCTGGTCGAGCGGCTGATCCTGGCCGATGACGACGCAACGCGGCAGTCCGCCCTCGACGCGCTCGAGCCGCTGCAGCAGGGCGACTTCGTGGAGATCCTCGAGGCCATGGACGGGCTGCCGGTGACGATCCGGCTGCTCGACCCGCCGCTGCACGAGTTCCTGCCGGACCTGACCAGCCTGTCGATCAAGGTCGCGCTGGCCGGTGACAACGCTTCGGCGCAGGACCGCAAGCTGCTCGACGCGGTGCGGCGGCTGCACGAGGAGAACCCCATGCTCGGCCTGCGCGGCGTCCGCCTGGGCCTGGTCGTTCCGGGCCTGTACGCGATGCAGGTCCGGGCTATCGCGCACGCCGCGGCGCAGCGGGCGGCCGCCGGCGGAGATCCGCGACCAGAGATCATGATCCCGCTGGTGGGTGCGGTCCAGGAGCTGGAAGCCGCCCGCGAGGAGGCCGAGCGGGTGCTCGCCGAGGTATGGGCGGAGACGGGCCGGGAGGTGCACACGCTGATCGGCACCATGATCGAGGTACCGCGCGCCGCGCTGACCGCCGGGCAGATCGCGCAGGCTGCCGAATTCTTCTCGTTCGGCACCAATGACCTGACCCAGATGGGCTGGGGGTTCTCCAGGGATGACGTGGAGGGCTCATTCTTCAGCCGGTACATCGACCTCGGCGTCTTCGGCGTCTCGCCGTTCGAGACCCTGGACCCCGACGGCATCGGGCGGCTCGTCAAGATCGCCGTCAGGGAGGGCAGGGCCACCCGGCCCAACCTCAAGATCGGCGTCTGCGGTGAGCACGGCGGCGACCCGGATTCCGTGCACTTCTTCCACAGCGCCGGGCTGGACTACGTGTCCTGCTCACCGTTCCGGGTTCCCGTCGCACGGCTTGAGGCCGGGCGCGCCGCGGTTCTCGAGGCGTCCGGGGGAGGCAGCGACAGCCGGTGACCATCCGGGCGAGCGGAAGCGGGCGCTGACAGACCGCGAGCGACAGCGAGGGCGCGCGACCGCATGCCGTCACTGACCGCCGGCTATGACAGCCACGCAGCTGCCCGGTGGGCCACCGAACCGCCCAGGCACATGCGCAGTACCGGGCGCGGCCCGTTCGAGCGGGACCGCGCCCGGGTGCTGCACAGCGCCGCGCTACGGCGCCTCGCCGCGAAGACCCAGGTCGTCGAGGTGGGTTCTGGTGACTTTCCGCGCACCCGGCTCACCCACTCGCTGGAATGCGCTCAGATCGGGCGCGCGCTCGGCGCCGCGCTCGGCTGTGATCCCGACCTGGTCGATGCGGCCTGCCTGGCGCATGATGTCGGTCATCCGCCGTTTGGCCATAATGGCGAGTCAGCCCTCGCCCAGGTCGCCGCTGACTGCGGCGGTTTCGAGGGCAACGCGCAGAGCCTCCGGCTGCTCACCCGGCTGGAGGCGAAGGTGCCGGGCGCGGGCCTGAACCTCACCCGCGCGACCCTGGACGCCACGCTGAAGTACCCGTGGCTGGCATCGGCTGACGGCGGCAAGTACGGCGCGTATGGCGAGGACGCCGATGTTTTCCGCTGGATCCGCAACGGTGCGCCGCCGCGCCGGGCCAGCCTCGAGGCGCAGGTGATGGACTGGGCCGATGACGTGGCCTACTCGGTGCATGATCTCGAAGACGGGCTGCACGCGGGCCTGATCAAGCTCGATCAGCTGCGCGACCCAGACCAGCGGCACGCGGTCGCGGAGCTGACCCGGGCCGCCTACTGCGACCCTGGCTCGGCCAGCGTGACCGAGCTGTGCGAGGTGTTCGGACGGCTGCTGGAGCTGGACTGCTGGCCGCAATGGTTCGACGGCGGCCCCGCCTCGGCAGCCGCGGTGAAGAACCTGTCCAGCGAGCTGACCGGCCGGTTCTGCCGGGCGGCGGAGCAGGCTACCAGGCCCGCTGGCCGGGGCCTGCTGACCAGATACGCGGCCGACCTCGTCGTCCCCCGCGAGCAGCGGCTGGAGTGCGCGCTGCTGAAGGGTGTCACGGCGCACTATGTCATGAGCCGCGCGGGCGCCGCCGCCGTGCAGGCCAGGGAGCGCGAGGTCATCGCCGAGCTGGCCGAGGCGCTGCTGGCCGGCGCCCCGGCCGTGCTGGACCCGATGTTCGCGCCGGCCTTCGCGGCCGCCGGGTCGGATCGCGAGCGGCTGCGCGTGGTGGTCGACCAGATAGCTTCGCTGACCGACACGTCGGCGGCCGGGTGGCACGCGCGGCTGCTTGGCGAGATCTAGCCCGGCGGATCGCGGGGCCGGGCTGGCATGGTCCGGCGCCGGGAACCCGGCCGCTGTCCTCTAGCCTGCTGCAGCATAGGGAGTCGTTACCGGAAGAAGCCGATACCAGAAGGAGCCGCGATGCCGGCCGGAGGAACCTACGTGATCGTCGGCGCCAGCCTCGCCGGAGCCAAGGCCGCCGAGACGCTGCGGGCGGAGGGCTTCGCCGGGTCAGTCGTGCTGATCGGCGACGAGGAAGAGCGCCCGTACGAACGGCCGCCGCTGTCCAAGGGCTACCTGCTCGGCAACGAGGAGCGGGACTCGATATTCGTCCACGAGCCTGGCTGGTACACCGGACACGGTGTCGACCTGCGCCTCGGCTCCGCCGTGAGCGCCCTGGACCGTGCGTCCCGCCAGCTGATGCTGGCCGACGGCACGGCGGTCGGCTATGACAGGCTGCTGATCGCCACCGGAGCCGCGCCGCGCCGCCTGCAGGCTCCGGGCGCGGACACCGACGGCGTCCGCTACCTTCGCACGGTCGGCGACAGCGAGCGGCTGGGCGCGGCGCTGCGGGCAGGCGGCCGGGTGGTGATCGCCGGGGCCGGCTGGATCGGCCTGGAGACGGCTGCCGCCGCGCGGCACTACGGCTGCGAGGTGACGGTCGTCGAGCCAGAGGCCGGCGCGCTGTACCGGTCGGTCGGGCCCGAGCTCGGCGATTTCTACGCCAGCCTGCACCGCAGCCATGGCGTCACGTTCCGGTTCGGGGAAGGCGTCAGCGAGCTGCGTGCGGCGGGCGGCCGGATACACGAAGTGATCACGTCGGCGGGCACTCGGGTGCCTGCCGACGTTGTCGTGGTGGGGATCGGCGCGGTGCCGAACGCTGCATTCGCGGCCGAGGCCGGCCTGGAGGTGGACAACGGCATCGTGGCCGATGAGGCGCTGCGAACGTCCGATCCCGATATCTTCGCCGCCGGGGATGTCGCCAGCGCTTTCAATCCCCTGCTCGGCCGCAGGATCCGGGTGGAGCATTGGGCCAACGCGCTGACCCAGGGACCCGTCGCCGCCCGGTCGATGCTGGGCCAGCGGGCATCGAATGACCTCGTGCCCTACTTCTACAGTGACCAGTACGACCTGGGAATGGAGGCGGCCGGGCTGCCCGAGCCAGGCAGTTACGACGACGTCGTCTACCGCGGTGACACCCGCGCATCGGAGTTCATCGCGTTCTGGCTGAACGACGGCGCCGTGGTCGCGGGCATGAACATCAACGTCTGGGACGTCAACGAAGACATCCAGGCACTCATCCGGGCCGGCACTCCGGTGGATCCGGCCCGCCTTACCGACCCCGACGTCCCCCTGGCCGACCTCCTGCCCTGACCTTTCCGGCCCGGCCCGCCCTCGCGTGATCACGGAGGATCCTCCGCGGATAGCGGGACGCAGCAGGACCGAAAATCTGTCCGGGCCGGGTGACTGACACTCCGGCCGCCCAGCCGGTGCGGGGCGATGACGCCGACCGCTGGGCAGCCGTCGCCGCGCTGCGCCGGCCACCCTCAATTTTCCGATGCTGTGACCCGCCCTATGGAACCGAAGATCTTCCGTGATCAGGGAACTGCGGCAGGCAGGCGACCCGGCGGGCGGAGCCGGCGATGACGGCGGGCGCGACGTGCTCAGGGCCGGGGCAGGCCGAGGATCGCGGCGAGCACGCGGCCGGTGTCGGTGAGGTCGGGCAGCACGGCGTGCGCGCCAGCAGCGGCGAGTTCCCCGGCGCTGAAAAGGCCGGTGGCGACGCCGACGCCGCGGGCACCGGAAGCCAGCGCCGCGCCCACGTCCAGCGGGGTGTCGCCGACCAGCACCGTCGCCTCGCCGGCAAAGCTGCGCCGGTACGTCAGCGCAGCGCCGCGCCGCGCCACGTCCACCAGCTCCGCCCTGACCGCACTGGCGTCGCCGTAGGCGCCGACGTCAAGATCCAGATGACGGGTCAGGCCAAGCGGGCCGAGCTTCACCTCGGCCAGCGGGCGGATGTTGCCGGTCAGCAGGGACTGGACCACCGCCTGGGGCCGATGGCCGTCCGCCAGGGCCGCCATGGCCGCGGCGGCGCCCGGCAGCGCTACGCCGCGCTCGCGGACCAGGCCCGCCAGTTCCGGCGCGCGGGCTGCCATCACGGCCTCGAAGGCAGCGACCTGCTGACGCGGGTCCGGCTGGCCCGCCAGCGCGAGCACCTCGAGCGCGATCGCGCGATCGGTGCGTCCAGCCAGCGACGAGGGGCGGGGCGGCGGTTCGCCGAACATCTCGGTGAACGCCAGCTCGTAGAGGTGCCAGCCGATCCCGCCCGCGTCCACGAGGGTGAAGTCCACATCCCAGAGCACGAGAAGGCCGGCCACGCCCGGGAGGCTACCAGCCGAGCCGGCCCGCGCCGCCGGAGCCGGGACTAGACTCGCCGCGACCAGGCTGCGCGGCAGGAGCGGAGGCGATATATGCCGGGCCGGATCCGCGATGAGGACATCGCGCTGGTGCGCGAGCGCTCGGCGGTCGAGGAGGTTGTGGGGGAGTACCTGCAGCTGCGGGGCGCGGGCGGCGGCTCGCTCAAGGCCCTGTGCCCGTTCCATGACGAGAAGACGCCGTCGTTCAATGTGACCCCGGCGCGCGGCCTGTGGTACTGCTTCTCCTGCTCCGAGGGCGGCGACGTCATCAGGTTCGTGCAGAAGATCGATAACCTCAGCTTCACGGAGGCCGTCGAGCGGCTGGCGGCACGAGCGGCCATCGACCTGCGCTACGAGCAGGGCGGCTACGTGCCAGGCCAGGAGCAGAGCCAGCGGCGCAGAATCCTCCGTGCGCACCGGGCGGCTGCCGAGTTCTATTCAGAACGGCTCCTGTCCGCCGATGCCCTCCCGGCACGCGACTTCCTGTCCGAGCGCGGCTTTGACCCGGCCGACGCGCAGCGGTTCGGCGTCGGCTACTCGCCAGCCGAGTGGGACGTGCTGACAAAGCACCTGCGCGGCCGCGGCTTCACCGAGATGGAACTGCTCACCGGCGGGCTGGCCAGCCAGGGCAGGCGCGGCCTGATCGACAAGTTCCGCGGCCGCCTGATGTGGCCGATCAGGGACCTGGGCGGTGACGTGATCGCGTTCGGCGCCCGAAAGCTGCGCGCAGACGACGACGGCCCGAAGTACCTGAACTCGCCGGAGAGCCCGCTGTTCAAGAAGAGCGCCGTGCTCTATGGCGCAGACCTGGCGAAGCGGGACATAGCCCAGCGGCGGCAGGCAGTCATCGTCGAGGGCTACACCGATGTCATGGCCTGCCACCTGGCCGGCGTCGGCACGGCCGTGGCGACGAGCGGCACCTCCTTCGGCGAAGGTCATGTCACGATCCTGCGGCGGCTGCTGATGGACGACAGCCAGTTCCGCGGCGAAGTGATCTTTACGTTCGATGGTGATGCCGCGGGCCGGCGGGCCGCGCTGCGCGCGTTCGGCATGGAGGAGAAGTTCGTCACGCAAACGTTCGTCGCAGTGCAGCCCGATGGCCTTGACCCTTGTGAACTGCGGCTGAAGGAGGGCGGTGCCGCCGTCCGCGAACTGGTCGCGCGCCGGGTGCCGCTGTTTGAGTTCGCCGTCCGCAGTGTGCTCACCGAGCATGATCTGGACAGCGCTGAGGGCCGCCTGGCGGCGCTGGATGCGGCGGCGCCGATCGTGGCCAGGATCAAGGACCGCGGCTTGCGCCAGCTGTACGCGGTCAGCCTGGACCGGTGGCTCGGCCTGATGGACGAGGGCTTCGTGCTGGAGCGCATCAGGATGCACAGCCGGACGGCGGCCAGCCAGCGAACCGGCCAGCGCGCTGATAGCCGCCGCGGCGACGGCCGCCGGCCCGATGAGCGGCGCACTGGTGAGCGGCGCACCGATGAGCTGGGCGGCCAGCAGCGCCCGGCGGATCCGCGGACGGGGCTGCCGGACAGCGGGCTGCAGGACAGCGGGCGGGACCCTGGGCAGCACGGTCAAGGGCAAGCGGCAGTCCAGGGCCCGGCACGTCAGCAGGGCCCGGGCGAGCTGCCGTACGACTTGCGGGATCCCATGCTCCAGGTGGAGCGCGAGGCACTCAAGCTCGCCGTGCAGCGGCCCGCGCTCTGCGGTCCCAGCTTCGACGCGCTCGGCGGCGAGTCCTTCACCGCCCCCGTGCACCGTGCTGTCTTCGCGGTGATCGCCGGGTGCGGCGGCGCCGGGGCAGCGGCCGGCGGCCGGCAGTGGGCTGAGCGGCTGCGCAACGCGGCGCCCGACGACCGGGTCAGGGGCATGCTGACCCAGCTGGCCGTCGAGCCGCTGCACGCGCCGGGGACCGACGCCGAACCCGATGAGCGTTACGCTGAGGCCCAGCTCGCCAGGGTGGAAGAGCTCGCAGTCAGCCGGCGGATTGCCCGGCTCAAGTCCCGGCTGCAGCGGCTGAACCCGGTCGAGGAGCCAGCTGAGTACAACCGCATGTTCGGCGATCTCATTGCGCATGAGCAGCGCCGCAAGGTGCTGGCCGACCGCGCCGCGGGCGCGCTGTAGCCGTCACGGCGGGCACATTGTAGCGACATGCACACAGGCTGCTCTGTGCGTTACTAGCGCCAAGGTGACAATATTACATCCCCGTAACGGGCGAATCCTGACGCACACTGGTCTGCATGAGCCTTGCGGTTCTGCCCCCCGTAGACCGGGTAACCGATCTGGTCGCGCAGGCGAGAGCCTGCGGAACAGTCGCGATGGCTGATCTTGCCGCGGCCTTTGACAGCTGCGATCTGCCCGCGGAAGCCATTGACGGCGTTCTCAAGCTCCTCGCTGATGAGGGCGTGGACGTTGTCGAGGCAGCCACGGACGAGCCGGAGGAATTGCCGCGCGGCGCGGTCGACACGAGCCGCCGTGCCGCCACCGGTGACCTGGTCCGGATCTATCTGCGCGAGATCGGCCGGGTTCCGCTGCTGACTGCTCAGGACGAGGTCGAGCTCGCGAAGGCCATCGAGGCCGGGCTGTTCGCCGAGGAGAAGCTGCAGGGCGGATTCGGCGGGCGCGGCGCCGACGGCACCGAGATCGCCGAGCTGGCTCTGCTCGCCGCCGACGGCCTGCGGGCAAAGCAGCGGCTGATCGAGGCCAACCTGCGCCTGGTCGTGTCGATCGCCAAGCGGTATATAGGTCGCGGTCTGGTCTTCCTGGACCTGATCCAGGAGGGAAACCTGGGCCTGATCCGCGCGGTGGAGAAGTTCGACTACACCAAGGGCTACAAGTTCTCGACCTACGCAACCTGGTGGATCCGGCAGGCCATCACCCGCGCCATTGCCGACCAGGCAAGGACGATCCGGATTCCCGTGCACATGGTCGAGACCATCAACAAGATGGCCCGCATCCAGCGGCAGCTCCATCAGGATCTGGGCCGCGAGGCCGCTCCTGATGAGATCGCGGCGGAAATGGGCCTGAGCCCGGAGCGGGTGGCCGAGATCCAGCGGATCGCCCAGGAACCGGTTTCGCTGCAGTCCCCGATCGGCGAGGAGGACTCCGATCTCGGCGACTTCATCGAGGATGCCGACGCGGTCGTCCCGATGGAGGCGGCTGCCTTCATCATGCTCCAGGATCAGCTTGAGCAGGTCCTGGACAACCTCACTCGCCGCGAGCAGCGGATCATCCAGCTGCGGTTCGGGCTGACAGACGGCCACCCGCGGACGCTCGAGGAAGTCGGCAGGGAGTTCGGCGTCACCCGCGAGCGCATCCGCCAGATTGAGTCCAAGACTCTGGCCAAACTGCGGCATCCCAGCCGGGCCCAGATGCTGCGCGAGTATCTCGCCTGAGCGCAGACGCAGGGCAGCCGCTGTCAGCGGCCGTTACGCTCCGCCCGGCTGCTGGTCGTGGCGAAAGGGTAGTTGCCGCTCGCCTCGGGGCCGCCGCCGGTTTCGGAGTGCGCGGTACTGCCGTTGCGGTGCCGCAGGCCGGGGATCTTGTTCCTGGCGCCGCCAGCCAGCCTGGGCACACGTTCCTGCAGCCGGCCGGTGACCGTGGACCCGGCGGACTTCAGCAGGCCTGCCGCCTGCGCCTGGAGCGCTCCGGCCGCCTGCTGCGCAGCAGGGCTGGCGGCGATCGTGCGCGCCAGCTTGGTCATCTGCTCGTAACGCTCCCGGCCTGCCCGGGTGCCCAGGACGAACCCCGCGGCGAGGCCGCCGAGAAAAGTGATGCGATACCGGTGCATGTGACCTCTCCTGGCAAGTCAGCGTGCGCCGCGCTGGCTTCCCCAGTCGGGTGCCAGTCCTGCGGTGCGGCACATGTCTTTGCGTCATGCCCCGCGGGTAGATTGTTATGCACCGGGGTGCACCAGGGCGGTCTGTCCGCTCGCGAGGGGCCGCGGGTGCGCTACCCTGGTGGCCGCGACGCAGGTGCGCCGAGTCGGCGGTCCGCGCACCGGGTGTCGTCCGATCCCGCGTAGCTCAATCGGCAGAGCGTCCGGCTGTTAACCGGCAGGTTATAGGTTCGAGTCCTATCGCGGGAGCC
>DATJZH010000105.1:0-18646 GCA_035499215.1 Streptosporangiaceae bacterium | reverse complement strand
CGCGGTGACGCTGGGCGGCAGCGTCGTGCGGCTGGCGCCGTCGGTACGGTACGCGGGGCCCGGCGGCAACGCGGAGCTACGCGGGCTGTACTTCGCCGACGCCGGCCAGCACCTGGAGCACCGGCTGTTCGTGGATCACGCCGAGCCCAACTGCCGCAGCCGGGTGAGCTACAAGGGCGCGCTGCAGGGCGAGGACGCGCACGCCGTATGGATCGGCGACGTGATCATCCGCGCGGAGGCGACCGGCACCGACACCTACGAGTACAACCGGAACCTGGTGCTGACCGACGGCACCCGGGTGGACTCGGTGCCGAACCTGGAGATCCTCACCGGCGAGGTGGTCGGCGCGGGTCACGCCAGCGCCAGCGGGCGGCTGGAGGATCACCACCTGTTCTACCTGATGGCCCGCGGGATCCCGTACGATGACGCGCGGCGCCTGGTGATCAAGGGATTCTTCGGCCAGCTCATCGACCAGATCGAGGTGCCCGAGCTGCGGGACCGCGTGGCCAGCGCGATCGACGCCGAACTGGCCCAGTCCCCGGAGCGTGCCGCATGAGCGTGCCCGACACCTACGTGCGCGCCTGCGCCCTCGCCGACGTTCCCGAGGAGGGGGCGCTGGGCGTGGAGGTGCAGGACACGCCGGTCGCGATCATCCGGGTCGGCGGGGAGATCTTCGCCCTGCACGACGTGTGCTCGCACGAGGAGGTCCCGCTGTCCGAAGGCGAGATCTATGACCACACGGTGGAATGCTGGCTGCACGGGTCGTGCTTCGACCTGCGCACCGGCGCACCCACCGGGCCGCCCGCCACCAAGCCGGTTCCCACCTACCCAGTGCATACCGATGGCAGCGACGTCTACGTGTCCCTGCCCGACCAGGAGAATTAGAAATAATGCCCACCACGGCAGATAAGCCCGCACCGTCCACTCTCGAGATCAAGGACCTGCACGTCAGCGTGGAGGAGGCGTCCGGCGCCACCCGGGAGATCCTGCGCGGCGTGGACCTCACGGTCCGGGCCGGGGAGACTCACGCGATCATGGGGCCGAACGGCTCCGGCAAGTCCACCCTCGCCTACGCGATCGCCGGCCATCCCAAGTACCAGGTGACCCAGGGGTCGGTCACCCTGGACGGCGAGGACGTCCTGGCCATGAGCGTGGACGCCAGGGCCAGGGCCGGCCTCTTCCTGGCCATGCAGTACCCGGTCGAGGTGCCCGGCGTCTCGGTGTCGAACTTCCTGCGCACCGCGATCACCGCCGTCCGCGGCGAGGCGCCGAAGCTGCGCACGTTCGGCAGGGAGCTGCGCACCGCGATGGACGCGCTGTCGATTGACCCGGCATTCGCCCAGCGCAACCTGAACGAGGGGTTCTCCGGTGGGGAGAAGAAGCGGCACGAGATCCTCCAGCTTCAGCTGCTCGACCCGAAGATCGCCATCCTGGACGAGACGGACTCTGGGCTCGACATCGACGCCCTGAAGGTCGTTTCGGCGGGAATCAACAAATACCGCGAGGACCCTGGCCACGGCGTGCTGCTGATCACTCACTACACCCGGATCCTGCGTTACGTGCAGCCCGATTTCGTGCACGTTTTCGTCGGCGGCCGGATCGTGGCCGAAGGCGGCCCTGAGCTCGCCGACGAGCTGGAGGCCGGCGGCTACGAGAGGTTTCTGACCGCGGGCGCAGCGGTATGACGGCCGCCGGTGCGGCGCCGCTCGCGCGCCAGCAGGACGGCCCGGCATCGGCTGGCCCGGCATTGGCTGGCCCGGCATTGGCTGGCCCGGCGCCGGCTGGCCCGGCGCCGGCTAGGCCGGCTTCGGCTAGGCTGGCATCGGCTGGCCCGGCATCGGCTGGCCCGGCGCTGCTGGACACCGACGCGATCCGGGCAGACTTCCCGATCCTGGGCCGGGCAGTGCGCGGCGGCAACCCGCTGGTCTACCTCGATTCCGGTGCGACCTCGCACAAGCCGCGCCAGGTGCTGGACGCCGAGCGCGATTTCTACACCATGCACAACTCGGCCGCGCATCGCGGTGCGCATCTGCTCGGCGAGGAGGCCACCGACGCCTACGAGGGCGCCCGGGCGCGGGTCGCGGACTTCATCCGCGCTGCCCCCGGTGAGATCGTCTTCACCAAGAGCGCCACCGAGGGGCTGAACCTGGTTGCCTACGCGATGAGCAACGCCGGGACCGCCGGGCCGGCAGCGGCGCGCTTCCGCGTCGGCCCCGGTGACGAGGTACTGGTCACGGAGCTGGAGCATCACGCCAACCTGGTGCCCTGGCAGCAGCTGTGCCAGCGCACCGGAGCCACCCTGCGCTGGTTCGGCGTGACCCCCGATGGCCGGCTGGACCTGAGCAACGCCGCGGAGCTGATCACCGGCGCGACGAAGGTCGTCGCGGTGACCCACCAGTCCAACGTCACCGGTGCGATACCGCCGGTGGCGGAGATCGCCGCGCTGGCCCGGGCCCGCGGCGCGCTGGTGGTGGCCGACGGTGCCCAGTCGGTACCGCACCAGGTGGTGGACGTTGCCGCGCTCGGGGCTGATTTCCTGGCCTTCTCCGCGCACAAGATGCTCGGTCCCTCCGGAATCGGGGTGCTGTGGGGGCGGCGCGAGCTGCTCGAGGCGATGCCGCCCTTCGTGTCCGGCGGATCCATGATCGAGGTGGTCCGGATGGAGGGCTCGACCTTCCTGCCGCCGCCCGAGCGGTTCGAGGCAGGGGTGCCGGCTGCCGCCCAGGCGGTGGGGCTGGCCGCGGCCTGCGACTACCTGGACATGCTCGGCATGCCCGGCGTCGTCGCGCACGAGGAGGCGCTGACGGCGCACGCGCTGGAGGTCCTGCGCGACATCGACGGGGTGCGGATACTCGGCCCGGTGACCACCGGGCACCGCGGCGGCGCCGTGTCCTTCACCGTGGCGGGCATCCACCCGCACGACGTCGGCCAGGTCCTGGACGAGCTGGGCATCGCCGTGCGCACCGGCCACCACTGTGCCTGGCCGCTGCACCGCGCGCTCGGCGCGCAGTCAAGCACCCGCGCGACCTTCTACGTCTACAACACCCTGGCCGAGGTCGAGGCGCTCGCCGATGGCGTCTGCCAGGCGAAGAAATTCTTCGGAACCGTCTGATGTTCAGGGTCCAGTGATGCAGCTCGAATCCATGTACCAGGAGATCATCCTGGACCACTACCGCCACCCGCACCATCAGGGCCTGCGGGACCCGTTCGACGCCGAGGTCCATCATGTCAACCCGACCTGCGGCGACGAGGTCACGCTGCGCGTGACGCTGAAGGACGCGGGCCGCGAGCCCGCTGTCGCCGATGTGTCGTATGAGGCTCTGGGCTGCTCGATCAGCCAGGCCAGCACGTCAATGCTGGCCGACGCGATCATCGGCATGCCCGTCAGCGAGGCGATGCACATGAGCGCCGAGTTCCTGAAGCTGATGCAGTCGCGGGGCACGGCCGAGCCGGACGAGGACGTGCTGGGGGACGCTGTCGCGTTCCAGGGCGTGGCCAGGTACCCGGCCCGGATCAAGTGCGCGCTGCTTGGCTGGATGGCCTGGAAGGACGCGACCGCACGCGCACTGGAGGAGCACAGATGACCGAGAACACCGCCAGCCAGCTGACGCAGGACACTGCCGGAGGGTCCGGCCAACTCGCGCCGGAGACCGAGGACGTGCTGGAGGCCCTGCGGGATGTCGTCGACCCCGAGCTGGGCGTCAATGTCGTGGACCTCGGCCTGGTCTACGGTGTCAGCGTCGCCGACGACCGGGTGGCCACCATCGACATGACTCTGACCAGCGCTGCCTGCCCGCTCACTGACGTGATAGAGGACCAGACCAGGGATGCGCTGGATGGCCTGGTCAGCGATTTCCGGATCAACTGGGTATGGCTGCCGCCCTGGGGCCCGGACAAGATCACTGAAGATGGCCGCGAGCAGCTGCGCGCCCTCGGCTTCAACGTCTGACGCCTGCGCGATGCGGCCGCTTTCGCTCGCATGCGCCGGCCCGGTGAGCTATCCTGGCACGGTCATGATGCGCGAGCTGCTCCTTCGCAGCCGCGGCGAGGCTCGGTAACCATCTCGGTCGGCCCCTCGCCGCGGGCCGCAGTGCTGCGCCGACCTTAGTGATCCCCGGTCAAGTCCCAGGAGCAGCATCATCATGAGAAATCCCGGCGCCCATCCTCACCCCGGCGCCCATCCTCACCCCGGCGCGCAGCCTGACCCGACCGCACAGCGGCCGGGTGTCAGGCAGCGCCCATCCGGCATGCCATGCCATCGGTACCGCCCGTTCCCCGCTATCGACCTGCCCGACCGGCAGTGGCCGTCGCGGACCATCACCGCCGCGCCCCGGTGGCTGTCAACGGACCTGCGCGACGGTAACCAGGCCCTGATAGACCCGATGAACGCCGCCCGCAAGCAGGCGATGTTCGACCTGCTGGTCACGATGGGCTACAAGGAGATCGAGGTCGGCTTCCCGGCGGCCAGCCAGACCGAGTTCGATTTCATCCGCAGCCTCATCGAGGGCGGCTCGGTACCCGATGACGTCTGCATCTCGGTGCTCACACAGGCCCGGGAAGAGCTGATCGAGCGCACCGTCCAGTCGCTGGCCGGTGCCCGCCGGGCCACCGTGCACATGTACAACGCGGCGGCGCCGATGTTCCGGAGCGTTGTGTTCGGCTGGGATGGTGACGGCCGCGCCGAGTGCAAGGCAGTGGCCGTCGAGGGCACCAGGGCGATGCTGAAGTTCGCCGAGACCTACCTTTCCGGCACAGACTTCGGCTACGAGTACTCGCCCGAGATCTTCATGGACACCGAGCTGGACTTCTCGCTGGAGATCTGCGAGGCGGTGATGGACGCCTGGCAGCCCGAGCCTGGCCGTGAGATCGTGCTCAACCTGCCGTGCACGGTCGAGCGCTCCACCCCCAACGTCTATGCCGACCAGATCGAGTGGATGAGCCGCAATCTGACCCGGCGCGAGCACATCGCCCTGTCGGTGCATACTCACAACGACCGGGGCACGGCCATCGCCGACGCTGAGCTGGCGGTGCTGGCCGGAGCCGACCGGATCGAGGGCTGCCTGTTCGGCAACGGCGAGCGCTCCGGCAACGTCGACCTGGTGACGCTCGGGCTGAATCTCTACAGCCAGGGCATCGACCCCATGATCGACTTCAGCGACATCGACCAGATCCGGCGCACCGCCGAGTACTGCAACCGGATCAGCGTGCACGAGCGCCATCCCTACGCCGGGGACCTGGTCTACACCTCGTTCTCCGGATCGCATCAGGACGCCATCAAGAAGGGCTTCGACCACCTGGAGCAGATCGCTGCCAGCGCCGGGCGGCCGGTCGGCGAGCTGCCGTGGGCCATGCCCTACCTGCCGATAGACCCCAAGGACGTCGGCCGCTCCTACGAGGCCGTCATCCGGGTGAACTCGCAGTCAGGCAAGGGCGGCGTCGCCTACATCATGAAGAACGACCACCACCTGCACCTGCCGCGCCGTCTGCAGATCGAGTTCAGTCATGTGATCCAGCGGCATACCGACGACGGGGGCGGCGAGGTCGATGCCGCGCAGATGTGGGACATCTTCGCGGCCGAGTACCTCGACGCCGGGCCGTTCGAGCTGGTCAGCTTCAGCTCAGCCAGCGCTGACGGGACCGAGCGGATCGCGGCAACGGTGCGCGCGTTCGGCGCCGAGCACGCACTGAGCGGTGTCGGCAACGGCCCGATCGCGGCGTTCTGCCAGGCGCTGTCACCGATCGACCTCGGCCTCGGCGGGGTGAGCGTGCGGGTTCTCGATTACGCCGAGCACGCCCTCACCGCCGGGCGGGACGCCGAGGCGGCCGCCTACCTGGAGATCGAGATCGGGGACCAGGTGCTGTGGGGCGTGGGCATCAGCGAGTCGATCGTGCGGGCATCGCTGCGCGGCGTGATCAGCGCGCTGAACCGGGCGGCGCGCCTGCGCGCTGGCTGAGGACCCGGCCGTCACCGGCAAGCTGCCGGTGACGGCCGCGTCCTCAGCTCTCCGGTGCCCTGTGCTCGGGGGGGCAGCTGCCGAGCGGGCTCAGGGCGCGAGCTGCCTCGCTGACACGGGCGCGCAGGTCGTCGGCGACGGCGCGGTGATACAGGGGTCCCGTCGCATCACTGAGCAGGACGCTGGCCTGTGCGATGCCGCTCGCGGCGACCGGGCCGTCAGCGAGCAGCCGTGCAATGAGTTCCTCGAATTCCGCAGCGCACGCCCTGACCCGGTCGGCGCACACCGGAACGGGCAGGCGGCCGTCCGCCGAGGTCAGCGTCGCGGTGGCCAGCACCCGCTGGGCGCTGGCGGCAAGGTCGCGCCGCATCGGGGTGCGCACCAGCAGCCGAGCGCGTAAGGCGAGGCCAACGGCGGCGTCCGGGCAGGCCCCGCAGGCAAGCTCACGGTCGAGCCGCCGCGCGCGCAGCCGCGCGGCAAGCCGGTCCCAGGGACGGACCTGCCGGGCAGCGATGCAGCCGTCGTCAGTCAGCAAGACGAACATCAGGCACCTCCTCGCCGGGCAAGATCCGCGCCAGCGGCAGCCCGAGCCCTCGTGACCTGTAAAGAATAATATGAGGGTCACGCATAACTGGACAAGTGCTTTAGTTGGTCATGCCCGGCTACACTTGAGAGCGTGACACTGCCTGCCTGGGTTCCTGCTGGCGAGCACAAGCCGGCACCTATGCCGCTGCTGCTGGTGCAGTCGTTCGTCAACACCAGGAATCTGGACGAGGGGACCGACCTGCTGGCCGACCGCGACGCGGCGAACGGGTGGCTGCGCCAGTCCGGGCTGCTCGGAGCACAGATGAGCGCCGGAGCCCAGGATCTTCGCGTCGCCCGCGAGGTCAGGGAGGGCATCCGGGCGCTGCTGGCCGGCAGCAGCCGCGGCCAGCTGCCGGCTGCCGCCGACCTGCACCCGCTCCAGGCGGTCACCTACGCGTCCCAGCCTCGCCTGGCCGTCGACCAGGCCGGACAGGTTCAGCTGGGTCCCGAACCGCGCGGCCGGCCCGCCGACGGCCTGGTCCGCCTGCTGCTTGTCATCCGCGACGCGCAGCAGGACGGCACCTGGCGCCGGCTGAAGATCTGCGCCAATCCCGCGTGCCAGTGGGCCTTCTACGACCGATCCCACAGCCACCGGGGCACCTGGTGCGACATGGCTTCGTGCGGCAACCTCATCAAGAACCGGAACCTGCGGGCCCGGCGCAGCGGCCGGGACAGCGGGGCACGGCCGGCAGCCGCGCCCCGGCCCTGAGCGCCGTCAGCGGCCTCGCTCGTCGTCCAGCTCGGGCTGCGCGCTAAGCCCTGCCTTCGGACCCGTTCGCCGGGGCGCCGATGCCGCCGGAGAACACCCGGCTGCCGCGTACGTCGGCCGCGCTGATCTGGATCAGGTCGTCGCGGCTGACGCGGCCGCTCGCGGCCACCAGCCGCCCGGCCTGCCGCAGCCTGAGGCGCTCGATGGCATTGCGAATGCTGCGCGCGTTCGCAAAGCGGGGCTGGCTCATGCGCATCCCGATGTACTCGCGGAACGCCTCCCTGGCATCAGGGGAGAACCGGTACTCCTGCTCCGCCAGCATCAGGTCGGCGATCTGCATCAGCTCGTCCGGGCTGAAGTCGGGAAAGTCGATGTGGTGGGCGATCCTGGACGCCATGCCCGGGTTGGAGCGGAAGAACACGTCCATCCGGCCCGCATATCCGGCCAGGATGACGACCAGGTCATCGCGATGCGCCTCCATGAACTGCAGGAGGATCTCGATGGCCTCCTGCCCGTAGTCACGCTCATTGTCCGGCCGGTACAGGTAGTAGGCCTCGTCGATCAGCAATACCCCGCCCATGGCGCGCTTGAGCACGTCCCTGGTCTTGGGGGCGGTATGGCCGACGTACTGCCCGACGAGATCGTCGCGGGTCACGCTCACCAGCTGGCCCTTGCGCAGGTAGCCGAGCTCGGCCAGCAGCCGGCCCATGTGCAGGGCCAGCGTCGTCTTGCCGGTCCCCGGACTTCCGGTGAAGCACATATGCAGGTTGGGCCGGGCCGATGACAGCCCGTAGCGGCTGCGCAGCCGGTCCACGAGCAGCAGCGCCGCGATCTCCCGGACCCGTGCCTTGACCGGGGCCAGGCCGATGAACTCGCGGTCCAGCTCGTCCAGGATCGCGGAGATGCGCAGGGCCTGCTGCTCGGAGGCGAGCTCCACGACGGCGTCGGGCGGCAGCGGCGGGACGGCCGCCTGCTCGCCGCCATCATCGTCGGCGCCAGCGCGGCCGCGGGCAGCGCCGCCGGGCCCGGCTTCGCGGCCTCGCTGAGCGCTGCCCGCAGCTGCCTGGCTGGTCACGCCGGCGCCCGGGGCGGCTGGCGGCGTCCCGGCGGCGGCGCCGGGACGCGGCATCGCGAAACCGGAAGCGGGCGGCTGGACCGGCGACGTCATGGAGTGCCGTGACTGCCGTTGCCGCCGGCGTAGCGCTGGCCGGACGGCTCGTCGGTCGCGTAGGGGTGCAGCGAGTACCTGACCTGACGGTCGGCTACCTCCTGGCGATCGAGCCGGAAGCCGGGCTCGTGCGCCGGGCGGCTGACAATGAAGCTGAGCGCCGTGGTCTGGCGGCCCAGTTTCGCGTCGTACGCACTGACCTTGATGTAGTGATCGGGGTAGGCAGTCCGGCACGCGTCGACCTCGTGCAGTGCCGCGGCGGCGTCGCTGATCTCGAACATCGGCAGCCCCCACATCTCCCACAGCACATTCCGGGGATGCGGGTCGTCGGTGAACTCGACGGCTACGGCCCAGCCCTGATCGATGGCGTACTGGACCTGTGCGCTGATCTCGTCGGCGGTGAGATCAGGAAGGTAGGAGAACGTCCCCTGGGTGATTCGCATGCAAACTCCTGGTCAGTGCGTTGCGGGAGGCAGGGCGGCCAGTCCGCCGTCAGGCGGTCGGCGTCGCGATGACATCGGGGGTGTCCGTCGACTCGTAGTTGAAGGTGATATCGCGCCAGGTGTCGAGCGCGACCTGCAGCTCGCGGCACTGCTTGGCGGCAGCGGCAAGAATGTCGTCGCCTTCCCGCAGGTAGTCGCGGCCCTCGTTCCTGGCCTTGATCATCGTCTCGACGGCCACCCGGTTGGCCGTGGCGCCGGCGGAGATGCCCATGGGATGGCCGATGGTGCCGCCGCCGAACTGCAGGACGACGTCCTCGCCCAGGTAGCCGAGCAGCTGCGCCATCTGGCCGGCGTGGATGCCGCCCGATGCCACCGGCATGGTGCCCGGCATGGATCCCCAGTCCTGGTCGAAATAGAGCCCGTGGCCGGGGTCCAGCGGCACCTGCGCGCCGCGCAGCGTGTCGTAGTAGCCGCGCACCATCGACGGATCGCCCTCGAGCTTGCCGACGACCGTCCCGGCGTGGATGTGGTCGACGCCGATCATCCGGCACCATTTCGCGATCACCCGGAAGCTGACGCCATGTGTCTTCTGCCGCGTGTAGGTGCCGTGACCGGCCCGGTGCAGGTGCAGCAGCACGCCGTTGGCCCGCGCCCAGCTGGACATCGAGTGCATGGCCGTGTAGCCGACGGTCAGGTCGATCATGATGACGATGCTGCCGAGCTCCTTGGCGAACTCGGCGCGCTCGTACATGTCCTCCATCGAGGCGGCGGTGACGTTGAGGTAGTGCCCCTTGACCTCGCCGGTCTGCTGCACGGCCCGGTTGACGCCCTCCATCGAGAACAGGAAACGGTCCCGCCAGCGCATGAAGGGCTGGGAGTTGATGTTCTCGTCGTCCTTGGTGAAGTCCAGGCCGCCGCGCAGTGCCTCGTAGACAACCCGGCCGTAATTGCGGGCGGACAGGCCGAGCTTGGGCTTGGTGGTCGCGCCGAGCAGCGGCCTGCCGTACTTGTTGAGGTACTCGCGCTCCATCACGATGCCGTGCGGCGGCCCGTGGAACGTCTTGAGGTAGGCCAGCGGGATCCGCATGTCCTCCAGGCGCAGCGCGCGCAGCGCCTTGAAGCCGAAGACGTTGCCGATGATCGAGGAGGTCAGATTCGGAATCGAGCCTTCTTCGAACAGGTCGACGTCATAGGCGATATAGGCGATGTACTCGCCGTCGCGGCCGGGCACCGGGTCCACCCGGTAGCACTTGGCCTGGTAATGGTCATACGCCGTGAGCCGGTCCGTCCAGACCACCGTCCACGTCGCCGTCGACGACTCGCCTGCCACGGCTGCCCCGGCTTCCACGGCATCGACGCCAGGCTGCGGCGTGATCCGGAACGCGGCCAGCACGTCGGTGTCCTTCGGGACGTAGTCAGCGTCGTAGTAGCCCATTTCCGCGTAGGGCATCACGCCCGCGTTCCAGCGACTCTGTCCGGCAGCCATGTGCCCTCCCGTGCGTGGTGGTGGTGTCCTCATTATCCCGAGCGGACTGTTCAGCGTCTAATGAATATTTTGCGCTAATAAATAAGCAATCACTTAAATGACCGGCCAGCCGGCTCGTCCGCGGGACCCCCGGCCGGGCTCTGTGCACTGAGTGTCGTTCCCATGACAGTTGTGCCCAGACATCCGGCGGGCAGCGGTCGTCAGCGCCGCGACGCGGCCGGCCTGCCGGCCTCAGCGGAGGCGGCGCCGGGCCGGTGGAAACCGCCGGCGCCCAGCGCTTCGGCGACCATCCATGCGGCCGGGGCGGGCAGTGGCCCGGGCCGCGCCACCAGGTACCAGTCGCGGTGCAGCGGCGTTCCCGGCACCGGCAGCTCAGTCAGCCGGCCCGACGCCAGCTCCGGCGCGACGGCATCGCGTGATACCAGCGTGACGCCGAGGCCGACGCCCGCCGATTCGCGGATGGCTCCGTTGGAGCCGAGGGTCAGGATCAGCGGCGCGATGTCCAGGTCGGCGAACAGCGCCTCTGTCGTCGCCCTGGTGCCCGAGCCTGGCTCGCGCTGCAGCCATGTCTGGCGGGCCAGCCAGGCCAGCAGGTCCGGGTCGGCCGCGGACCCGGCCAGCGCGGGCGCCGCCACGACCACCAGCTCATGCGGGCGGACGGCCTGCACTGCCGCATCCCGGCCCGGCTCCGGCCGGCCGCCGAGGACGAGGTCGACCTGGTGACGGTCCATCAGCGCGGTGACGCGGTCCCGGTTACCCGCCTCGAGCAGTACCCCGACGTTCGGGTGCAGCTGGCGGAACCCGCTGAGCAGTTCCGGCATGATCTGCTCGGCCGCGCTGGTGACCGCGGCGATGCGCAGCTCGCCGCGTTCCGGGTCGGCTGCTGTCGCCGCCGCCCTCGGCGCCTCGTCCAGCAGCCCGATCGCCCGCCGGACATAGCCCGCGTACGCGACGCCAGCCGGGGTGAGCCGCAGGCCGCGGCCATCCGGGCACAGCAGCTGCACGCCGAGTGACTTCTGCAGCGTCGCCAGGGACGCCGATACCGCTGCCTGGGTCACGACCAGCTGCTCGGCGGCGGCACGAACCGATCCGCTGTCGGCCACCGCGAGGAAGGTTCGCAGCTGGTTGAGCGTCACAATGGGCGCCTCCGTCACGCCGTCCACCCATAAACCGGAGCACGCCGGTACACGAGTAACACTTAAGCCGGAGCTAAGGTTATCGCCGCATGCGCGCGCGGTCTCAGGGCCGCAGGTAGAACGGGGCGGCGAAGGCGGAGATCCACTCGTCGATGGGATCGGGCAGGCCCTCGCCGGGGAAGGTGACATCGATGGGGAACCCAGTGTCCTGCGGGGCCTCGCCGGCGGCCCGCTCGAGTACCCTGATCACTGCATCCCGGGCAGCAGCGTCGGCGGGGTTGTCAAGCGTCACCGAGATGATCAGCCCCTCGCCGGCGGATTCCACCGAGAGCCACGCGGCTGCCGCGTCCCTGGCGGCCGGCACCCCGGCCAGGCCAGCGCGGATCCCGCCGAGCAGCGCATCGGGCTGCGTCGGCGGCGGGCCCACGGTGATCCGTCCGCTGGCGCGGGCTGCTGGCGCCGACGCCAGGTAGGCGACCCCTTCGGGGTAGACGGGGACGCTCGCGCCGAGACCGGGATTCAGCGCGATGCCAAGCGCGGGCGGAAGCAGCCTGGCCAGGTCGGCGGTGCGCACGACCACATGCGGAGCGGCCAGCCGCTGGCCGGCCGGGTCCTGCGATCCCGCCTGCAGCTGCTGAACGGAGGTGAAGGCAGGGACGAACTCGCTGGCCAGGTAGGTGACCGTCGGCAGGGTCAGCGCCGAGCCATCCGTCACGGGCCGCCCGTCGTCAGGCAGCGGCACCCACAGCCGGCCCCGGCGCAGGGCGTCGAGCAGGTCACCGATCCTGGCCGGGTCGTTGACCGCCGCGGCGAGCGCCCGCTCAACGTCTTCGTCGGCAGCGCGTGCGATGCCCGCCTCGGCGGTGCGCGACGGAGCCGGCGTGGCAGTGTTGTCATCCGTGACGATGGTCATCAATGCGTCCTTGCCCTCATGGCGCCCCGCGGCCACGGCCCGCTGGCAGGCGCCGCCGGTGACCGACGCTGGCTTGGTCGGCAATGGGTTTCACTTGACGGATAGTAAGCGCTCTGAGGCGATGCGTAATGGCAAACGGCGGACGTGACCACGTCCGCTGGATCGACGTCCCGCCAGAACGCATCGCTGGGTGGCTCATCTCGTTCGCGCGGCGGCACGGGGCGACCGTCGCGCAGCCCTCGCCCGCAGTGCTCACATTCCGCGCGGCTGACGGATCAGTCGCTGAATGCCACCTGCCGTTCCCTCCGCTGCTGGCCGGGCCGGCACCAGGCGGCGCCGAGATCGCCGCGCACGCCGCCGCCGATCGCGTCGTCGGGGTACTGCTGGCCCGGCTCGGCGGCTATGCGGCCGGGGTGTTCGCCGGGCCTGGCCCGGAACTGATCGCGTCGAAGGTCGGCGCCCGCCCGGTGCACGGCCGCAGCGCAGCAGGCGGCACCTCGCAGCATCGCTTCGCGCGGCGCAGGCAGAAGCAGGCAGCGGAGGCGGCCGCCGCTGCCGCCGGCACCGCTGCCGCCGTGTTCGGCCCGCACGCCGGCGAGCTTGATGCTGTCGTGCTCGGCGGGGACAGGCGGGCGATGGCCGCGCTGCGCGCTGATCCGCGGCTGCGGCCGTACTTCGACATCGCCGTCGACCGGTTCCTGACGGTCCCCGATCCGCGGCTGGCGGTGCTGCGCGAGACGCCTGCGCTGTTTCGCGCCATCCGGATCAGGCTCGCCGAGACGGATCGCTGACAGGAGCCACGCAGCCAGCCGGTGAACGTCTCATCCGTGGCGCACTCACGTCATCCGTGGCACACTCACGCACGAAGTGGAGATTCTGGGCTGGGCAGGGAAACTAGACACAAGTGGTACATCGCCGCGAAGATAGCAGCAGGATGGGCCGAGTGGATGGCTCCGGTAGGCACGGCTCTGCCTGTGCGGAAGGGGTGGGGAATGGCCGGCGAGTTACTGTTACAGCTGTCCGAGGACGGCGCGGACGCTGAGCGGCTGGATGAGCTGACTGGTTACCTGCGCCGGGATCTCCTCCAGCTCGACCTGGAGGATGTATCCGCCTGGCAGGCCGGTGCGCCTCCGCCGGGCGCCCGCGGGGTGGAACTGGCCGCGCTTGGCGGGCTCTCACTCACTCTCGGTGGTTCCGCTGAGATCCTCAAGGCGGTGGTGGGCGCGATCAGCCACTGGCTGCGGCGCAGCGGTACCAGCCACCGTACGGTGCGGCTGGAAATCGGCGGCGACCAGCTGGAGCTGTCGGAGGTAAGCGACGCGGAGCAGGAGCGGCTTATCAGCCTGTTTGTCAGCCGGCACTCGACGGGGTGACGGCGAGGTGTGAGCGGCCAGCGGAAAGCCCTGATAATCGCCGTCGACGAATACGAGCAGGAGGCACTGCCGCACCTGCTGGCCCCGGCGGCCGATGCCGAGGCGCTCGGGCAGGTGCTCAGCGATCCCCAGATCGGTGACTTCACCGTCCAGGTGGTGCGTAACGAGCCCGCCCATGTCATCCAGGCGCAGATCGAGGACCTGTTCGCGGAGGGCCGGTCCGACGATGTGCTGCTGCTGCACTTCTCCTGTCACGGGCTGAAGAGCGAGTCCGGGGAACTATTTTTCGCCGCCGCCAACACCCGCCTGAACAGGCTTGTATCCACGGCGATCCCGGCCGACTTCGTGCAGCGGTGCATGCGGGCGAGCCGGTCGCGCAGCATCGTGCTGCTGCTGGACTGCTGCTATGGCGGCGCCTTCTCCCAGGGTGTGGCGGTGCGGGCGGCCGGGGACGTCAACGTGCTGGACAGCTTCGCTCCGGAAAGATTAGGCGGCGGCCGCGGCCGGGCGGTGATCACGGCATCCAGCGCCATGGAGTACGCCTTCGAAGGAGAGCAGCTCACTGATGTCCACGCCACCCCCCGGCCGTCGGTGTTCACCGCCGCCCTGGTGGAGGGACTGGCCAGCGGAGAGGCGGACCGGGACGAGGACGGCCTGGTCTCGCTCAACGAGCTTTATGACTATGTCTTCGACAAGGTGCGCGAGCAGAATCCCCATCAGACCCCGAGCCGCGACGTGGAGACGCAAGGGGAGCTCTATATCGCCCGCCGCGGCCGCCCGGTAACCACTCCCGCGCCGCTGCCGCCCGAGCTGCAGCAGGCCATCGATCACCCGCTGGCCGGAATCCGTGCCGGGGCGGTCCAGGAACTGGTGCGCGTGATGCGGGCCAGACATGCCGGGCTCGCGCTGGCCGCCAGGCTGGCCCTGGAGCAGCTTGCCGGGGACGACAGCCGCGCCGTGGCCGCCGCGGCTGCGGCGGCCCTGAACGCGGACGCGCCGCCGGCCGCGGCGGTGCTGCCGCCGTCGGCCGGGGCGCCAAAGCTGCCGCCGGCGGGAGCGGTGCTGCTGCCGCCGGCCGGGGCGGTGCTGCTGCCGCCGGCGGGAGCGCCGGAGCTGTCGCCGGCCGGGGCCGCAGAGCTGAGGCCGAAGCTTGCGTTATCAGCCACCATCATCGATTTCGGGCGGATCTCCGCGCTCGGGCCCGCGCCCGAACGCAGGGTCCGGCTGGATAACGCCGGCGGCGGGACGCTCAATGCGCGGCCAGCGACCGAGGCAAGCTGGCTGAAGCTCCGGCAGGAAGGCGACGAGGTCGTCCTGACCCTGGACACCGGCGCCGCCGGCGAGCACGACGGCGTCGTCAGCATCGACAGCGACGGCGGCTCCGCCGCTATCCGCGTGCGCGCGCGCATCGACCCCGCACCCCTGCCGGCCGCTGACACCGCTGCGACCGCACCCGAGGCAGCACCTGCCCCCGCACCCGAGGCAGCACCTGCCCCCGAGCGCGCCCGGCCCGGCCCGCCCCGCGATGCGGCCAACCCGCAAGAACAGCCAGCACCCGCGGCTATCCGGGCCAGTCGCTGGCCCCCGGCAATGAACGGGCTGCGGCGCAAGCGAGATGTGAGCCACGAGCTTCATGCCGAGGGCTCCGAGCGCGGCGGCGGCCAGGATCTCGGTCAGCGGACCGGACCACCGCTCCGCTCGCGGATAACGGCGGCCGCCGCGGCGGTCGCCGCGGTTCTCGTCCTCGGCGGCGGCGCCTTCCTGATCAGCCAGCTGCTGGGGAGCGGATCAGGCGGCGGATCAGGCTCTCCCGCTGCGGCGCCCGCGGTTCCCGTGCCCGGCTGCACGACCAGGACAGCCACGACGAATGTTCTGCCCGTCCACCCCACGGACGTGCCCGTCGCCGGGAATCCGTTCGGCGTCGAGGTGGGCCGCGGTGCCCGATTCTCGCAATTCTCGTTCGTGTCGACCGGCAGCTCGGTGGCCATGCTGAGCAACAACGGCGGCGGCCCCAACCTCTCGCCCTTCAGCAACATCCCGGCGCCTGGCGCGCAGAAGGGCGAGGCCATCACCGGGGACGGCCACCTGCTCGTGGCAGGCGGCAGCGGGGCCGTCGTCATCAGCATTGGCGAGGCCGAGCAGCACGCCGCTGACCCGGTCCTCGGGCACCTGACGAGCACAGGCGCCGGAGCTGTCGACGTCGCGCTCTCGCCCGACGACAAATACGCCTTCGTGACCCTGCAGGACAGTAACAACATGGCGGTCTTCAACCTGGACGCCGCCGTGCACAGCGGCTTCGGCAAGTCGGAGTTCGTCGGCTTTGTGCCGCTCGACAGCCAGCCGGTGGGCATTGCCCAGTCCGGCGACTTGCTGTACGTGACGAGCTGGGGCACGGCTCCGTCCCAGGGAACAGTCAGCGTCGTCAGCATGAAGCGCGCGGAGACACCCAGCCAGCAGGCGACTGCGGTGCTCGCGACACATGCTGCCGGATGCCGGCCGTCGCGATTGGTGACGACCTCGGCAGACGGCGGCGTCGTGTGGGTCACCGCGCAGCAGAGCAACGCGCTGCTCGCCTTCAGCGCCGCCGAGCTGCGCGCCAAGGGCGCGCACCCGCTGATCGCGAGCGTGCCCGTGGGCCCGGATCCGATCGGGGAGAAGGTCATCAAGGGCGGCGCGCAGATCGCCGTCGCGAACTCCGGGTCGCCGTCCAGCCTGATGGTCGTCGACACCAGGAAGGCGCTGGCCGGGAAGCCGGCCCTGGTGGGGAGGATTCCCGCCGGCAGTCAGCCGCACGAGTTCAACCAGAACGACCTCGAGGGCGGCAAGACCCTGCTGGTCACCAACCGGGGATCGGGCCAGCTGGAGGCCCTCAGCATCAACGACATCCCCTGACCGAGTCTCAATACCGGGGGTTTCCCCGGGTTGTAACGCCCAAGCTGGTAATAGGCCCAGGCCCATGATCTGCTGACCGGTGCGCTGTACCGGTCCGGCCCTGCTGGCGGCGTGAATCCCGGCCGGATGTCGACGCCGCGCTGGCCTGGGCAACGAGAGGGGGCCGCGGATCCTGGTGAGGCGCGCCTTTTCTCGGCACCGGCAAGGTCGGGACCGTCAACCGGCTGCACGCGGTGCCGCTGACCAGTGATGATGCCGACCCCGGCCGCGGCGCCATGCCTTGCCGACCCTGGCCGCGAGGGTCTTTCGGGGCCGAGCCGACGACAGGAGCGGGCCATCCTCGAGCCCGCCCGCCGGCTTGCAGCCTAAATCCTAGGGGGATTACCGATGGTCCGGGGTTCATCCCTCCATCTAGCGTTCAGTACGTCACACGACAGCCAGTGATCTTGCGCGATGACGTGACCGGCTGTGCACCGGAATCCGTTACTCGTACTAGCCACATGACAGTCAGGTCGCGAGCGGGGACAAGGACAGATATCTATGTCACGCAGGATTCTCTGTATTCTCTCGGAATGGGGCTTCTGGGGTGAGGAACTGGTCGGTCCGCTCGATGCCCTGGACAAGCAGAACTACGAGGTGGTCTTCGCGACAAGCAAAGGAAGACGCCCTCAGCCGCTGCCGCCGAGCGAGGACCCCAGGTTCATTGACCCCCCGCTCGGCCGCGCCGTGACCTCGGAGGAGAACGCCCGCAAGACCCGTGAGCTCAGCCAGTCCAGGCGGCTCGAGAATCCGCTGAACCTTTCGGCCTGGCTGCCCGAGATGCCCTACCATAGCTCGCCCAGCTACCTGCGCGAGATGGAGAGCTACTACAACCGGCTGGATGAGATCCGGGGCGAGATCGAGCGCGAGTACGACGCCATACTGCTAGTGGGTGGCAGCGGCCCGATCATCGACATGGTCAATAGCTACCGTGTCCATGAGCTGATTCTCATTTTCTACGGGCTCGACCGGCCGGTGGCCGCAGAGTGCTACGGTGTCGCCTGCCTCGCGTTTGCGCGTAACCAGGACGACCGCAGGAGCATCATCTGGGGCCGCCACGTCACGGGACATCCGATCGAGTACGACTACCATGACGGGACGGGCTTTGTCGGCACCGACCTCAACATCGGACCGCCGCCGTATCCGCTGGAGTACATCCTGCGTGACGCCGTAGGCCCCGAGGGCCAGTTCCACGGCAACGTCGGGCACCAGATCTCGGTGATGGCGGACTACCCGTTTATCACCGGGCGGTCGACCGCAGATTCGTATACGACCGGCAGAGTGCTGGTCGAGGTGCTCGAACACGGGCTCCGATACTACGGCTGGCGCGGCCCCGACCGGGTCGGCAGTTCGGACGCCGAGCCGGCCATCCGCTCATGAGCGTCCCGGTCGGAGCGAATCTCGGGCAGGAGGTGGCGAGTACCACCGCGGGCGGCCGCACCGGCCGCTTCGCGCTCGTCGAGCAGCTGCTCGCTGACGACATCCGGTACATGTTCGGCAATCCGGGGACTGTCGAGCAGGGCTTTCTCGACGCCCTCGCCGACTACCCGGCCATGAAGTATGTCTGCGCGCTTCAGGAGACAGTGGCGGTCGGCATCGCGGACGGTTACGCCCGCGCGACCCATCGGCCCGCCGTGGTACAGCTGCACAGCGGAGTCGGCCTCGGCAACGGCATCGGCATGATGTACCAGGCCAAGCGGGGCCATGCGCCGCTTGTCGTGCTGGCCGGCGACGCTGGGGTCTGCTACGACGCGATGGACGCACAGATGGCGGCTGACCTGGTCGCTATGGCGGAGCCGGTTACCAGGTGGGCCGCGCGGGTCACTCATCCGACGTCATTACTGCGGATGCTGCGGCGCGCGATCAAGATCGCCACGACACCGCCCATGGGCCCGGTCTTCCTGGCCCTGCCGATGGATGTGCTCGATGCCCCGAACGCAGAGGAGGC
>DATJZH010000104.1:0-6088 GCA_035499215.1 Streptosporangiaceae bacterium | reverse complement strand
GCCTACGTCCGGCTGCAGGACGCGGAATTCGCGTCGGAGGCCGACGGCTACACGGCAACGCGGCACCAGCGCGAGGTCGGCACCGGTTACTTCGACATGGTGACCTCCGCGATCACCCCGAACGCCTCGACGACGGCGCTGACTGGCTCGACTGAGAGCGAGCAGTTCGCGGCGGCGCACTGAGGACGCCACGCATCGGCCCCACGCACCGTCGGCGTCGCGCCGGGGCACCGACGCCGGCGGTGCGTGGCTGATGAGGAAGGCCAGACGGCGCCGCGCGGCACGCCGACCGCCCGCTGCCTGATCACCGGGGCCGCCGGCCTGCGAGCCGGCCGACCGCGACCCGGACCTTGTTCAGCGGTTCGAGCAGCTCGTAGGTCCAGTAGGCGTCACGCTCGATCAGGCGGAACTTCGCCCCGCGGGCTCCCGGCGGGTACCGATAGCCGGGCGGCAGGTAGCGCACGAAGTCCGCATGCATGCGCTCGAAGAAGCGCCTGCGCGCACGGCGCGGGACCAGCCCGCTGCGGCCGACAGGCCCGATCCCGATGCCGCCGGTCTGCGCCACCGTGGTGTAGTGCCAGATCGCCCGGTCGAACAGTGCCGCCCGCACGCTCGCCGTGACGGGGACACCGGGGCCGGCCTGCCGTTTCGGCAGGGAATCGAGCACCTTGCGGTAGGCAGCGAAAATGGCGAAGTGGTCGGTGCTGGTGGTCACCATGAAGGACCCGCGCCGAAAGCGGCGGTAGCGGTAGCAAACTCGGTCCAGCGCGCTGATCCGGACCGCCGCCAGCAGCACCGCGCAGGTCACCGGCACGTCCTCGTGGATTCCCGGCGGGAACGCGGCGCCGAGCTCCAGCAGGAAGCTGCGGCTGATCACCTTGCTCCAGCACGTCATGGTCAGCTGGATCACCTGCGGCTGCTGGCCGAGCGTGAAGACACCAGCTGGCGTGCCGCGCAGCAGCTCAGCGCCCGGGCTGGCCGCCGAGCGGCCATCCGGGTAGAGCTCCTCGTAGTCGATCAGCAGCACATCAGGGAGGTCCTCGGCGAGCCGCTGGGTGATCGCCTTGACCGCGCCCTCGGCAGCGAGGTCATCGCCGTCGATGAACCAGACATAGTCGCCCGCCGCCAGCTGCAGGCCGACGTTGCGCGCGTTGCCCGGGCCGCCGGCGCGGCCCAGGTGTACCACGCGCACCCGCGGGTCCCGGCGGGCCGCGGCGTCCAGGATCTCGCCGCTGCCATCGGGCGAGGCGTCGTCGACCGCAATGACCTCGAGCTCGTCCCCGGCCTGGCGCAGGATCGAGTCAAGGCACTCGGGCAGGTACTCCTGCACGCCGTAGGCGGGCAGCACTACGCTGATCCGCGGCGCGGCCGGCTCCAATTGCGGGCCGTCAGCGCAGTTCAGGCTGCGGCGTCACCGGGCTGCTGGCGGCAGGCTGGCTGCCCTCCGGCCGGTCGATGGTGATCCGGCTCGGCCACCAGTTCCACTTGCCGAGCAGCACCACGGTCGAGGGCACCAGCAGCGTGCGCACCAGGAACGTGTCCATCAGGATGCCGAGCGCCAGGCCGATGGCGATGTCGCGGAACTGGCTGCCACCGGCCCCGCTGCCCGCCACGATGCCGAAGACGACGAACGTGCCGGCCAGCACGAGGCCGGCCGAGGTGACGGTGGTCCCGGTCACGCCGATCGCGCGGGTGACCGCCTGGCGCAGCGGCAGCTTATGCGCTTCCTCCCTGATCCGCGTCATCACCAGGATGTTGTAGTCCTCGCCGAGGGCCAGCAGGAAGATGAACATCAGGAAAGGCAGGAAGAACACCAGGCCGTCCTGCCCGCCGATCTTGATGAACAGCAGGACCGACAGGCCGAGCGCCGCCAGGTAAGACAGCCCCACCGAGGCGATCAGGTAGAGCGGCGCCACCAGGCTGCGCAGCACCAGGGCGAGCAGGAGGCCGATGGCGAGGATCGCGATCGGGATGACCTTTTTCAGGTCGCTGTTGGAGACCGCGCTGATGTCGTAGAGGGCCGGTGCCTCGCCGCCGACACCGTGGGCGCTGGCCCCGGCGGCCGCGGCGACCTTGCTGACCTCGGCGCGGACGGCCGGGACCGCGTCCAGCGCCGGGGTGGTGGCCGGGTCGCCGGCCCGCAGGCCGGCCGAGAACTGCACGGTGCGGCCGTCCGGGCTGACGTAGTTCCCGGTCGCCCGGTAGACCTCGTAGCCTGCCAGCGGCACCTTGCTGCCCGGCGGCGGCGTCGGCGGCAGGCTCTTCGCCGGGCCGAGCAGGGCATGCAGCGTCGCGTAACCGGCTGGCGGCAGCATCGGGCCTACCGGGTTCAGCGGCCCGACGACCTGGGTGAAGACCCTGGCCCCCTGCAGCTGTCTGGTGGCCTTGGCCAGCACCGCCGGGTCGGTCCAGACCGGCTGGCTGAACCGGAAGATCAGGCTGGTGGGGTTCGCCGCCGACTGGGGAAAGTGCCTGGCCAGCAGCGCGTTGCCGGCCGCGGAGTCGCTGCCCGCCGGCGCCGTGGTGTTGCCGCCGAATCCGGAGCTGACATAGGCCAGGCCGCCGAGGGCGAGCGCGCCGAAGACGACCACGCCGACGATGAGGGTCAGCGCGGGGCGACGCACGATGCTGCCCGCCACGCGGCCCCACACGCCGGGCTTGCCCGTGCCCTGGATGTCCCAGGGCAGCAGTTTGGGCTTGCCGAACATCGCCTTGAAGGCCGATCTTTTCATCGCAAGCAGCGACAGCCGGATTGACAGCAGGGCAGGCAGCAGCGTCAGGCCGGCCAGCAAGGTGACGCCGATGGCGATCGCGAAGGGCACGCCCAGGTTGGAGTAGAACGGGAAGCTGGCCACCAGCAGGGTCAGCACGGCCGCGATGACGGTGGCTGCCGAGAAGGTGATCGTCTCGCCGACCCTGGTGACCGACCTGACCAGTGCCTGCCTGGCCGGGGGGCGCGCTCCGGCCAGGTCACGCAGCAGGCTGCCGCCCAGGCGGCTGGAGCCCGGGTAGTACTCGCCCGCCCGCCCGTGCTGCGCGGCGCGCAGTTCCTCCCGGGCCCGGAATACCAGGAACAGGCCGTAGTCGGTCCCGGCGCCGAGGACGAGCACGATCATCAGGTACTGGGCCAGCGGGGAGACCTGCAGGCCGTGCCGCGCGGCCTCGGCGACGAGCGGGCCGGAGATCGCCACCGCGAACAGGGCGGGCAGGATCGTGGTGATGGCGAGCGTCAGCGACCGGAAGATCAGCACGAGCAGCACGATGATGAAGATCGCCGACAGATCCTGGACCTTGTTGCCGGTGTTGCCGGTCGCCTTCTGCTGGTCCACGGCGACAGCCACGTCACCGGCCAGGTGGACCTGCAGCCCGGCCGGCAGGCCAGCACGGGCGATCTTGGCGCGCAGCCCGCTGACCAGGTCCAGCTGCTGGTTCGGGTTCCCGCCGCCCTGCGTGGCCAGCACAAGGAGCTGCTCGGCATGGCCGTCAGCGGAGCGGCCGACGTCCACCACCCGCTGGACCGTCGGCACGGTTGCCAGTCTTGGCTGCAGCGCCGCCAGCGCGGCGACGTCGGCCGCGGAGAGCGGACCTGCGGCTCGGGCGGCCAGCACGGGCACCGGAACCAGGTTCGCGGTGCCGAACGGCGCAGCCAGCTGCGCCGCCTTCTCGCTGGGCGCGCTCGCGGGCAGGAACTTCGCGTTGCTGCTCTGGGTAAGGCTGGACAGGGAGGGCAGCAGCGCCACCGCGGCGACCGCGGCCGCTATCCAGAAGAGCGTGACGAGCCAGCGGAACCGGACGCAGACTCGCCCGACGGCGCCGAAGATGGAGTCGACGTGCATGGCTCCGAGCCTAACGTGATTGCCATCAGCACGTCGTGAACGCCTTGCCAGCCAGGGGCGGTCGGCGGCGCTCGCGCGCTGGCCGGCCCGAGGCCGCAGATCAGCTTGCGGCCCATGCCGCCGGCGGTGCGCCGGCCGGTGCAAGCAGCGCGACGATGGTCAGCAGGTACGCGTTTGACCGGCGTACCATGCGGGAGCGTCGGGCTCGCACTGCGGTGCGGCGGCCCAGACCTGGTGATTATCGGAGTTCTGCGCACCCGAGGAGCCGACCGTGCATACGCTGCCGGTCAGCGCCGGCTGCGAGCCGGGCCGGCCGGCGGCTCCGGAATTTGCACCAGGTTTGCCGGGACATGCCGACAGTGGTGCTGGCCAGGACGGCCCCGGGCCAGCAAACTCATGCAGGGGCGGTCCCGAGCCTCGCCCCTGCGCGGCCGGGCAGCGCGGAAAGGACGCCGATGCAGGACCTGCGCCTCGTCGCGGTGAGCGAGGACGGTAGTTATGCGATCCTCGCCGTCCCAGGACTGGGCAAGCGGTTTTCCCTGACCATCGACGACCGGCTCAGGACCGTAGCGCGAGGTCAGTTCTCGCGGCTTGCCCAGTACGAGATCGAAGTGGAGAATCCGTTGCGACCCAAGGAGATCCAGGATCGTATCCGAGCCGGAGAGACCGCCGATGAGATCGCCGACGCAGCGGGAATTCCGCTGGAGCGAGTCCGCAGATTCGAGGGTCCCGTGCTGGCGGAGAGAGAGTTCCGGGCTCAGGAGGCTCAGCGGGTTACGGTTCGCAGCCACGGTGACTCTGGGCCGGGGCCGCGGCTCGGCGACATCATCGCCGAGCGGCTTGCCGATGCCGGGGCCAGCACTGACGAGGTGAGCTGGGACTCCAGGAAGCGCGCTGACGGGAACTGGCAGGTTCAGCTGCATTTCGCGATCGCCGGCCGGCCGCAGCACGCCGAGTGGGTCTTCGACCCGCGGCGCAGGCACGTCTCGCCCGCCGATGATCAGGCAATGCGGCTGTTGCTGCCGGAAACCGAATGGCCGGCGCCGCGCACCGGCGCGCGGGGCCCGGCCAGCGCGACCGTGACGCCGATCGGCTCCCGGCTTGGACAGCCTGACCGTCACCCTGAGCCGCACGCCGATCAGGGCTGGCGGCCGGCCCTCAGCGCGGCCGACGGCACTCAGCCTCCCCCGCCCTCAGCGGCCCCGAGCACTACTGCCAGGTCCGCATCACCGGCTGCCCATCCGCCCGGATCGTCCCGCGGTCCGGCGATTGCGCCCGCCGTGGCCACGCCTCCGGCCGAGCGCCCGGCCGCCCCCCCGGAGCACGATCCAGGGCAGGAGTCGCGGGAGCCGGCGGACGAGCCGTCGGTGCCGTCGCGCTCAGCGCGCAAGGCCATGGGCGGCCGGTCCAGGCGGTCATCGGTACCCTCCTGGGACGAGATAATGTTCGGCAACTCGCGACAGCCCGACTGAGCCGCGAACCGACGTATCGCCAGCGCGGCGTGTCGGCCAGCGACGCCCCGCAGCCGTCGTGCTGACAGGCCCTGCCAGGCCGGCGGCCGCCTCCAGGACTGGCCCCGCCGCGCCCGGCTGGTCCTGACAGCTGTGCCCGCGCGCCGCGGCTGTGCAGCCCGGAGATGACAGTTCTGTCCGCAGGCCGCGGCTGGTGCAGCCCGGAGTTGACAGCACTGTCCGCAGGCCGCACCCGGGTGCAGCCCGGAGGTAGGTGTTTATTGACAAGGCCAGGAAACGATCGACGCTCGTCTCAGGGCCCGCGCCGAACAGTGGCCGCTTGCAGCTGCCGGCAGGCATGCTAAGCGTAGGATTCAGCAGCCAGCGCAGCGGGCCGGGACGAGATGATGTCAGGCAGCCGGGCGCCGGACAATATGACAGGCAAGGGTGAAGCAAGTGCTCGGGGGTACCCGCGCGGCGAGGAGATCGGCGCGCGCCGCGGCTGCCGCCGCCATGGCATGCCTGGTCAGCGGGTGCGGGCTGGTAGGCGGCCCGAAGGTGCTGCAACCTGACGCGCCGCAGGTGATGACGGTCACCAGCCCGGTTTTCGATGACATCATCCCCCGCATGTTCACCTGTCACGGGGCCGGCATCAGCCCACCGCTCTACTGGTCGGGCGCCCCGCCGGGCACCAGTTCCTTCGCACTGGTGGTGGACGACTCCGCTGCGCCCATTTCCCCGTACGTCTACTGGATCGTCTTTGACATCAGCCCGGGGACGCCGGATGTCCCGGCCGGCCTG
>DATJZH010000103.1:0-4291 GCA_035499215.1 Streptosporangiaceae bacterium | reverse complement strand
GCCGTTGATGCCTCCCATGTCTGGCACCCGTACAGCGCGATGCCCAGCGCGCGGAATCTCTTGCTGGTGGAGTCGGCGTCCGGAGTGCGGCTGCGGCTGGCGGATGGCCGGGCGCTGATCGATGGGATGTCGTCGTGGTGGGCTGTGATTCACGGCTACCGGCATCCGGTGCTCGATGCGGCCGCGCGGTCGCAGCTGGACTCGATGAGCCACGTGATGTTCGGCGGGCTGACGCATCGTCCGGCGATCGAGCTGGCGCAGACACTGGTACAGATCACGCCGGGGCCGCTGCAGCACGTGTTCTTCAGTGATTCCGGATCGGTGGCTGTCGAGGTCGCGGCGAAGATGGCGTTGCAGTACTGGGTCTCGGCGGGACGGGCCGGCAAGCACAAGCTGGTTACCTGGCGCGGGGGTTATCACGGTGACACCGTGCATCCGATGAGTGTCTGCGACCCAGATGGCGGCATGCACGGGGTGTGGCGGGGAACGCTGCCGGCGCAGGTGTTCGTCGATTCCCCGCCGTCGGGCTTCGACCAGGAGGTGGACGAACGGTATCTCGGGCTGTGGGAGGCCGCGCTGGCGCGGCACGCGGGCGAGCTGGCCGCAATCATCGTCGAGCCGGTGGTGCAGGGCGCCGGCGGGATGGTGTTTCACAATCCGGCGTATGTGGCCCGATTGCGCGAGCTGGCGGATCGGCACGACGTGCTGCTGATCTTCGATGAGATCGCGACCGGTTTCGGCCGCACGGGCCGGCTCTTCGCGGCCGAGCATGCCGGGGTGAGCCCGGACATCCTCTGCCTCGGCAAAGCGCTGACGGGTGGTTACCTGTCGATGGCCGCCACGCTGTGCACGCGCGCGGTGGCCGGCCAGATCTCGGACGGGCCGGTGCCGCTGCTCGCGCACGGACCGACGTTCATGGCCAACCCGCTGGCAGCCTCAGTCGCGCTTGCATCGATCCGGTTGCTGCTGTCGCAGGACTGGACTGCCGAGGTAGCGCGGATAGAGAGCGGGCTGCGGGCTGGGCTGGCGCGGCTGGCTGGCACGGATGGCCGGCGGGACGTGCGGGTGCTCGGCGGGATCGGTGTCGTGCAGCTGGATCATGATGTGGACGTCGCGGCGGCCACCGATGCGGCGGTCGCGCACGGCGTGTGGCTGCGGCCGTTCCGCGATCTGGTCTACACGATGCCGCCGTACGTGACCTCTGATGCCGATCTCGCCCGCATCTGCGATGCAGTCGCCGCTGCGGCCGAGGCGAGCGTGGCCGCGCATGCCGGCTGACACAGCGCCCGGACGTGTGCCATTTGATGACGGCCCGCTGGGCTGGCTGCACGCGGCAGCCGAGGCCCGCGCTGCCGCCGGGCTGCACCGGGTGCTCCGGCCGCGAGCGCCCGGGCGGCGCGAGCTTGACCTGGCCTCGAACGACTACCTCGGCCTGAGCGCCGACCCGCGGGTCGTCGGGGCCGCGGCGGCCGCGGCCCGCGACTGGGGTGCCGGTTCGACCGGCTCGCGGCTGGTCACCGGCACGACCGAACTGCACGCCGAGCTCGAGCGCGAACTCGCCGCGCTGGTGGGCACTGCGGCGGGGCTGGTGTTCTCGTCCGGGTACCTGGCCAACGTCGGCGCGGCAACTGCCCTGAGCGGCCCCGACTGCCTCATCCTCTCGGACGCGCGCAATCATGCCTCGCTGGTCGACGGGTGCCGCCTGTCGGCATCGCCGGTCACGGTGACCAAGGATCTTGCCGCAGCCCGGCGCGCACTGGCAGAACGCACCCTGCCGCGCGCGCTCATCGTGATCGAGGCGATCAACTCCGCAGACGGTGACCTGTCTGCGCTCCGCGACTGGCACTGGCTGGCCCGCCGGTTCGGCGCGTTGCTGCTCGTCGACGATGCGCACGGGCTGGGCGTCCGCGGGGGCGGGCGCGGTTCGGTAGCCGAGGCGGGCCTGGCCACCGAGCCGGACGTCGTCACCACGATCACGCTGTCGAAGTCGCTCGGCGCCCAGGGCGGCGCGGTCCTCGGCGCTTCCGCCGTCATCGAGCACCTGATCGACACGGCGCGGACGTTCATCTTCGACACGGGCCTGGCCCCCGCACCGGCAGGCGCAGCCCTGGCGGCCGCGCGCATCGTCGCTGCCGAGCCGCGCCTGGCCCGGGCGGCGTTGCGCCGTGCCGCGGACCTGGCGGCAGCGTCGGGAGTGCTCGTGCCCGACGGCACCGTGATACCGGTGCTCGTCGGCGACGCCCAGCGCGCGTTCGACACTGCCAGCGCGCTTCGCGGCCTGGGCGTGCACGTCGGCTGCTTCCGTCCGCCCGCCGTGCCGGCCGGGACCGCCCGGCTTCGGGTCACCGCCCGGGCGACCCTGACCGACCAGGACATCGACCGGTACCGCGCCGCGCTGACCCGGGTTCTCGCATGCGCGTAGTCGTGGTGACCGGTACCAGTACCAGCGTCGGCAAGACCGTGGTGACGGCAGCGCTGACCGCCTGCGCGCTGGCAGCCGGGCGGACGGTCGCGGTCGTCAAGCCCGTCCAGACCGGGGTGACGCCGGGCGAGCCGGGTGACCTCGATGACGTCGCGCGTCTGACCGGAGCCAGTGACCTGCACGAGTACGCCCGCTTCGGCGAACCGCTCGCTCCCGGCACGGCCGCCCGTCGCCTCGGAGTTCACGGGCCTCGCGTCCCGGGGCTCGCCGGGCGGATCGGTGCCCTCGCCGTCCGCGACCTGGTGCTCATCGAGGGTGCCGGCGGTCCGCTCGTCGAGTTCAACGCTGCGGGCGAGACGCTGGTCGATCTCGTCGGCGAGCTGAACCCGGCCGCGCCGGTCGAGGTGGTTCTCGTCGCCTCGGCCGGGCTGGGCGTGCTGAACATCGCGGCACTGACCGCGCAGGCGCTGAGCTCCGCCGGGCTGCCGCTCGCCGGCGTGGTCGTCGGCGACTGGCCAGCCGATCCCGATCTCGCGGCCCGATGCAACCTCGTCGACCTGCCGCGCTACGCTGGCGCCGCGCTCGCAGGTGTCGTCCCCGCCGGATCCGGACGGCTCGGCAGTGCGCCGTTCGCCGCGATCGCCAGGCAATCGCTCGCGCCGCGCTTTGACGGCGACTTCGATGCGTCAGTGTTCGTCCGCAGCATGGCCCCGCCGCCGCCCGTCCAGGAGAAACAGCCATGACCCGAAGCGAGGTCGCCGTCCATCTCCCCCCGGTACTGGCTCGCGCTCGCGAGCAGGTGCTGGGCGACGGCACACCGCTGCCCCAGGCCGGCGTTCTGGAGTTGCTGCGGATGTCCGGCGATTACCTCGGGGAATTGCTGGCGCTCGCACACGAGGTGCGATTGCGCTGGTGCGGCCCGGAGGTCGAGGTCGAGGGTATCATCAGCCTGAAGACCGGCGGCTGCCCCGAAGACTGCCACTTCTGCTCGCAGTCCGGGCGGTTCGCCGCTCCGGTCCGCTCGGCCTGGCTGGACATTCCGGGCCTTGTCGAGGCCGCCAGGCAGACCGCCACGACGGGCGCTACCGAGTTCTGCATCGTCGCCGCTGTGCGCGGCCCGGACGAAAGACTGATGAAGCAGGTCGCCGACGGAGTCAAAGCGATCAGGGCCGAGGTCGGAATCAACGTCGCCTGCTCGCTGGGGATGCTCACACAGGCGCAGGTCGACGAGCTGAGCGCGATCGGCGTGCACCGCTACAATCACAACCTTGAGACGGCGCGCTCCTACTTCGGCCAGGTTGTGACCACGCACACCTGGGAAGAACGCCGGGACACCCTGCGGATGGTCGCTGCCGCCGGGATGCAGGTCTGCTGCGGGGGGATCATCGGCCTGGGCGAGAGCATCGAGCAGCGCGCCGAACTCGCCGCACAACTCGCCGCACTCGAGCCCGATGAGGTGCCGCTGAATTTCCTCAATCCCCGGCCCGGCACCCCGTTCGCAGACCTGGCGGTACTCGACGGCAAGGACGCTCTGCGCACCGTCGCCGCATTCCGGCTGGCGATGCCGCGCACGATCTTGCGTTTCGCCGGCGGGCGCGAGATCACCCTCGGCGATCTCGGCGCCCGGCGGGGCATGCTCGGCGGGATCAACGCGATCATCGTCGGCAACTACCTGACGACCCTGGGCCGTCCCGCCGAGGCGGACATCGCGCTCCTGGAGGAACTCAGGATGCCGGTCAAGGCACTGTCGGCGACCCTCTAGCCGGCGTGATCCATGAGTACACGCCCCTACTGCGCAGTGTGCGGCGAGTCGGCCGATGCGCCCGTCCACGGTTCGTGCCAGCAGCGAGCCGAGCTGGAACCACCGCG
>DATJZH010000102.1:0-16645 GCA_035499215.1 Streptosporangiaceae bacterium | reverse complement strand
GAGCGCCTGGCCGGGACTCAGGGTGCGGCTGATGGCATTGTCGTAGTCGTTGCCGACGGCATACGCCAGCGATCCCGCGGCGGTCGTTGTCAGGCCAACGCTCGGCGGCCCGGAGGCCGCTGACGCGGCCGCCGAGGCGCCGACGCCGGCGGCATTCTCGAACATCATCACCGTGAGCTGCTGATCGTAGCCGCCGGCTGCGGGCGCGGAGGTCACGGTGGCGCCGGTCAGCTTGCCGGAAGCCGTTGCCGTCCAGATCTCGGTATCACCTGAGCGGCCGTTGGACCGCCGCACCAGCTTCCAGGTCAGGCCCGCCCCGCTGACCGTAGTCATCTGGTTGCCTGGCCCGGCCGGGCCATCACTTCCGACGAAGGCCAGCAGGGTCTCGCCCGCGCTCGCGGTAGCGAAGGGCGCTGTGGTGACGGCGCCTACCCCGGTCTTGGTCACCGACTGGTCGGCCTTCAGCGCGCCGGAGCCCCCGCCGCTGATCACGGTGACGGTGTCCGCCGGCGCGGTGCCTACGTTGCCGTCGGTATCTGTCACCCTGGCGCTCAGCTGATGGGCTCCCAGCGGCGTGCTGCCCACTGCCCACGAGAAGGTGTAGGGGGCGGTGGTGACCGGTGCGCCGAGCGGCTGGCCGTCGAGCAGGTACTGCACTGATGCCACGGTTGCTGGCGCTGTCGCCGACGCCGCGGACCGCAGGGTGACCGTGCCTGACACGCTCGAGCCGTTCGCCGGGCTGGTGAGCGTCACTGTCGGTGGCGTGACGGCGGGGCTCGTCTGCGAGAGCACCGTCACCGAGCTGCCGCTGATCGTCAGTTTGGTGTCCACGACATTGTTGTCAGGGTCGCTCTCGGTCAGCACGTGATCGGGGTTGGCGATGCCCTGCAGGATGTAGGTGCCGTTCGGCACCCCGGTCAGGTCGATCGGCTGCCCGTTGTCGGTCTGGTCGTATTCATCGCCCCAGCCCACCGACCAGCCCAGTGGCTTGGTGGGGCTTTCGCAGTTGTCCTGCGGGATGAAGGTCTGGCTGGGGGTGTTCGGGACGCCGCCGACGTAGGTGTCGCCGGTGATGCAGAAGTCGGTCTTCGGGCTGACGGCCACGGCGCTGCCGGCCGAGCCGTCGGGGTTCACCTTGTTGAGCGTGAAGCTGGTCAGCGGGAACCGGTAGTCGAAAGGCGGGTCGAAGGTGCCCGTCACCGCCAGCGGTACCGAGTGATCGAACTGCCAGACGCCCGGGCTCGGGCTGTTGTATATCGCCTGCGCGAAGCTGGCCGTGCCGGTAGCGGAGTTATATGTCGGATCGATCTCGAATGGCCCGCTGCCGGCATCCCAGGTAATGTGGGTAAACTGCAGCTGCCTGTCCCCGTTCGCCGAATTAGTGCCGATCGAAATCTGATCCGTGGGCACGAGCACCTTCATGTCAGGCAGGGTCACGCCCGCAGGCGGACCCTGGGCCAGCGAGGATCGCGCTCCGGCAGCCGCTCCGGCCGGCGGAGCCAGCGCGATTAGGGCCAGCGTCATCGAGGCTAGCGTCATGGCCGCGGCGGAGAGCGTCGCCGCTCGCCTGCGCCGGAGGGCCAGCCGGCGCCCACTTTCGTGCAAACGCGTCACTACCACGGCAATATTCCCCCGCAACTCATTGGCCAAATCTAGTTACGTGCCGCCTCCATTCCCCAGACTATAAGCAGCGGAGTGGGCACGGCGCAGCCTCGCAACGATATACCCTGCGGTTATCTATACCGCTGCGTTAGCTTCTATTGGCCGGCCATCTGCGGGAGATCAGGCGGTATGTCGGCGGCCCTGAGGCGGCGCGCTGGGACGCCCGCCCAGATTTCGCACGGCGGTATATCTCGGGTTACCACAGATCCCATCCCCACGAGCGCGAACGCTCCGATCGTGCGGTTCTCGCCGATTGTCGCCCCGGCGCCGAGGTAAGCGGCCCGCTCGACCCGGACCTCGCCGCCGAGGCGGGCCCCTGACGCGATAGTGGCGAAGTCACCGATCACGTCGTCGTGGGTCAGCGTGACGTGCGGCATGATGGCGACGTGCGCGCCCACGCGAACCGCTGCCGTCAGGGCGACATGAGCCAGCAGGACGCAGCCGGGCCCTAGCGACGATGACGCGCAGACCGCCGCGCTCGGGTGGACGATCGTGGCGTAACGCTCCTTCGGCAGGCCCAGCTCGCTGACGATGCGCATCCGGCTGACGTAGTCGGCGGGCCGGCCCGTGCATACCACGACGGAGGCCTCCGACCGCTGCCGGAGCACGTCCCGGCCGCCCAGGACCGCAGTGCCGGCCACGATCGTGCCATGCCGCCGCGGGTCGTCGTCGACATAGCCAAGGAGTCGCCAGGCGGCGCCGCTCCCGTTCAGCGCCTGCACCGCCTGAGCGGTCTCGCGGCCGAATCCGCCAGCGCCCATGAGCAGGAGGTCCCGGCCACCGCTGTCGGCGCCGGCACATCTCATGGCGGCAGCGCTCTGATCATCTGATCCCCCCGGTCCTGACCGGGATCCTCGCGCCCCCGCATCCCGCGCTGCGCGACGCCGCCTCAAGAAGCGCGGTCACCCGCAGGCCTGCCGCGGCATCGGTGATCGGCTGCCGCCCCGCGCGGATGGCACCGGCGAACTCCGCCAGCACCGACAGCAGCGCCTCGCGTTCCGGCAGTGCCGGGACGCGGATGTCGCCGGTCCGGTAGGAGATCAGCGCCTGCCTGCGGTCCTCCGCGGCCACCGGATCAGCCGGCAGGCGGTCCACGCCGCGATCGTAGATCATCAGCCGCGCGGCCGGGTTCATGTCGTCCCAGACAATGGTCCGTTTCGAGCCGCCGAAGACCGCTGTCCGGATCTTCACCGGACTCAGCCAGTTGACGTGAACGTGGGCCAGCGCGCCGTTGGACAGCCAGACTGACAGGTAGGCCATGCACGCCCGGCCCGCGCCGATCGGGTCCGCCGCATGCGCGGCCACCGCGACCGGGACGACGTCGCCGGGCAGGACGAAGTCCAGGATCGACAGGTCGTGCGGCGCGAGGTCCCACAGCACGTCCACGTCAGGCTGCACCAGGCCCAGGTTGATCCGCACCGAGTCGACGAACTGCACATCGCCGATCTCTCCCGACCGGACGAGCTCCCGGACCTGCCGCACGGCCGGCGTGTAGCAGTAGGTGTGATCGCACATCAGCACCAGACGCGACTGGCGCGCCTGCTTGATCAGCCTGCCTGCCTCGGCAGCCGAGGAGGTCAGCGGCTTCTCCACCAGGACATGCTTGCCCGCCGCCAGGGCGGCGCCCGCCAGCCCGAAATGCGTCGCCGCCGGCGTCGCGATGACGACCGCGGCCACCGCCCGGTCGGCCAGCACCTCATCGAAGGAAGACGTCGCCCGCACCGTCGAGTGGTAACCCAGAACGGCCCGCGCTCGCTCCGCGTCCAGGTCGCACAGCCACCTCAGCCGGACGGCCGCAGTCCCCAGCGCGGCCCTGACCAGATTCGGCCCCCAGTAGCCCGCACCCACCACAGCCAGACCGACCGGTGCCATCCCAACGCAGTCGTTAATTACTGCCTCCCGCTATGGTCTCGCGGTAAAGATCACCACATCCATCCGGAAATTGGTCGCACCGTGCGATTATGCGCAGGAATTTAGGACAGACTGCGATACACTTTACACTTTACACTTTACACGTTACGCAGTTCGCGCTCGCAGCGTAGCGCGCGCGGCGGCACGCTGTCCGCGAGTTCATAAAGCTCCGGCATCGCCGCCGGATACGCTGCCTGGCGGCCCTTTCTGCGCACCTCTGCCATGAACCACTCCGGTACTTTCCGGTCGGCCCGGGCGGAGCCAGGCGAGCATGTAACGTTCAATACGAGCGGCTTGGCGAGTGCCTTATCATGTCGCGCATCGGCATTACCTTAAGAGCGAGGCGCAGGGGAACTTGCTCTAGTATCCTGCAGAAGTTCCGCGTCCTGCTGTTACTCGATGGATAAGTCCCTGATCATGTACCGAGAAGGTCAGCTGCCAAAGGGCTACGTTAAATGCCAACAGGTAGGCCAGAAGGGTGATCTGTCCATCTTTGACTTCGTCCTCGCCTGAACGTCAGGCGGTCGCGGCTGTCACTCGCGGCAGCGCGCCGCATGACGAGGCGCAGAAGGAGGCGCTCGGATATCGCTGACGTAGGAGGGCACGTGATACCAGGTCGGAGATTCCTCGTCACGGGCGGCGCGGGGACTATCGGGTCGGCGATTGTGGATCAGCTGGTGGCGGCCGGTGCCGGGGAGATCGTGGTGCTGGACAATTTCGTGCGGGGGCGGCCGGAGAACCTGGCCGCGGCGCGTGAGAGCGGCTCTGTCCGGCTGGTCCGTGGCGATATCCGGGATCGGGGTCTGGTTCGCTCGCTGATGCCGGGCATTGATGTGGTGTTCCATCAGGCCGCTATCCGGATAACGCAGTGCGCGAGCGAGCCGCGGCTGGCGCTGGAGGTGCTGGTGGACGGTACTTATGAGGTGGTGGAGGCGGCGGCCGGGGCGGGCGTGCGCAAGGTGGTGGCGGCGTCCTCGGCGTCGGTCTACGGGATGGCGGAGGACTTCCCGACGGCTGAGCGTCATCATCCGTATGCCAATGACACTTTGTACGGCGCGGCGAAGGTTTTCAATGAGGGCCTGCTGCGCAGTTTCCGCGCGATGCGGGGGCTGGATTATGTGGTGCTGCGGTACTTCAACGTGTACGGGCCGAGGATGGATGTGCACGGGGTGTATACCGAGGTGCTGATCCGGTGGATGGAGCGGATCGAGCGTGGCCTGCCGCCGCTGGTCCTTGGTGACGGCGGGCAGACGATGGACTTCGTGTTCACCGGGGATATCGCCCGGGCGAATCTGCTGGCCGCGGTCAGCGAGGCCACGGACGAGGTTTTCAACATCGGCAGCGGCACGGAGACGAGCCTGGCGGAGCTCGCGGCGGCGCTGCAGCGGGCGATGGGGTCGCGGCTGCCGCTGGAATTCGGTCCGCCCCGCGGGGTCAACGCCGTGACGCGGCGGCTGGCTGATGTGTCCCGGGCGCGGGAGCGGCTGGGCTGGAAGCCGGAGGTGGGCCTGGACGAGGGCCTGGCGCGGCTGGTGGCGTGGTGGCGCGCGGCTGCCGGGGCCGGTGCCTGATGATCCCGGTGATGCGGCCCTGGCTGGGCGAGGAGGAGGCGGCGGCTGCGGCGGCGGCGGTCGCCTCGGGCTGGATCGCGCAGGGACCGCGGGTGGCGGAGTTCGAGGAGGCGTTCGCCGCGGCGATCGGTGCCGGTCACGCGGTCGCGGTGTCCTCGTGCACCGCCGCGCTGCACCTGGCGCTGGTGGCGACCGGGATCGGGCCGGGGGACGAGGTGATCGTCCCGTCGCTGTCGTTCATCGCGACCGCGAACGCGGCGCGGTATGTGGGCGCCAGGCCGGTTTTCGCGGACGTGGATCTGGCCACCCAGAATCTGACCCCGCAGACCGTGGAGCCGCACCTCACCGGCCGGACCCGCGCTGTGATCCTGGTCGATCAGGCCGGCGTGCCCGCCGACCTGGACGGCGTCCGGGCGGTGTGCGAGCCGCGGGGCGTCGCTGTGGTCCAGGACGCGGCGTGTGCCGCCGGGTCGACGTACCGGGGCCGGCCGGCGGGCGCCGGCGCGATGCTCGCGGCGTTCTCCTTCCATCCGCGCAAGCTGCTGACCACCGGCGAGGGCGGGATGCTGGTCACGGCGGATGCGGGGCTGGCGGCCCGGCTGCGCAGGCTGCGGGAGCACGGCATGGACGTCAGCGCGGCGCTGCGGCATGTCAGCAGGCAGCCGGTGACCGAGCATTACCTGGAGGTCGGGTTCAACTACCGGATGACCGATATCCAGGCCGCGGTCGGCCTGGTCCAGCTCGCCAGGCTGCCCCGGCTGATCGCGCGGCGGCGTGCCCTGGCGGAGCGCTACCGTGGCCTGCTGGCGGGCATCCCGGGCCTGGCGATGATCGGGGATCCCGATCACGGCACCACCAATTACCAGTCCTTCTGGGTGCTGCTGCCCGACGGCTTCCCGGTCGGCCGGGACGAGCTGCTGGGCCGGCTCGCCGACGCCGGCGTGTCCGCCCGGCGCGGCATCATGGCCGCGCATGCCGAGCCCGCGTACGCGAGCTGGCCCCGCCCGCGGCTGCCGGTGACCGAGCGGCTCTCCTCCTCGGCGCTGATCCTCCCGCTCTTCCACGAGATGAGCGAGCCGGAGCAGGACCTGGTCGTCTCGGTGATCCGCGGCGCCGCGGGACTGCGGGCCGCGGCGGGCGCATCCGCTGGTGCCTCGCCGGCGGCGGGCCCGGCGGCCGGGGTCCGGAGATAATGCCCCGCGAGCCGGCTCACCGTGCCCGGCGCAAGCCGGGTCCGGGCGCCGGCTCCCGGTCGCGGGACCGCCTGGCGGGGCGGCTGCTGGGCGAGAAGGGCACGCTGGCCGGCCTGGCGTCCCGGGCCCTGGGCTGGAGCTTTTTCAGCACCGCGGCTGGCCGGCTCGGCCAGCTGGGGATCGGCATTCTGCTGGCCCGGCTGCTGGGCCCGCACGAGTTCGGCACGGCCGCGGTCGCCTTCGTCGCGCTGCTGGCGATCCTGAGTTTCAACGAGCTGGGGGTGAGCCTGGCGATCGTCCGCTGGCCGGGCGAGCCGGCCGAGATCGCGCCCACGGTCGTGACGATCTCGGTGGCCTCGAGCCTGCTGCTCTACGCCGGGTTGTTCGCCGCCGCGCCGGCGTTCGCGGCGGCGATGGGCGCCCCGGCCGCCGCCCCGGTCGTCCGGGTGCTGGCGCTGAGCATCGTCACCGATGGTGTCGTGGCCGTGCCGGCGGCTCTTTTGGAGCGGTACTTCCGCCAGGACCGCAAGATGATCGCCGACCAGGTCACCGGCTGGCTGGGCGCCGCCGTGTCGGTCGGCCTCGCCTGGACCGGGTTCGGCGCGATGAGCCTGGCGGTCGGCTCGGTGGCCGGGGCCCTGGCCGGCGGGATCGTGATCATGATATTCGCGCCGCTGCCGCCGCGGCCCGGCTTCGACAAGGCAAAGGCCCGCAAGCTGATGCGGTTCGGGCTGCCGCTGGCCGGGTCGAGCTTCATCGTGTTCCTCGTCGCCAACGTCGATAACCTCGTTGCCGGGCACGTCCTCGGCGCGACCGCGCTCGGTTTCTACGTGCTGGCGTGGAACCTGTCGAGCTGGCCGGTCAACATGTTCTCCACGCCGGTCCGCAGCGTCGCGCCGGCGCTGTTCGCACGGCTCCAGCACCGGCCGGCCGCCATGCGCACCAGCTTCGTGTCCGCGGCGGCGCTGCTCGGCGCCGCGACGCTGCCGGTCTGCCTGCTCCTGAGCGGATCGGCGGTGCCGCTGGTCAGCCTCGTCTACGGCCCCCGCTGGGAGCCCGCGGCCCGGGCACTGGCATGGCTGGCGCTGCTCGGCGCGCTGCGCATCCTCTTCTGGCTCGCCTATGACTACTTCGTCGTGCTGGCCCGCTCCCGCGCGGTGTTCACCGTCCAGCTCGTCTGGCTGCTCGCGCTCATTCCCTCGCTGATAGCCGGGGCCCGCCTCGGCGGCATCGCCGGGGTCGCGATCGCCGGCCTCGCGGTCGCCGGGTGCGTGGTCCTGCCGTGGTACCTGACCGAGCTGAGCAGGGCCGGCATCCGCGCCCGCGCCCTCGGCGCGCGGCTGTGGCTCCCGCTGGCCTCCGCCGCCGCGGCCGGCGCTGCCGCCCGGGCGGCGGCAAAGCTGATCCCCGGCGACCTTGCCGCATGCGCGGCCGGCGCAGCGGCGGCGGTCATCGCGACCGGGCTGCTCAGCATCAGGATGCGGCCGGTCCTCGCCGAGCTAAGGCCAGCCCTGGCCGGGCAAGACGCGCCGCAGCCGGCACCGGCAGGCGGGAACGCCACCGCGATCGCGCCGGTCTGCGCAGATCCCGCCCGGGCATCAGCGGATCCGGGTACCTCGCCGCACGGCCCGGCCGGCCGCGAGACCGCAGTCCGGGCGCTGCCTGCCGCGGCCGCCCCCGCGCCGGCCGTGCCCGGCATGACCGCGCCGCCGTCGCATCCGGGTCTCACCGGCAGCCTGCCGGTGTACCAGGAGGTCGTCGCCCTTCTGCGCTGGGATCCCGCTGCCGCGCCCCACCAAAGTCACCGCGCCAGCCCGGGCCGCGCCGAATCCGGGGAGCACGGCAATTTCCGGCACCAGCCAGGTGCAAGCGCGGTTCCCGCCAGGGCGGGTACGTTTAAACCGCAGGTCCTGGCCGATATTGATCCTGCAAGCGGCGACGGGCAACTACTAAAATGAGCGGCGAGCGCGGCACGATGACTAATGGCAGCACGAGGCTCGGCGGAACAGACCTCATGCTCATCGGAATGAGCGCCGCGGCTGGGAACACGATCTCGCGCATCTGGAGACCGAATAGTCCAAGGAACGGGGCCAGCCTGACAAGAAGATCTGGGGCTTTTCAAACAGCGGCGAATAAGGCGGATAGGTACTGCGCATAGGAGAATCTGTTCGGCCTACGACAACCACAGGGACATCTTGACATGACGACCACGCACGGTCTGGACATCGTTCAGCGGCTGCTGACCGACAAGCCCTCCTTCCACCTGGGCGGGGAGGCCCGCTGGGATGCCCTGCCCGGGGCGCTCGAGGGAATCCGCAGATCCGCGGTACATGGCGGCTCGACGATCGAGACAGGCGTCGGCGCGTCGACAGTGGTGTTCGCCGCCTGCGGCGCGCACCATACCGCCATCAGCCCCGATCCCGCCGAGCACCAGCTGGTCCGCGGCTACTGCCAGCGGATCGGACTCGACGACAGCCGGATCAGCTTCGTCGTAGGCCTGTCGGACGATGTGCTGCCCTCCCTGCTCGGCCGTGACCGCACGTTGGACGTGGCGTTCATCGACGGCGCGCACTCGTTCCCGTTCCCTGAGCTGGACTGGCACTACATCACCCGGTCGCTGAAAATCGGCGGAAAGCTGCTGATGGACGACATCCCCATCCCGGCGGTCGCCCAGATGTTCCGTCACATGAGACTCGAGCCCAGCTGGCGCCTCGACGCCGTCTTCGACGACCGCACCGCGGCATTTACGCTGCTTGCCCCGCCAGCCCCTGAAATGTGGACCCAGCAGCCATTCAACAGAGGCTACCCGGACTTCAGCTTCGCCCGCCTGCCGAAGCGACTTCGCCTGGAGACCGCGTACCGAGTCGACCGGATGCGTCGCAGTGCGGGCCAGCGGTACCCCGGCCTGCGCCGGATCCGCAAACGCGTGGTGTGATCGCGTCGTTCGCGGCCTGCACCGAGCGGCCCGGCGACGTATGTCAGCAGACTGCGGATCGTCAGGGGACCGGGTCTGCGCTGCTTGAGTCGGCGAAGCATGCCGTCGGCTGAAACTGGCTGCTCGTCAATCCGCGGTCCCCCTGGTACGACCGGGCACTCACAGGCCTCGCCGCGCCCACGATTGCCACCACCACCAGTTTTGTGCCTTGCGACCGACCGCGGACAGGACGAAGGGCTGCAGGTATGGCATGACGCGCGGCCCGAGCCATTCACGCAGCTGAAGACCGCGGTATACGGGCAGCCTCTGCGCCCCTGGCCAGCAGTCGAAGGCGAACGCGACCAGCTCGTCCACGGGCGTCTGCTCGGTGCGTCCGCGGTCATAGGCCCGGGCAGCGGACCACAATGCCTCCCAGCCGAGCCTGCGGTGCACGACGTCGGACAGGCTGGCCGCGTCCGGCAACTGGTCCGCGCAGCGCTCCAGGACCGCCTCGTAGGCGAGCCGCCGCTGGCGCAGGTCCACCAGCGGCGTACGGGACCTGGTCATGTTCTGCCCGTGGACTCGATAGAACGCCTGGTCCACGCCGCGGACGTAGCCCACATCCGCGTGAGCGGCCAGGCGCAGCCACATTTCCGTATCCCCGGTGTGCGGCAACCGCGGATCGTACCCGCCGACCCGCTGCTGCAGCGAGGTGCGCACCAAGACCTCGGGCGAGCTGATGCACGAAACCGGATCACGGAATCGCCGCTCGAGCCACCAGTGACCAGGCCAGACCGACCAGCCGCGCACCGCGGTCCGGGCAGCCGGCAACCGCGTGCCGTCCTGGAACCGCACCGGATGCCCGTAGGCGAAGCCAGCAACGGGGTGAGCATCGAGCAGGTCCGCGGCGCGGCGCAGCGCTCCCGGAGCAAGGCGGTCGTCTGCGGACAGCAGGACCGTGTAGTCCCCGTCGGCCCAGTCCAGCAGGCCCTCGTTGTAGGTCGCGATGTGCCCCCGGTTGGTCACATGCTCCGCCACCTGCACGCGCGCGTCGCTGGCGGCGATCGCTCTGGCCACCTCCGCGCTGCCATCTGCCGATGCATCGTCGATGACAAGGACGCGCACGTCGACGCCCGGCTGATCCGTCAGCGCACTGCTGATGGCGTCAGGCAGGAAGTGGCCGTACTTGTAACAGGGAATAACGACGCTCACCGAGCTCATCGCACACTCTTCTATTCGGTCATGCCACCCCTAGGGGCGCGCGCATGTTCGGCGGGCTGCTGCCGCAACAGCCGGCAGGACTTTTCGCAGCCAGTCGTCTCTGTATGGCTCGAAACCGGTCGAAGCAATTAGAGTGGGGTTTCCCCGCGATAATCGGCGCAGAAAGCCTGCGGACAAAGCGATGGTTCTGAGTTCTAGGCTAGCACGCTACCGTCATTAGCTTCCGTCAGCGGCGATAATTTCGCCGGCAATGACCATAATTTCGCGGGTAATATTCCCATCTTTCGGCAACTACTCATGCGGCACTCCGGCGGGTATCTCCCTCGCCTGCCCGATAGCCACCTGGCAGACCCCGCATGAGGTTCCGCGGCGAGGCAGCGCAGTCGGCCCCAGATGGTGGCTCGTGCGCTCCCACGTCGATGCGCTCAGGGCGGAAGCCTGTCCGGCGCCGGCAGACCGGCGTGCAAGCATCGTGGAATGGTTGGTCGCCTGCCCGCCGACATGGAGGCGCTACCGACGGGTGTCACTCCGCGTGAGATCTTGCGGGGCAACCCAGCGACTGTCCGCGACCGGGTCCGCAGGCTGGGGCGCCGTTACCGCAGGGTCGGCCTGGCGCCTGAGTCGCCGCCCGGCGATCTGAGCATCGACGATCCAGGGGACGCCGAAGGAGGCTACGAGCCCGACGCCGATCAGCACGGCCAGCAATCGCGCCATCTGGGTGAGGCTGAGTGTGGCCTGCCCGGCCATGGAGATGGTCATGGCCCGGATCCGGTCGGCCCGGAGGTTGCTGGACTGCAGCCTCGCCATGACCGTGCTGATCTCGTTGATCACGCCGTGCAGGGTCAGCTCGACGCCAGCCTTGTCCGTGCCGCTGACCGTGATGAGCAGGACCGATCCCGTTGTGGACGTGGTGTAGGGCGCGAGCGCCACGGTGTAGGAGTCGGGGTAGCCGCTGGCGGCGAGAGAGCTGGCAGTGCTGGGGGACATGAGCTCCCGGCTGACCAGGTCGGCGGTTAGGGTGAGCGCTGGGGTGAAGCTCAGGTAGGGGTTGCCGCCATTTGGCCTGGATGCCACCGGTGACGCAAGTAACACTACCTGGGACTCTGCCTGATAGGTTGGCGGCAGTTCCACCAGCGCCACTATCACGCCGATCAAAGTTAGCAGGAGCAGCGCAGCGGTCAGAAGCCAGCGCCCGCGCCTCGTACGAAGCGACTTCGTGGGTTCCATCTGTGATATCCACCCGTTCGGCAATTGGCCCATTTTGGCGGGCGCGCCACTCTCTTGTTGGTGACCCCGGCTCGCGGTGCGTCCCGATGCCTGGGACTTCCGCGAGCTGCAGCAATTCTACGGTAACGAAATCAGCGCGGTGCGAAGTCAGCTTATCGATAGTAGGCGCTTAGCTCCGTATATCAGTGTCATAGCAAGCAAAGTGGACAGAATTGAAGTAATGGTGTTCAGATAGTGGCCGGGCGCTCAGCCGGATATCGTTCCTAACGCGCTCAGTCGGCCCGGGCCATGCGGGCGGGCAGGCCGGCGGCGCGGGAAGGACTGGTGGAGCGAGCCATGACCTTTTGCGCGATCGCCGGCCTCATGCGCCGGCACCTGCTCGCCGTGACGGTCGTGCTGATTATCGCCGTCTGCGCGGGATACGACATCAGGAGCAGCCCGACGATGTACTCCGAGAGCGCGACCGTGGAGTATGCGGTGGCGAGGTCATTGGGCAAATCCGATGTGAAAGGCCAGTTTGCCATCCCGCTTATCGCGACTGAAGTGATGATGTCGCAGGCTCTGATGAGCCGGCCGGCGCAAGGTCAGGTTCGCGCTGCGGGCGGGACTGCCCAGTTCGAGTTCGTGCCCGCCAACCTCTACAGCTTGCAGTATCCGAATTATGACGAGCCGGCCGTCGCATTTACGACGACATCGCATCGTCCGGCCGAAGTTCGCCGCACGTTCCACGTGGTGCTCCGGCTTCTCGGGCAGCGTCTGGCAGGCCTGCAGGCGCAGGCGGGCGTGCCTGCGCGCAATCGCATCAGGACATTTCTCTCCGGAGACACCGGGCCCGTCGCGCAGCCGGGGTCGTCGACGCGGGTATCGGCTGGCCTCGCCTTGCTGACCGTGGTGGCGGTCTTCATGGTGGCGAACTTCCTTGACCGCCGCCAGCGCGGGCCCGGCGTCATCCGGCCGGTTCTCGCGCGGCGACGGCTCGTCGGCCGAGCGCGCGCGCTGAGCGGCCCGTGATCCTGCCAGCAGCACGCCGGCAATGCGCTCCCGGGGCAAGATGCGCATCCGGCACGGAGAGGCCGGCCCGGTCCGGGACCGGCACCGCGCAGCCGTCCCGGCGCCCCGCTATCTGCTGTTCCTGACAGTCATCCCCGCGTCCCTCGTTGTCGTGCCGCCCGGCCGGGCAGCGGTCCTGCCCGGACCGGACGCGCCGGCGGCACGCGGCAGCGGCACGTGGCCGGCCTGACGCGCCGTCTCGCCGGCGGCCGGGCGGCGCGTCACCTCGCGGGCGGCCGGGCTGCGCGCCACCTCGCCGGCGGCCGGGCGGCGCATCATCTCGCGGGCGACCAGCGTCATGAATGCGAGGTTGGTCGTGAGGTACCGGCGGCCGAGCCGGACCGGTTCCTGCCACGCCCGGTAGAGCCACTCGAGACCGTGATCCTGGCACCAGGCCGGAGCCCGCTGGGTGAACCCGGCGAGCACGTCGAATGACCCGCCGACCCCGTGCACCACCCGGGCTTGCGTGCTGTCGCCCCACTGGCTCACGAACAGCTCTTTCCTGGGCGAGGACATCCCCACGAACAGCAGGTGGGCACCGGAGCGGCGGATTTCCGCCGCGACTTCGGGCTCCTGCTCCGGCCGGAAATAGCCATCCCTGGCGCCCGCGACGGCCAGGCCTGGATACCGGCTGCCGACCTGCGCAAGCATCCTGTCCAGGACATCGCGCCGCGCCCCGAGGAAATACACGCGATAGCCGCGGCGGGTGGCCTGCGCCAGCAGCTCCAGGAAGAGGTCGATGCCGGCCACCCGCTCGGGCAGGGGGGAGCCGAGCATCCGGCTCGCCCACACGACCGACTGGCCGTCGGCGAGCACCATGCCGCAGCAGGCGACCGCCTGGCGAAGGCTGTCGCTCTTGCGCATCGCGATCACCTTTGCCGCGTTCACCACCCCCACTGACAGGTAGGTCCCGCGCTCAACGGCCTCGGTGCACCGGCTGACGGCCTGCGGCATGGTCAGGGCATCGACAGCGATCCCGAACAAGTCTCGCTGCGGCAGCCCGGCAGCATCGTGATCCCGCACTGGCCCGGCCATCAGCTCAGCCATGCCAGCAGGAGCCAGCCCAGCTCGTAAGGCCGGCACTCGTGATCGACAGGCCCCGGCGGAAACAGCCGGTCGAGCACCGCCAGGCGCATTCCCGGCCTGAGCCGGGTGGCGGCCGCGCGGACCGCGCGCACCGCCTTCCTGCGGTCACCGCGCGCCACCTTGCGCCAGGTGACCGGCGGCTCATCGAGAACCAGGTCCTCGCTGGTCTCAGGACGGTCCGCCAGCCACTGAAGGCCCCGGCAGACGGCGTCGAGATAGCGGTGCCCGCCCGCGTCAGCAAGGTCGAGAAGCGCCATCGGCGCCATCGCGTGCTGGTGCACGCTGTACACAGGGTAGCCCTCTACGGCCCTGCCGGTACGGGAGTCGTAGTGCCACCACCACTGCCCGGCCGCGCCCTGGGCACGGCAGACCGCGGCGGCCACGGACTCAGCCGCCGCGAGCGCCTCGGGATCGTCGGCGCTGTTGTGCAGCCGGGCAAGCGCCTGGACGGGGTATATCTGGTCCGCGAAGCTGCCGACATGGGCGCGATACCATGACTGAGGCCCGCTGGTCACGTGCGGGTAGACGGCGCTCCGGGCGGCTAGCAGGCGGGTCCGTGCCGCAGCCAGGTGCTCTTCCACGTCGGCGAGCGGGCGCGCGGCCACGAGGGCCGTCACCACCCAGGCGGCGGCCATGACATCCACCGGGCCGGCCCGCTGGTCAAGCTCGGCGAGCCGGGCAAGCGCATGCGGCAGCTCGCTGCCCTGCGCCTCGGCTGCCGCCCAGCACAGCAGCGCCAGGTCAGCGCGGCTGGTCTCCTCGTCCAGTCCCTTGATGAGCCTCCTGAGCAGGTCCTGGCCCTGCTCGCCGGACAGCACAGCCCGCTGGTCCTGCTCAGCCAGCCGCAGCAGGCCGAGCAGGGCTATCGCCGCGTAGCGCCGGCTTGTTCCCGCTGGGTGCAGCACCCAGGCGCCGTCGGCCCGGCGGGTGCCCGACAGCGTGAACGCGAACTCCCCGTCCGCGTGCGCCCGCGACAGGATCGGCACGGACAGCCGCAGCAGGCGCCGCACCAGGGCGGCGCTCTGCGGGTCGTGCGCGGCGATAAGCCCGAGCCGGGATTCGCGGGCGCTCAACTCGCTGCCGTCCGGGAGGACGGCGCTATCGAGAGATAACCACGCCCCGGGCCGCGGCACCAGCGCGATCGACCAGAACCGAGAGCCTTGCCCCGCACTCGGCCACACCCTCCCCGATTCGCATCGCGGCTCAGCGCCCGCTACGAGCCGCCGGCCGGCGGCCGGGCCGCCCCGGTCACTCCTGCAACTGAAAGTAATCATTTCACTACTGACAGTTGGATCGTAGCGAGGATGGCTCCGGGCCGTCTGCGCTTTCCTGATGGACGCGCCCGACGTCGACAGAGCCGGGCCTGCGCGCGGGTCCGGGCGACGGTCGGCCTGGCCATGAGGTCGCACCGCTGGCCCGGCCCCGGTGATTGCCTCAGCCGTGCCCGTCAGATCGGCCGCGAGGTACCGTTGCCGCAAACGCAGCCGCGAGGCGCTGTGTCCAGTCCGGCAGGACGCCAGGTCACACTGGGGTGTGAGCGAAAGCAGGGAGCGGATCGAGCCAGGACCGCACGACGCAGACCACAGTCAGCAGCCCGTGCCGGACAACGCCGACAGCGCCAGGGCGGCTGAGAGCGCCCGCATGCTGGAGAGCATCCGGGCGCTGCATAACCGGCTTGGCCAGCTGGAAGGGCTCGTCGCGCCGGTCGGCCGCGCCGCCCAGGGCGCCGGGCACCGGGTCACTCCGGCATGGCGGCGCGCCACCCAGGGCGAAGCGCGCTGGCAGGTCGCTGCCGCGGTTGCCGTCGCGATCGCTCTGCAGTTCGTGCTCCGGGACCGGTTCGTGCTGGTACGGCCGCGATGGCTGCTACCGGTCCTGCAGATAGCGCTGTCCGTCGTCCTGGTGCTGGCCAACCCGCGCCGCATCAACCGGCAATCGCGGGTGATCCGGGCGCTGAGCCTGGCGCTCGCGGCCGCGCTCAGCTTGTCCAATGCCTGGTCCGCGGGCGCGCTGGTGGTCGATCTGGTCAACGGCATCACCTACCTCAGCCCCGGTGAGCTGCTCTTCACCGGCGGCGCCATCTGGCTCACCAACGTCATCGTCTTTGCCCTCTGGTACTGGGAGTTCGACCGCGGCGGGCCCGTCGCCCGGGCGCATGCGACACGCCAGTACCCCGACTTCCAGTTCGTGCAAATGGCGAATCCCGAGATGGCTCCGCCGGACTGGGAGCCGGCGTTCGGCGATTATCTGTACCTGTCGTTCACCAACGCCGCGGCCTTCAGTCCCACGGACGTCATGCCGCTCTCCCGGTGGGCCAAGATGGCCATGATGGCGCAGTCGATCATCTCGATCGTCACCGTCGCCCTGGTGATCGCGCGGGCAGTCAACATCCTGAAGTAGGTTCCGCGCATCGGGCCGGGCAGGTGACATCGGCCTGGCCGGCTCAGTGGCTGGCTGCCCCGGGCCGGCGCCGGTGGCCTACCACAGCCCAAGGACAGAGCCGAGCACGCGGGCGGCCTGCCCACCCGACTCCTCAGCGATCTCCAGCGCGGCCGGCACGTCGAGGTCGCTCGCCAGCGCGGCCTGGACCGCAGCCAGCCCGGCGGCGTCGCTGCCGGGCACCGTCGTGGTGCGGCGCCCGGCGGCTGCCCCGAGCCGCTCCAGCCGGGTTGCCGCCGCGGCCAGCCGGGCCGGGTGGTACTCCCAGTCCTGATCCCACCGGCGATCGAGGATCAGCAGCCGCAGCGCGGCGGCCGGATAATCCCTCAGCAGGTCGCTGACCAGCACCAGGTTGCCGGTGGACTTGGCCA
>DATJZH010000101.1:0-3311 GCA_035499215.1 Streptosporangiaceae bacterium | reverse complement strand
GATCTGCAGTCCGCGCCGCTGCTGTCCGCCCAGCGAACGCCGTCGGACTACGATGAGTACGTCGCAGCGCGGACGGCTATCTGGAAGGCCGCCAGAGCGCAGGGCCAGGCTCCGCCCGGCTGACGACGCAGCAGTCTCACCACGGCATCAGGCCGGCCGCAACAGTGCCGTATCCCTCGCCCGGCCGCATCCCTCGCCCGGCCGCCTGAATGAACGCCGCCAGTGCCCTGGCCGCCGCGGCGATCTGGTCGGACGGGACCTCAAGCTGGCCGAGTATGCGGCCCAGTTCCTGCCGGCGCCAGTTCAGGCCCTCGCCACGATGTCGCGCCCGCTTGCACCGGCACGGAACGCGGACCGCGGGACAGCCCGCGCGCCGGCGGCTCGATCCCGTCAAGCCCCATCGGGCCACCCGGAAGCCACGGGGCCCGATGCCGCCCGGCCGCCGGCCGGGCCGGGCGGCCGGGCGTCCGCTATTGCGGGAAGGCGCTGCCTGCCGTCGTCTTGGCACGGTTGCCGGCCGGTGCGGGCGCGAATGGGTCTAGAGTGTCGGGCCATGGCGGCACGCCCACTGCAGGACATGATGGATCCGGGCTGGGCCCGCGAGCTGGAGCCGGTCACCGACCGGATTCGCGCCATGGGCGACTTCCTGCGCGCCGAGATCGCGGCGGGCCGCGGCTACCTGCCAGCCGGCGACCAGGTCCTGCGCGCGTTCCGGCCGCCCTTCGCCGACGTCCGGGTCCTGATCGTCGGCCAGGATCCGTATCCGACTCCTGGCCATCCGGTGGGCCTGAGCTTCTCCGTAGCCCCCGAGGTACGGCGGCTGCCGCCGAGCCTGGTCAACATTTTCCGCGAGTATGCCAGCGACCTGGGCTATCCGACGCCGGCGACCGGGGACCTGAGCCCGTGGACCGAGCGGGGGGTCATGCTGCTGAACAGGGTCCTGACGGTGCAGCCCGGCAAGCCTGGCGCGCACCGCGGAAAGGGCTGGGAAGAGGTGACCGAGCAGGCGATCCGCGCGCTGGCCCGGCGCGGCGGCCTGGTGGCCATCTTGTGGGGGCGTGATGCCGCCGGCCTCGCCCCGCTGCTGGAACCGGTCCCGTGCATCCAGTCGCCGCATCCCAGCCCGTTCTCGGCTGACCGCGGGTTCTTCGGCTCGCGCCCGTTCAGCCGGGCCAACGAGCTGCTCGGACAGCGCGGCGGGCAGCCCGTCGACTGGAAGCTGCCCTGAGCCACTGCCGCCGTGACCAGCCGCACGGGCGCCAGCGTCCCTTCCCGGCCGCAGGCCGGCCGGCCACCGCGGATCGCGGTGGTCGGCAGCTGCAACCTCGACAGCGTCGTCTACGCTGACCGCCTGCCCGCGGCCGGGGAGACGGTGCAGGGGCAGCGCCTGCTGGAGGTCCCCGGCGGCAAGGGCGCGAACCAGGCCATCGCCGCCGCGCGGGCAGGCGGCACCGTCACGATGATCGGGGCCGTCGGGGACGACGCAGCGGGCGCGTCGGTCCGCGCGAGCCTGCGCGAGGCCGGGGTTGACGTCGGCCGTCTCCGGACAACATCGCAGCGGACCGGCACGGCGCACATCATGGTGGACAGCGCGGGCAGCAATGCCATCGTCATCATCGCCGGGGCGAACGCTGAGATGGCGGACCTCACCGAGGCTGACCGGGAGGTGATTGCCGGCAGTGACGTGCTGCTGCTCCAGCTTGAGCTGCCGATGCCTGCCCTCACCGCAGCCGCCGCGCGGGCGCATCGGGCCGGGATCCGGGTCATCCTCACGCCGGCGCCAGTCCGGCCGCTGCCGGCCGGCCTGCTCGGCCACGTCGACCTGCTGGTACCCAACGAAGCCGAGGCCAGGCAGCTGACCGGGCTGACCACGGTCCCAGCCGCGCTCGAGGCCCTGCTCGGCCGGGTGCCGGAGGTCGTCGTCACGCTCGGCGCGGACGGCTGCAGCTACGGTCAGCGCGCGGGCTACCGGGCCGGCGTCCGTGCGCCCGTCGTACCCGTCGTCGACACCACCGCGGCGGGTGACACCTTCGCCGGCGCGCTCGCGGTGTCCCTCGCTGAGGGGAATGCCCCTCCCGAAGCGCTGAGCTGGGCGACCAGCGCGGCGGCACTGTCAGTCCAGCATGCGGGAGCCAGCCCGTCGATGCCGCACCGCGCGCAGATCGACGCCTTCGCCCGCGCGCTCGCGTCCGGCGATCACTAGACCCGCCGGCTGGGCCGCGAGCCGCCCGGCGCCTGCGCAGCCGCGGGCGTTCCCGGCTCGGCGCGGCGGCCGCGTAGAGTCGGCGTTGGCACGGGCCCGCGGCCGAGCGGGCAGCCAGATCGTCATGACCTGGAGACCTGGATGACTCAGCTGCTGGCAAGCGCGGGGGCGCCGGTGGTGACCCTCGGCGGCACCGCGGTCCCGCTGGTCGGCCGGGCCAGGGTGTATGCCTGCGGCATCACGCCCTACGACGTCACGCACCTGGGCCACGCCGCCACGTTCGTGTGGATCGACACGCTCGCCAGGGTCCTGCACGGAGCCGGCACCGAGGTGACCATGTGCCGCAACGTCACCGACGTCGACGACGTCCTGCTGGCGGCGGCCGGGCGGGCGGGCTCGCCGTACGACCGTTTTGCTGCCATTCAGCAGTTCCATTTCGACCGGGATATGGCCGCGCTCGGCGTGCGCGCCCCCGCGCTGCAGCCGCGCGCGCACGCTCACGTCGGGCAGGTGATCGCGCTCGCGCTCGGCTTGCTGGCCAAAGGCGCAGCGTACCAGCGAGCGGGTCAGGTTTATTTCCGCGGCGACAGCGTGCCACGCCAGGCAGTGCCAGACCGGAAGGTGCCGGACCGGGAAGCGGCTCTGCGGCTGGCCGCTGAGTACGGTGACCGCCCCGGCGACCCGGCTAAGGACGACCCGTTCGACGTGACCGTATGGCAGTCCTCGCATGACGACGAGCCAGCCTGGGCCAGCCCGTGGGGACCCGGCCGGCCTGGCTGGCACGGTGAGTGCGCCGCGATGGCGCTCGATGCGTTCGGGCCGACGGTTGACGTCCAGGCTGGCGGCGGTGACCTGCGCTTCCCGCATCATGCCTACCAGGCGGCCATGGCCGAGGCGCTGTCCGGGGTGACTCCGTTCGCCCGGACGCAGCTGCACGTAGGCGTGGTAAGCGCCCGCAGCACCAAAATGGCCAAGTCCACCGGCAACCTGGTGCTGGTCAGCGACCTGCTGAGGGATTATCCGGCCGCCGCGCTGCGGCTGCTGATCCTCGATCGCCGGTGGGATCAGGACTGGGAGTACCACCCGGCCCGGCTGGCCGCGGCGGCAA
>DATJZH010000100.1:0-16778 GCA_035499215.1 Streptosporangiaceae bacterium | reverse complement strand
CGGCTTGAGCCCTCAGACTGCGTCGTTGTCCCGTTCGCCGGTGCGCACCCGCACCACGGTGTCCACGGGAGTGACCCAGAGCTTGCCGTCGCCGAGCGCGCCTGTGCGGGCGGACTTGACCAGAGCGCCCAGCACGGCCTCGGCTGTCTGGCTCGGCACGACGATCTCCAGCCGAACCTTGGGCAGCAGTGCCGAGCTGTAGCTTTCCGTGCCCTTCAGATCGATATGGCCGTACTGCTGACCGAAGCCACGGACCTCGGTGGCGGTCATCCCGCGGGCTCCCTGTTCGACCAGGGCTTCCATCACCTCGTCGAGCTTGTCCGGCTGGACGATCGCGGTGATCAATCTCATTGATTTCTCGCTTCCAGTCAGGCTGACCACTCCGCAGCCTGCGGCCAGGCCGGCGGTCGACCCCGCAGGCACCGGGGCACAATGAAATCATCGCCGGTCGCACCCCGCACAGGTAGGGGGCCATTGTCTGCGGGAGCATGCCGAAAGTCCCCGCACAGCAGGCCCGACGTCCCTGCCGGGGTCACGGCCGCGTAAGCGAGGCTCAGGACTGGCGCCCGCCAGGAGGACCGCCAGATGACCGGGTACTGCCGGCGAACAAGCCGCCCGGAGCTGACGCGGGAGCACAGAGCGGGAGACGGACAGCTCAACGGCTCTGAGCTGCCGGACCCACCGTCGCCAGACGGGATATCCGCTGCGCCGCGGGGCTGTCTGGGGTCCTCGTGGCGGGTCTGGCACCCTGTCAGCGCAGCCTCCGACGATGTCATCGCGCTCCTGCCGCCGCGCAGAGTCACGCCAGTTCCGATCTTTGAGCACGACGACCCCGATCGAGGGGACCTACGCCCCTGCGTGCGGAAGGACCAGCGCAGAAGACTGAATTTGCTGCAGTAGTCGGATCCCAGTACTGGCCCCGCGGAGGAGGCCACGATCATGATGAAGGCACAAGTCGGTGACCGCCTGATCCCCGATGGTGACAACGGGCGGGCTGGCGTGGTCATCGGCGTGCAGAATGCGGACGGTTCCCCGCCTTATGTCGTCAAATGGCAAAGTGATGGACACATCGCCATGGTCTTCCCCGGGCCTTACACCCGCCTGCTGCCCGGCGAGCCGGCTGACGGAAGCGCTGAGGCTGACGGAAGCGCTGAAGCTGACGAAAGCACAATGCCCGGATACGGTACCGAATACTGCCGGAATGGGCACTGCGTGAAATGAGTCGCTGCACGAAGCTGGCACCGCGTGAAACGGGCAGGGCCGTGACGGGCGCTGCCGTGACGGCGCTTTCCGCCGGGGCTAGCCGGGTAAGGCCGCGCGCAGGTCGATGATCCGCATGACGGACGCCAGGAAAGCCGGCCGGCTCAGCTGACCGTCTCGGTAGCCGCTTTCCAGCCCATCCAGTGCCTGGTCACTTTCGCCGGCCGCCTGGCCGGAGCAGAGCAGCAGGTCCATTCCGGCCCGCGCGGCCAGTTCGCTGCGATCGCGGATGGTGCCGAAGGGGCGCAGCGCGCCGGCCTTCAGCGCGTCGGTGATCGTCACGCCCCGGAAGCCGAGCCGCCGGCGCAGCTCGCCCTGCACGACCGCGGACGACAAGCCGGCCGGGCGGCTGGCGTCCAGCGACGGGTAGACCGCCCATGACACCATGACCAGCTTGACGCCGGCGCCGATGGCCGCCCGGTAAGGCTGCTCGTCGACACTGCGGATCTCGCTCGCCGGCACGTCGAGCGTCACCGGCCGCTCGTCGGTGTCCTGCTGCGCCGCGGCGGCGCCCAGGCCGGGGAAGTGCTTGGCGGTAGCGGCCACTCCCCCGCTCTGCTGCGCCCTGATGAAGTCCGCGCCGAGATACGCCACCTCGTGCGGGCTGCTGCTGAAGGAGCGGCCGTACTGGCCGATGAAGTTGCCGGGCGCCCTGAACACGTCGAGCACCGGCGCCAGGTTAACGTTCATCCCCGCATCGCGAAGATTGGCCGCTGCGCCGCCGCCGGCGATGCGGGCCTGCGCAGCGGGGTGAGCGGACTGGCCTGTCTGTTCCTCGGACAGGTAGGGCGCGCCGGGCAGGCGGCGGACCGTGCCGCCCTCCTGATCGGTCATCAGCAGCAGCGGGTGCCGGACCGGATTGAGCGTGCTGGCGTTAGCCCGCTGAAGCTCTGCGGCCGCCGCGGCGATCTGACCGGGGCTGGAGACATTCCCCGAGAAGAACATGACTCCGGCGGCCTCGCCGTGGCGGATCAGCCAGAGCAGGCTAGCCGGCGGCGTCAGTCCGCTGTAGCTGTAGATAACCCGCTGGCCGGCCAGCTGCCGCGCAGTCAGCTTGCGGACAACCGCCGCCGCCCCGGCGCCGCCCGGCGCCGCCGCCCCCGCGGCGGCGCCGCTGCCCGCCGCTGCGCTGTGCCTCACCGCTGCCCGCCGCGACGGGCCCGCCGGCGCGGCTGCCCCCGCGCGGCGGGCCCGGTGATGCGAGAACGGCGAGCGGCCCGCTGCGGTATTCGCCCCGATGGCGACGGCCAGCACGATGACGATAGCGGCGCCAGCTCCGAGCCACAGCCTGCGGATACGCAAGAAGAAACCGCCTCCCCCCGGGCCGGCCGCGGCCAGGCCGGCCCCCGCGTCCGTCCGAGTGCCAGGGCCGCTTGCGGCCAAGGGCGGGCGCCGGGCCCCGCAACCCGGCCGGGCCAGGGCCGCCGCTGCGCACGGCCGGCGCCCGCGGCCGGGCAGCCCGCAGCGGATAACGCCTCTCCGGGCCCAACTTCCGCACGGCCAGGAAAAGTCCCCGGGGCCGGGATGCCGCGGCCGGCCCCGGGGCCGGGACCGGGGCCGCGGCGCGGCCCGGACGCACTGCGGTGCAATGCTGTCTCAGCTTCCCCTCGTTGACATCATGTCACTGGATCACACAGACTGCCGATATGGCGCTCTGGGTACACCGGCGGCATATCGGTCCCGGTCGCGCGGACAGCGCCATCTGTCGTTCTTCGTAGCCGCGGGCCCGCTCGTTACATCTGCGGACCGCGAAGTGGCCGAGATCCCTACTTTACAGGACGATTATGGAGGGTGCGAGCATGAAGGGGAACCGTCGTGTCAGATGACCATCACGAGCATCACGAGCACCACGCCGACCCGACCTTCTACCGGTCGCCGCGAGATGCGGCCAGGGCGCCAGCCGAGAGCCTCGCGTACGTGGCCGCGTTCGCCCGGCCCGCCGACAAGCCCGATGCGATCGCCGTCGTGGACGTGGACCCGGCCAGTGCCGGGTACGGCTCCGTGGTGGGTTTCACCGAGCTGACCAGCCTCGGTGACGAGCTGCATCACTTCGGCTGGAATGCGTGCTCCAGCGCGCTGTGCCCCGGCGGCGGCCATGACCACGGCGACCGGCGCTACCTCATCGTCCCCGGCATCCGCTCCTCCCGGCTGTACATCCTGGACACCAGGGAGCACCCGGCTGCGCCGCAGATCGTCAAGGTGCTCGGTCCCGGGGAGCTCGGCAAGCGGGCCGGCTACTCCCGGCCGCACACGGTGCACTGCGGCCCCGGCGGCGTGTTCGTCTCGTGCCTGGGCGGCGGCAGCCAGGATGGCCCTGGCGGAGTGGCGCTGCTGGATCACAAGACCCTCGAGGTCGTCGGGCCGTGGGAGGCTGACCGCGGTGACCAGTACCTCGCCTACGACGTGTGGTGGCACATCAACCACGACATCGCCGTCACGTCGGAATGGGGCACCCCGTCCATGATCGAGGACGGAATCGTGCCCGACCTGCTGCTCGGCCGTAAGTACGGGCACAAGCTGCACTTCTGGGACATGAAGAGCCGCACCAGGCGCCAGACCATCGACCTGGGCGACGAGCATCAGATGGTGCTCGAGCTGCGCCCCGCGCACGACCCGGCGCAGAAATACGGTTTCGTCGGCGTGGTCGTCAGCGTCGAGGATCTGTCGGCATCCATCTGGCTGTGGCACGACGACAACGGCAGCTTCACGGCGCAGAAAGTGATCTCCATCCCGGCAGAGCCTGCCGCGGCGGCGGACCTGCCGCCGCTGCTGCAGGGATTCGGCGCGGTTCCGCCGCTGATCACCGACCTGGCCTTGTCAGTGGATGACAAGTCGCTCTACGTGTCCTGCTGGGGAACAGGCGCGCTGAAGCGCTATGACGTTTCCGACCCCTTCCGCCCGGTCGAGACGGGCTCGGTCGCGATCGGCGGCATCGTCGGCCAGGCGGCCCACCCGGCCAGGCCCGGCCAGCGGCTGCGCGGCGGCCCGCAGATGGTAGAGGTGAGCCGCGACAGCAGGCGGGTGTACTTTACCAACTCCCTGTACGGGGCGTGGGACGAGCAGTTCTACCCCGACGGCGTCGGCGCCTGGATGGCCAAGGTCGACATCGCCGAGGATGGCGAGATGACCTTCGACCAGCGGTTCTTTCTCGAGGGCGAGGCGTTCCGCGGCCGCCGGGTGCACCAGATCCGGCTGCAGGGCGGGGATGCCTCCAGCGACTCCTACTGCTTCTCGTCCTGACGGGCCGGCGCCCGCCGCGCGGCCTTCGCGCCACGGGGCTGCCCGCCGAGGCGCCGGCGCGGGCTTGGGCTGCCCGCCGAAGCGGCCGGCGCGTGCCGGGCGCGAGCTGGCCGAGAAGACGTCAGGGCGCGGTCGCCGGCACCATGACGGCGCTCGGCATAAGCTGGCTCGCGGTCCGCTCCGCGGTCCCGCGCGCCCACCGGCCGCTGGTCAGCAGGCCGACCAGCAGCACCGCCGCGCCGCAGCCCGCGATGATCCACCAGCCGACGTGACTGGCCTCGGCGAAGCCGGTGCGCAGCGGCCCGGCCAGCGCGGACAGCACCGCCGAGCCGACTACCGCCACCCCCAGCGAGCCGCCCACCTGGCGGCTGGTCGACGCGATGCCCGCGGCGACACCGGCCTGCGAGCGCGGCATTCCGGACACCGCCGTGTTCGTGATCGGCGCGTTCACCACCCCGAACCCCAGCCCGAAGATCACGTAGGCGGCGATCAGCCAGCCCGTCGATGTCGTGCTGGTCAGCCCGGTCAGCATGACCGCGCTGACAGTGAGGGCGACGCCGGCCACGACCAGCGGCAGCCGGGGTCCCCGGCCGCCGACGATCCGGCCCGACAGCGGCGCGAACACGACGGTCATCACTGCCATCGGCACCGTGTACAGGCCGGCGTGCAGCGGCGAGTAGCCGCGGACGTCCTGCAGGTACAGGGTGTTGATGAAGAGGAACCCGCTCAGCGCGGCGAAAGCGCTGACAGCGATGACGGTTGCGCCCGAGAACGGGGCGCTGCGGAAGAACCTCAGGTCAAGCAGCGGCTCGTCCCGGCGCGGCTCGTAGGCGATCAGCGCGATCAGCGCCACCACCGCGAGCGCGAAAAAGCCGACGATCTTCGCCGAGGTCCAGCCTGAGCTGGGGCCCTCGATGATCGCGTACGTCAGCGACGCCAGCGCGGCGATGACGAGCAGCTGTCCGACCGGGTCCAGCCTGCGCGCGTGCGGCGCCCTGGACTCCGGCACGAAGAGGAAGGTGAGCAGGAGCGCCGCCAGGCCCACCGGGATGTTCACCCAGAAGATCCCGCGCCAGCCCACCGAGCCGACCAGCGCGCCGCCGGCAATCGGCCCGAGCGCCATGCTGATGCCCACGACCCCGCCCCAGATGCCGATCGCGCGGGCGCGCTCCCGCGGCTCGGTGAAGGTGTTCGTGATGATCGACATGGCCACGGGGTTGAGCATCGAGCCGCCGACTGCCTGCACCATCCGGAAGGCGACCAGCCAGCCCAGGCCAGGCGCCAGGCTGCACAGCAGCGACCCGAGCGTGAACAGGACCAGGCCCGTCATGAAGGTGCGCTTGCGCCCGAGCCGGTCAGCCGTCGACCCGGACAGCATCAGCAAGCTCGCCAGCACCAGCGTGTACGCGTCGATCGTCCACTGCAGGCCCGAGACCGGAGCGTGCAGGTCATGCTGGATCGACGGCAGCGCCACGTTCACGATCGTCACGTCGAGACCGACGATCAGCAGGCTCATGCAGCAGATCGCCAGCACCAGATTCCGGCGCCGCGGGCTCAGCTCGCTCGGACTCATGACCGCAGTATGCCTCTCGTCATTTGCTGGCCTGCAACTAACTATCCTGCCGCCTCGCGGGAACCGGCCAGGGCCGGCCGGGTATTCCCGTGATTGACTGGCGGGATGGCCTCGGCTGAGCTGGAGATCCTGAGCTTCGAGTCGGCGGGCGCCTGGGCGGCGTGGCTGGCCCGCAATCACGCTGACTCGGCCGGAGCCTGGCTGAAGATCGCGAAGAAGGGCTCTGGCCAGCAATCTGTCAGCTACCCGGACGCGCTGGATGCGGCTCTGTGCTTTGGCTGGATCGACGGCCAGAAGCGGCCTGGCGACGGCGACGGCTGGCTGCAGCGCTTCACGCCGCGCAGGCCGGGCAGCAGATGGTCCAAGATCAACACTGAAAGGGCCGCCGGGCTGATTGAGGCCGGCCGGATGCAGGCCGCCGGGCTGCGCGAGGTCGAGCGCGCCAGGGCCGACGGCCGCTGGGCGCAGGCGTATGCCGGCCAGCGCAGCAGCGCCGTCCCCGGCGATCTCGCCGACGCCCTGGCCGCGAACGAGGCGGCGCGCGAGTTCTTCGCCACCATCAGCGGCGTGAACAGGTACGCGATCCTGTACCGGATCGCCAGCGTCAAGCGCCCGCAGACCAGGGCCGCAAAGATCGCCCAGTACGTGGCCATGCTGGCCGAGCACAAGACGATCTACCCGTGATCAGCCGCCGAGGCGGGCGGGGCTCGTCAGCCGCGTGCGGGGAAGGCGTTCCAGCGAAGCGCGCCGACGAGGTCGCGGGCGTGCTCGAGCCGGTTGTAGTCGCTGCGGGCGGCGCTGGCGGCGAGCGCGCGGTCCAGGTCGTGATCGCACTGGCCGAGCAGGGCGGAGAAATCCCGGTGCACAGGGCCGAGCAGGTCATAGCCGAATGACCGGTGCAGCCGGGCGAACCGCGGCTTGTACAGCCGGACCCGCTCGTGCAGCCCGGAGGAGTGCGACATCGGGTTCTTGGGCCGCTGCCGGATGTAGCCGGGCAGCACGTCGGCGAACGCCTGGCGCAGAATCCACTTCTCCTGCCCGTCGCGGACCTTGAGGTCGAGCGGCAGCCGCATGGCGAGCTCGACGAGTGCCAGGTCCAGGAAGGGGACCCTGGCCTCGACAGCGCTCGCCATGCTGGCCCGGTCGACGCGCTGCAGCTCGGTCCGGCACAGGTTGCTGATCTTGTGCAGGAACAGGCCGCGGGCCGCCTCGGGCCGGGTGCGGTGATACATCTCGTAGCCGCCGAACAGCTCGTCCGACCCGTCGCCGGTCAGCACGATCTTTATCCCCAGCTCGTGCACCCGGCGGAACAGCGGGACCGAGACCGCGGCGTTGATAATGTCGCCGTACTCGGTGAGCTCGCCGATCCGGATCGCCTCGCGGACATCATCAAGCCCGACGTCGCGCGGCCGCAGCTCGATCACCTCGTGCGGGACCCCGAGGTCAGCGGTGAGCCGCCGGGCGTAGCGCAGGTCCGGGCTGCCGGGCGAGCCGATGGTCAGTGCCACGCAGTCAGGGTGCATCTCGCGCACGTGCAGCAGGGTGAGCGAGCTGTCGATGCCGCCGGACAAGATGACCCCGACCGTCAGGTCGGTGTCCACCCGGACCCGGATGCTGTCCCGCAGCGCGGCCCGCACCAGGCTGGCGGCCCGGCCGGGATCCCGGACCGCACCGGCGTCCCCGCCCAGCGCCAGCAGGTCCACGTAGGGCGCGAGCGCGGCGCCGGCGTCCGGCGCCGCCCAGCCATGCTGGCCCGGCGGCACCTCGGTGACCGGGGCGCCCGCCGCGGTCAGGGCCTTGACCTCGGACGCGACATGCAGGCAGCCGCCAGCGCGGGCCAGATACAGCGGCTTGACCCCCAGCGGATCCCTGGCCAGGTAGACGCGCCCGCGCGACAGGTCGGCGATGGCGAAGGCGAACTCGCCGCGCAGCCGGGCAACCGCCCCGGCGCCCCACGCCAGGAACGCCTCCAGCACCACCTCGGTGTCGCTGTCGCTGCGCAGCTCCCGGCCGGCCGACCGCAGCTCACCCTGCAGCTCGCGGTAGTTGAATATCTCGCCGTTGTAGCACAGCACCCAGCGGCCGTCGGCCGACCGCCACGGCTGGACCGCGCGCTGGCGGTCCACGATCGGCAGCCGCTGCGTCCCGGCCAGCAGGCCGTCGGCCGCGAAGGTCTCCTCGAGCTCGCCGCGATGCGCCAGCGAGCCGATCATCGCGGCGAAGGCCGCGCGGTCGGGCCGGGCGCCGAGGACCATGGCGATGCCGCACACCGCGCTCAGCCGCCCAGCCCGGCCTGGAAGGCGCGCCGCAGCCCCGGCACCGCGGCGGGGCTGACGCAGACATGCCACGCCTGGCCCTCGTCGATCACGCTGACCTCGCCGACCGCCTGCCGCTCCAGCAGCAGGGACCGCAGCGCCAGGTCAGCGCCGTACCGGCGGTACCAGAGAATCTCGATATCCGCCGCGTAACCACTGCAGTGCGCGCTCGGCAGCAACGCGGCGTAGCCAAGACCGCGCAGCCGGTGCTGATGGGCGACGCTGCGGGCCAGGCTGGTCACCCACAGCGGCGGCGTCCCCGGCGGGCCCGACGCCGCGAAACCCGCCGCCAGCTGATTGAGCAGCGCGACCACCTCCGGCCTGGCCCGGCTGAACCGCAGCCCCGCCGTCCGCGGCGCCCGGTCCGGCCAGGCCCGCCGCTCGGCAAACCGCACCGCGCGCCCTGCCGCCGTCTGAGCCTGCCGCCGGTACCGGAACCCCACGTGCCCGCCGCGCCGCAGCACCTCGACATCGACCAGCTCGCCGGCGCTCAGCAGATCCTCATCCGACTCGAACCCGGCCGCCTCGCCCCACCACATCGCGTCGATCTGGGCCAGCAGGTAGATGCGGATCACCGCGGACATCCCCGCGGCCCGGCCATCCCCGCCGTCGCAGCCGCCGACCTCCCGGCTCAGGCCCTCGACAGCAGCCGCGGCCCCGCCGGGCACCACCGACAGCACGGCGCCGAAATCACCGCCAGCCAGCCGCCCCGCCAGCAGCGTCCGCAGCGCGCGGACCCGTCCCCCCGCGATCAGGCCCTCAGCCTCCGCCAGCAGATCGGCCACGGCACCGCGATACGCTGCCAGGTCAGCAGCCCGCGACCGCTGAGCAGGGATCACGCCCGTGGCCTTGGCGTGCTGCCGCATGCTGTTGACCGGCACCGCGCGGCGGTTGAGCGACGTCCTCATGAGCCCCCTTACGGTCTGACTCGCCGGGGCAAGTCGCGCGAGAGAGCAAATCGTAACAGTGCAGCTAAGTGACAGCTGCCAAAAGAGCGCAGCGAAGGGCCGCGGTTATCTAACGTGACCATTGCGCGCAAAAGGCCGTAAGTGGCTGGCGCGGGTTCCAGCCGGCTGGCTGCCGGGCATGCGGCCCGGCCGGCGGCCGTGAATCAGCCGATATCTCGCCGGCGCAGGCCCGCCAGCCCGGCGGCGGCCAGCGCCGCCGCGATGACGGTCAGCCACGCCAGCGGCGGCGCGCCGACCGTGCCGCCGGGCAGCTTCGGCACATGGGTGAACGGCGAGATGTCCAGCACCCAGTGCGACAGCCGCAGCGGGGCGCCGAGGAGCAGCATCAGGACGGCCGCGCCCAGGGCCGCCCAGCTGCCCGCCACGCTGGCCCTCGGCGCGAGCCCGAGCAGCGCCGCGGCGATTCCTGCCAGCACGAGCGCTGCCGGTACCTGTGCCAGCCCGGCACCGACAAGGCGGGCCACGTCACCGCCGCGGCCCCCGGACCGCAGCGCGAACCCGAGGCCTGTGCCCAGACCCATCCCGGCGAGGATCGCGATGGTGCCGCCCGTGGCGATGGCCAGCTGGCTCAGCCCCCAGCTGATCCGCCCGGCGCCGGTGGCCAGCACCGGGTCCGCGCGTCCGGCCGTCTCCTCGGCCCGAAGCCGCAGTACTGCCGAGACCGCGTAGCCGGCGGCGATAAGACCGCCGAAACTCATGATCGCCGCGAGATAGGCGTCGGTGACCGCCGCCTGACCGCCCAGCCTGAGCATTATCTTCCTGATCTCGCTGCTGCCGAGCAGCCCGCCGATTCCCTTGGCAGCCGCCCCGACGACGGCGCCGTACACCAGCGCCCCGCTGACCCACGCGATGAGGATGCCGCGCTGCAGCCGCCACGCGAGAGCTAGCGGGCTGCGCAGCGGCGCGGCCGCCTGAGCCGGCCCCGGTCGCTGCGCGAACGCCCCGGCGGCGTAATCACGGCGGGCGGCCAGCACGCCCGCCGTGACACCCAGGACCACCGTGGTCACCAGCGGCAGCGCCAGCGTCCACCAGCGGATCTGGCCGAATGACCTGATGAGCTCGGCCCAGCCGACGGGCGACAGCCAGGTAAGCCAGCGCGGGCCGGTGCCGCTGGCAGAGTCGCCGGCCGCCCGCAGCAGGTAGGCCGCGCCGAGGACGCCGATCGCGATTCCCCTGGCCAGCCGCGCGGTCTCGGCGAGCTGTGCCGTCACCGCGGCGACCGCGGTAAGCACAAGCCCGCAGCAGGCGATGGCAGCGGCCAGGGCGGCAGAGCCCGCTGCCGGCAGCCCCAGCGCGATCAGGCCGGCCGGGATCAGCACGACGAGCACGGCGTTCGCGGCGCACGAGACCGCCGCGGCAGCTGCCAGCGCCGCGTGCCGGCCCACCGCCGCGGAGTCCACCAGCTCAAGCCGTCCAGTCTCCTCGTCAGCCCTGGTGTGCCTGACCACGATGAAAATGCTCATCAGCCCGGCACCCGCAGCGGCGAGCGCGCCGTACCGCCAGGCAGTCAGCGACCCGATCGAGTCGCCGGACAGCGGCCCGTAGAGCGAGAGCAGGGCCGGGTTGCGGCCCGCCGACGCAGCGAACTGCTCCCGGCCCGCGGCCGTCGGGTACAGCTTCTTGAAGCTGTAGGCGGTGCTGGCGACCAGCGCGGTGAGCACATACACCCAGACCGGCAGCATGATGCGGTCCCGCCGGCCCGCGAGCTTGGCGAGCGCACCGGTTCCGGCCAGGGTGGCCGACCCGGTCACGGCGCGCCGTCGCGTACGCCCGCGGCCGCCCGCAGCCCGTCGCCGGCATAGTGCCGCAGGAACAGCTGCTCCAGCGTAGGCGGCTGGCTGGTCAGGCTGCGTACCCCCGCCGCGGTGAGCTGCCGCAGCAGCCCGTCCAGCTTGTCGGTGTCCACCTCGCACTGGACCCGGCTGCCCTCGACGTCCAGGTTGTGCACGCCGGGCAGCTGATCCAGCGCGCCCGGCGGGGCGGCCAGCTCCGCGGTGACCGAGGTCATGGTGAGGTGGCGCAGCTCGGCCAGCGTGCCGGACTCGACGGCCCGGCCGAGCCTGATGATCGTCACCCGGTCGCAGAGCGCCTCCACCTCCGACAGGATGTGACTGGAGAGCAGGACCGTGCGGCCGCGCTGCCGTTCGTCTTCGACGCACGCCCGGAACACCGCCTCCATCAGCGGATCGAGCCCGGCGGTGGGCTCGTCGAGGAGCAGCAGCTCGGCGTCGGAGGCCAGCGCTGAGATGAGCGCGACCTTCTGCCGGTTGCCTTTCGAGTAGGCGCGGGCCTTCTTTCTCGGGTCCAGCTCGAACCGGTCGATCAGGCCGTCCCGCCGGGCCGGGTCGATATCCCCTCGCAGCCGGCCGAGCAGGTCGATCACCTCGCCGCCGGTGAGATTCGGCCAGAGCGTGACATCGCCCGGCACGTACGCGAGCCTGCGGTGCAGCGTGGTGGCGTCGCGCCAGGGATCACCGCCGAGCAGCCGGGCCGTGCCGCCGCTCGGCCTCAGCAGCCCGAGCAGGATCCGGATCGTGGTGGTCTTGCCAGAGCCGTTGGGGCCGAGGAAACCGTGCACCTCACCCGCGGCGACGGCCAGATCCAGGCCATCCAGCGCAACTGTCGCGCCGAATGACTTGCGCAGCCCGGCGACGGCGATGGCCTCGGTCATGCTGGGAGCCTACTCTTGATTCATAAGTTTATGAAACTAGGAAACGTACTTGCTAGGATGCGATCATGAGCGACGAGAGGGGCCCGGCCCGCGATGACGAGGCGGCTCGCCGGTTCATCGAGCGTTTCACGCCGATGCTCGCGGAGGCCGGCTTCCCGCGGATGCCCGCCAGGATCTTCGCCGCGCTGCTGACTGCTGACTCCACGCTGACCGCGGCCGAGCTTGCCGCCCTGCTCCGGGCCAGCCCCGCCGCCGTCTCCGGTGGCGTGCGCTACCTGGTACAGGTCGGGCTGGTGAGACGGGAGGGCGAGCCGGGTTCACGCCGCCATTTCTACCGGGTGCCCGACGACGTCTGGCCCGAGCTGCTGCAGCTGCGCAGCCGTATCCTGCAGCGGTGGGCGGCCGCCCTGCGGGAGGGCATCGCCCTGTTCGGCGCTGACAGCCCGGCGGGCGCCCGGATGGCGCAGTCGGCGCGGTACTTCGAATTCGTCAACTCGATGATGCCCGGCCTGCTGGCCCGGTGGCAGGCGGATGCATCGGGGCAGGCGGCGCCGCAGGCGACTGCGGGGCGGCTGAGCGCCAGGAGCTGACTGGCACCTCGGCGGCGAACTTTACCCCGCCCCGGGGTGCTGAGCAGCCGCGCGGCGTTGGTATGACTGGTAGGAAGTCCGGCAGCCTGACGGCAGGCCCGGCCGAGGGAAAGGCTGTGTGACAGTGGCGCGCGATCCTGGAGACCTCTACGAGGTGAACCCCGGCGCGCCCGCGGCAGATGACGACGTCGTCATGCTCTACTTCCTCGATGGCTTCATCGACGCCGGTGCGGCCGGGCAGCTGGTGGCGGCCCACCTGACCAGCACCCTGGAGCATACCGAGATCGCCAGGTTTGACGTAGACGCGCTGCTTGACTACCGCTCCCGCCGCCCGGCCATGACGTTCGCCAAGGACCACTGGGAGCACTATGACGCGCCCCAGCTTGTGATCTCCCGCCTGCAGGATGCGGCCGGAACGCCGTTCCTGCTGCTGAGCGGGCCGGAGCCGGACCGCGAGTGGGAGGCCTTCACCAGCGCGGTGCGCCAGCTCTCCGCCCGGCTGCGGGTGCGCCTGGCAGTCGGTTTCCACGGCATCCCGATGGCGATTCCGCATACCCGGCCGCTCGGCGTGACCGCACACGCCACCAGGCACGAGCTTGTCGAGGGCTACCGGCCGCTGGTCGACCGGCTGCAGGTTCCGGGCAGCGCGGCCGCCCTGCTGGAGCTGAGGCTCGGCGAGGAGCACCGGGACGCCGTCGGCTTTGCCGTGCATGTGCCGCACTATCTGGCCCAGGCTGCCTACCCCGCTTCGGCGCTGGCCCTGCTGGAGTCCATCGAGCGGGCAGCCGGCCTGTCGCTGCCCGCTGACGCGCTGCGCGAGGCGGCCCGCCGGACCGACCTGGAAATCGCCCGGCAGGTGGAAGGGTCGGAGGAAGTCACCGAGGTCGTCAGGTCGCTCGAGGAGCAGTACGACGCGTTCACGGCCGACCGCGAGGGCATGCTCGCTGACGAGTCCGAGGCGATGCCGACCGCCGAGGAACTCGGCGCCCAGTTCGAGCAGTTCCTCGCCGATCAGCAGGGCAAGGGCGAGCCGCCGGAGGCCTGACCGAGCCGCCCGGGGCCGGACCGAGCCGCCGGAGGCGTGACCGGAGCGCTGAGCCTGCTACGTGACTTCGCGGAGCCTGCCGGTCGCCACGTCGAAGACGAAGCCGCGGACCGAGTCCTTATGCGGCACGAACGGGCTGGCCCTGATCCTGTTGATCGACTGCCGGACGTCGGCGTCCAGGTCGCCGAACGCCTCAGTGGCCCACGGCGGCCTGATGCCGGTCTCCGCCTCGATGCCCGCCCTGAAGCCGTCGTCGGTGATGGCGAGCATCCCGCACTCGGTGTGATGAATCAGGATGATCTCCCGGGTGCCCAGCAGGCGCTGGCTGATGGCCAGCGACCGGATCCCGTCGTCGGTGACGACCCCGCCCGCGTTGCGGATCACATGCGCCTCGCCATTCCCCAGGCCTAGTGCGCCGAAGACGTCGAGGCGGGAATCCATGCAGGCAATCACGGCGAGGCCGCGGGAGGGCGGCGTCGGCAGCGGGCCCGGGAACGACTCGGCATAGCGCTGGTTGTTCTCCAGCAGTTCGTCGGTTGCGGACATGAAGCCGGGTCCTCTCGGTAGCGTCGCTGGTGGGCGGTCGTGCTCGTGGCGGACTGCGATGGCATTCCGGCACAACGACCATATCCCGTCGCGATCTAGATTATTTTGATCAGGATGGTCGATTATCTCCGGCAAGGCGCCGGCCCTGCGGCAGGCCGAAGCTTGGCGAACCCTAGGGCGAACTGGGAAGTCGGCCGGGGAAAGAAGCACGCACCGGCTGCGTGGTGCGTTGCCAACTGGCCGCATCGCGCGTGCCGGGCCACGTGCGCGCGTGGTGACGTGGCCACCGGGGGGATGGCGGGATGAACCGATCCGTTGTGCGGGAGTTCCAGGCACCCGGCCTCACTGCTCAGCCAGGCGAGGTGCTGGTGCCCACCGAGGTCGGGGATCCGGTCCGCGGCCTGCTGCACTGCCCGGCGGCGCCGCTCGTGGCTGGCAGCCTGCGGCGCAAAGGCAGGCCCGTCCGGCTCGCGGCGGTGCCGCGATCCCAGGATCCGCAGGATGACGATGACGGCGCCGTGCTGTTCGCCGTGAAGTGCCGTCAGCACCAGGGCCCGGTGACCGTGCTGGCCGCCGCGGCATCTCCCGCCGACCGGCTGGCCGTAGCCGCCGCCCGCTCGGCGGTCGAGGAGTGGACGGCGGCGCTCGGCACCCGCAGGCTGCTGACGGGGGCGGCCCCGTGGTGCGACGGCGCGAACCGCGCACTCGGAACCGCGGAGAAAGCCGTGGCCGACGCCGAGGTCCGGGGCCGCGGAGTCCATATTCTCGGCCAGTTCGCCGCCCCCGAGCAGGCGGCCAGCGAGCTGGCCGGCCGGGGGGCCGTCTTCGGCGGCTCGCTGTCCGACATCCCCAGCGGGGACATCGTCGTCTTCGCCGCGCACGGCGTCCCGCCGCAGGTGCGCGACGAGGCGGCCGCACGCGGGCTCGAGATCATCGACGCGACCTGCCCGTTCGTGGCCCTGGCTCAGGCGCACGCGCGCAGGCTGGCCGACCGCGGCGATCATCTGGTCCTCATCGGCCAGCCAGGACACCCGGCCGCGGCGGCGATAGCCGGCCACGCCGGCGGCTCGGCGACGGTAGTCGCCACGCCGGCGGGCACCGCGGCGCTGCGGGCCGGCGATGCCCGGCGGATTTCCTACCTGCTGCAGCCGGGCCTCCCGGTCGAGGACAGCGCACCCGTGGCGACCGCGCTGCGGTCACGCTTCCCCGCTGTCCGCGGGCCGCACCCGGACGGGTTCTGCTACGCGGCCACTGATCGCGCGGACAGCATCCGCGCTATCGCATCCGGAGCCGACCTGGTGCTGATCCTGGGCGCGCCGGAGTCGGCCGATGTCCGCCAGCTGTCCGTGCTGGCCCGCGACTGCGGCGCCAGGGCGCAGGCCATCGCCCACACCGGTGAGATCACCCCGGCCATGCTCACCGGGACGGCATCGCTGGGCATCGCGGAGTCGACGTCTGCCCGCACCGGGCTCGCCGCCGAGATGACCGCGGCGCTGGCCGGGCTCGGCCCGCTCAGCGTGGTGCGGCGCCAGGTCAGCACCACTGTCGACGGCCAGCCCGCGGTGCTGGCGCCAGTCGGCGGCTGACCCTGCGGCTGATACTGCCGGACACCGGGCGCGGGACTGCGACGGCGCTTTCGGTTGCGGCCCAGGTCACGGCGGCAGGGTAGGCTCCGCGGCATGACGGACAAGCCGGACGGCGGCCCGGCTGGCCCAGATCAGCACCCGGCGCGAGCGCCCGGCCGGCTGCAGCGCGCGCTCGCGGCACCCGAGTTCGCCGTCACGGCGGAGATCGGCCCGCCGCGCGGCGCCGACGCCGAGCCGGTCCGGCGGACGGCCGCGCTGCTGCGGGACTGGGTCGACGCGGTGAACATCACCGACAACCAGAGCGCCTCGGTCCGGCTGGCGAGCTGGGCGGGGAGCCTGGCCGCGCTCTCCGTCGGCGTGCCGCCGATCATGCAGCTGACCTGCCGGGACCGGAACCGGATCGCGCTGCAATCGGAGCTGATATCCGCCGCCGCGATGGGCATACCCAACGTGCTGCTGATGACCGGGGACCATCCCAGGCAGGGCGACCATGCAGACGCCAGGCCGGTGTTCGACCTGAACAGCACCGAGCTGATCAGCGCTGCCAGGACCATGCGCGACGAAGGGCGGCTGATGTCGGGGCGCGCGGTCGAGCCGGCCCCCAGCTGGCTTATCGGCGCCGTCGAGAACCCGGCCGGGCCGCCCGAGGCCAGCGCAGCCCGGCTCGCCGCCAAGGTAGCCGCGGGTGCCCAGTTCGTGCAGACCCAGTTCGTCTTCGACGTGCCCGCCTTCGCCGACTGGATGGCACGGGTGCGCGACCTCGGCCTGCACGAGCGGTGCTCCATCCTGGCGGGCGTCGGGCCGATCCTGTCCCTGCGGGCGCTCAGCCATCTGCAGGGCAAGGTGCCTGGCGTGCATGTCCCCGAGCCGGTCGCCGACCGGCTGCGCGCCGCGGGCGCGGACCGGCTCGCCGGGGAGGGCGAGCGGCTGTGCGCGGAAACCATCGGCCAGCTCACGCAGATTCCCGGCGTCGCCGGAGTGCAC
>DATJZH010000099.1:0-10908 GCA_035499215.1 Streptosporangiaceae bacterium | reverse complement strand
ACCTGCAGGGCAGCGCGGACCAGGCTCTCCCGGCCGTCCGCCGGGGACGTCAGCGCGATGACGGGATAATGCCAGAGATAAATGCCATACGACCGGACGCCTATCCAGCGCAGCGGCCTCCAGCCCAGTGCCACGCCTACCCTGCTGGCAGGCGACGCCGCGGCACCCACCGCGAGCGCTGTGGCGATCGACAGCAGGAGCAGCCCGCCCCGGTAGAGAAACGGCGAGTACTCATTCGTGCGCCAGATCATCAGGGCTATCACGCCGAGGCCGATGACCCCGGCGCTGTCGAGGATCCGGCGGCCGCGGGCAGTGACGTTTCCGCTGAGCTGGCCGCTCGGCCAGACGAATGCCAGCGCCGCGCCGATCAGCAGGCCGAAGGCTCGCGTATCCGTGCCGTCATACACCCGCGTCGGGTCGTAGCCGGGATGATAAAGCAGCGCCATCGCCAGCGCTGACACAGCGGCCAGCACTAAGGCAGCTGCCGCCAGCTTGCCGTAGGCCCGCTCGGGCCGGCCGCGCGCGCACCGCAGGCCGAGCCACAGCAGCCACGGCCACACCAGGTAGAACTGCTCCTCGACCGCGAGGGACCACAGGTGACCGAGCGGTAACGGCGGGCCGAACTGGGCGAAATACGAGTTGTGCTGGGCGATCAGCCACCAGTTGCTCACATAGCCGACCGAGGACAGCACCGCTCCCCGGACAGCCGGGAGCTGCTGCCTCGCCAGCAGCGTGACCCATGCGAGCACCACCGCCAGCAGCACGAACAGTGCCGGCAGCAGCCGCCGTGCGCGGCGGAGCCAGAAGTCCGCCAGCCGCAGCCTGCCGGTAGCCTCCCGCTGGCCGAGCAGCAGATCGGTAATGAGGTAGCCGCTCAGCGTGAAGAACACCCCCACCCCGAGCAGGCCGCCCCGGGCCCAGCCCAGCTGCAGGTGATAGGCGAGCACAGCTAGCACGGCCAGCGCGCGCAGCCCGTCCAGGCCGGGCAGGTAACGCTGGCAGCTGCGGACTGGCTCAGGCATAATCCCCCCGACCGGCCTGCCAAAAGGCGCCACTGAAATTCCCGGGCACCGCCACCGCAGCGCACCAGGACCGAGGCAATGGCTCAGCGTGCACGCCTCCGAGCCGTCTTGCAGCGCCGCCCGGCCCGGCCACCCACCTGCCCCATATGTGACGGTAGTCGGCTAGCTGGCCAATGTCACGGGTGGCGCTACCGCGTGTCGGAAAGGCACCCTGACGCTTGATGCGCTATCGCCCGGGCAGGTACAGATCGGTGATCGTGCCCTCGAAGGCTTCTGCCGCCATGGCGACGGTCTCCGACAGGGTGGGATGCGGGTGGATCGTCAGGCCGATGTCGGCCGCGTCGGCCCCCATCTCGATCGCCAGTGCCGCCTCGGCGATGAGGTCGCCCGCGTTCGGCCCGACGATGCCGCAGCCGATGACCTGGCCGGTCGCGGCGTCGAACAGCAGCTTGGTCATTCCTTCGGCCCGGCCGAGCGAGAGCGAGCGGCCGCTGGCTGCCCAGGGGAAGACGCCTTTGCCGTACGGCATGCCAGCGGCCTTGGCCTCGTTCTCGGTCATCCCGGCCCAGGCAACCTCGGGATCTGTGTAGGCGACCGACGGGATGACGCGCGCGTCGAAGAAGCTGCTGCGGCCCGCCGTCACTTCCGCGGCGACCTTTCCCTCGTGCATGGCCTTGTGCGCCAGCATTGGCTGGCCCACGACGTCACCGATGGCGAAAATGTGCGCCGCGCTGGTCCGCAGCTGCTTGTCGACCGGAATGAAGCCGCGGTCGTCGACAGTGACGCCGGCCTTCTCGGCACCGATGAGCTTGCCATTGGGACGGCGGCCCACGGCTACGAGGATCTTGTCGAAGGTGTCGGTCGCCGGCGCCCTGGCGCCGGCGAAGGACACGACCAGGCCCTCAGGCCGGGTTTCGATGCTCGTCACCTTCGTCTTGAGGTAGATGTTCTCGTACTGCCCGGTGACCCGCTTGGCGAGCGGGCTGACCAGATCCTTGTCCGCGCCAGGGATCAGCTGGTCCATCAGCTCGACGATGGTGACCCGCGCGCCGAGTTCGTGGTAGACGGTCGCCATCTCAAGCCCGATGATCCCGCCGCCGAGCACGAGCAGCCGCCGCGGCACCTCATCGAGCTGCAGCGCGCCCGTGGAGTCCACGACCCGCTGGTCGCCGGCCGGGATGAACGGCAGCGTCAGCGGCTCGGAGCCCGAAGCGATGATCGCCTGCTCGAAGTCCACGGTCGTGGTCGCGCCCTCGGCGAGCTCGACCTGCAGCTGGTGCGGCGAGGCGAAGCGGCCGTAGCCGCGGATCGCGGTGACCTTGCGCTGTCTGGCCAGCCCGGCAAGGCCGCCGGTCAGCCGTCCGACGACGCCGTCCTTCCACGCCCGCAGCTTGCCGACATCGATCGCCGGAGCGCTGAACACGACGCCGTGCTCGCTCATCTCCTTGGTCTCGGCGATGACCTTGGCGGCGTGCAGGAGTGCCTTGGAAGGGATGCAGCCGACATTGAGGCAGACCCCGCCCAGTGCCGGCCAGCGGTCGACAAGCACGACCTTCTTGCCGAGGTCGGCAGCCCGGAACGCCGCCGAGTAGCCGCCAGGCCCGGCGCCGAGGACGAGCACCTCGGCGGTGACGCCCGGCGGCGCCGCAGGCACCGCAGGCACGGCAGCCGGCTCAGGCGTGCGCGCGGTGCTGGGCGCCGGCCCGGCAGGTGCCTGCGGCTGGGGCGCCTCGCCGATGCGCAGGTCCATGATGCGGCGCCCGGCGGAGACGCGGTCGCCGACCGCCACCCGGACGCTGGCGATGGTGCCCGCCACCGGTGCCGGGATGTCCATGGTGGCCTTGTCGGACTCCAGCGTGATGAGCGGATCCTCGGCTGCCACCTCGTCACCGGCGCCGACATACACCTCGATCACCGGCACGTCGGCGAAGTCGCCGATGTCGGGGACCGCAACCTCGATCACGTCGTACATGCCGCTGGACGAGCCGTAGCCGGGCGGGTCGGCCGGCAGCGGGGCGGCGTCACCGGTTACCCGCTCCCGCACCGCGCTGGCCAGGCCGGCCCCGGCCGGCCCGTCCTCCAGCCGCATGATGAGGTCACCCTCGCTGACACGGTCGCCGACACTGACGACGACCGCACCGACTGTCCCGGCGGCCGGCGCGGGAATGTCCATCGTCGCCTTGTCGGACTCGAGCGTGATGATCGGGTCTTCGGCTGCCACGACGTCGCCCGGGCAGACGTGCACCTCGATGACGGCGACGTCGCGGAAGTCACCGATGTCCGGGATTCGAATGTCCACGTCAGGCTCCAGGGATGGAATGCGGGTTAGCCGAGGGGGCAGCCGCGCTCAGAGCACGAGCCGGCGGATGTCCTCGAGCAAGCGGCAAAGGTGGCGGGCGAAACGGGCAGCCATCGCGCCGTCGATGACCCGGTGATCATAGGAGAGCGAGACGGGCAGCATCAATCGCGGCGCGAACGCGGCGCCGTCCCACACCGGGGCGGTCCTGGAGCGCACCACGCCGAGGATCGCCACCTCGGGGGCATTGACGATCGGCGTGAAGCCGGTACCGCCGATGCCGCCGAGGCTGGAGATCGTGAAGCAGCCGCCCTGCAGTTCGGCCATGCCGAGCTTGCCGTCTCTGGCCCTAGCCGAGACCGCGCCGAGCTCCTGGCTTATCTCCTGGATGCCCTTGCGGTCCACATCGCGGATTACCGGCACCACCAGCCCGTCCGCAGTGTCCACCGCGACCCCGATGTGGAAGTAGCTCTTGTAGATCAGCGCGTCCTGCTCCGGGGCCAGGGAACTGTTGAATTTGGGGAACACCCGCAGGGCGCGGACCGATGCCTTCATCAGGAAGGCAAGCAGCGTTACCCGGTAGCCCTCGGCCCTGGCGGCGGTGTCGAGTTCCTTGCGGAAAGCCTCGAGGTCGGTGATGTCCGCCTCGTCGTTATGGGTGACGTGCGGGACGTTGAGCCACGCCCGGTGCAGCTGCGGGCCGGAAAGCCGCTGGATCCGCGACAGGGGCCGGATCTCCACCGGGCCGAATTTCGAGAAATCCTGCGCGGGGATCTCCGGGATCCCGGCGGCAGGCGCCGACCCGGCACCAGCTGGCACGCTGCCTGGCGGGACAGCGCCGGCCGGCGGGACGCCGCTGGCTGGCGTGCCAGCGCCGACCGGGGGGATAGCGGTCCCGCGGTCGGCCGCGAGCAGGTCCTCCTTGGTGATGCGGCCTTTCGGCCCGGTCCCGGACACGGTGGTGAGGTCAAGGCCGAGCTCGCGGGCCAGCCTCCGCACGCCGGGGCCAGCGTGCACGCCGTCGAAGCCGGCGGGCGGCCCGGCCGGGGCGGCGGGCACCGGAGCGCTGGCCGCTGGCGGCGGGACTGACTCGGCGGAGCGGCGGGCCGGTTCCTGCACCGCTGCGACGGAGTCGGCGGCCTCCCGGGCGGGCGGCTCCTGCTGATCCGTCAGCGGCGGCGGCTGGGCGAGTCCGCCGTCGGTGTCGAGCAGGAGGATGGGCGACCCCTCGCTGACCAGGTCGCCCTTCTTGACCCGGAGCTCGCGGACCGTGCCGGCCGCGGGCGATGGGACATCCATGGTCGCCTTGTCCGATTCCAGCGTGATCAGCGGATCCTCCTCTGTTACCACGTCCCCGGCCGCGACGTGGATCTCGATGACCGGCACGCCGGAGAAATCGCCGAGGTCGGGGACGCTGACTTCAGTTGCGGTGGGCACGGTTGCTCCCCTGGACGGCGTTGCTGATCACGGATATTTCTGCGCGGTGATGCTGCGTCATGCCGTGGCCGGATCAGGCTTGCCGGCATCGATCCCGTATCGCGAGATCGCGTCAGCGACGGTGGCCGCCGGCATCGTCCCGTCCTCGGCGAGTGAGGCAAGTGCGGCCAGCGCGACGTAGTGCCGGTCGACCTCGAAGAAGCGCCGCAGGTTCCGGCGGTAGTCCGACCGGCCGAAGCCGTCAGTGCCCAGGACCCGGTAGCGCTGCGGGACGAAGGGGCGGATCTGGTCGGCGAAGGACTTGACATAGTCGGTCGCGGCGACCACCGGGCCCGCCCGGCCGGCCAGGCACGTCTCGACATAGCTGCGCCGGGGCGGCTCGGTCGGATGCAGCATGTTCCACCGCTGCGTCGCGAGCCCGTCGCGGCGCAGCTCGGTGAAGCTCGGCGCGCTCCACACGTCCGCCGTGATGCCGTAGTCGGCCGCCAGCAGATCGGCGGCCGCGAGCACCTCGCGCAGGATCGTGCCGCTGCCGAGCAGCTGAACCCGCGAGACGCCGGTTTCACCGCCCGCGGCGGCGGCTGCCTCGGTGCTGCCTTCCCTGAGCAGGTACATCCCCTTGAGAATCCCGGCCTCGGCGCCCTCGGGCAGCGCCGGATGCTCGTAGTTCTCGTTCATCAAGGTGATGTAGAAGAACACGTCCTCCTGCTCGGCGAACATCCGCCGCAGCCCCTCCTGGACGATGACGGCAACCTCGTAGGAATACGTCGGGTCGTAGGACACGCAGCTGGGGATGACCGCGGCGAGAACGTGGCTGTGCCCGTCCTCATGCTGCAGCCCCTCGCCGTTGAGCGTGGTCCGGCCGGATGTCCCGCCGAGCAGGAAACCGCGGGCCCGCGAGTCTGCGGCCGCCCAGGCAAGGTCCATGACCCGCTGGAAGCCGAACATCGAGTAGAAGATGTAGAACGGGATCATCGGCACGTCGCTGGTGCTGTAGGCCGTCGCCGCGGCGATCCATGACGCCATCGCGCCTGCCTCGTTGATGCCCTCCTGGAGCATCTGGCCATCGGGTGCCTCACGGTAGTACATGAGCCGGCTGGCGTCCTCGGGCTGGTAGAGCTGCCCGGCCTGGCTGAAGATGCCGAACTGGCGGAACATGCCCTCCATCCCGAACGTCCTGGACTCGTCGGCGACGATCGGGACGACCCGCTTGCCGATCTGCCTGTCGCGCAGCAGCGTGTTCAGGACCCGCACGAACGCCATGGTGGTGGAGATCTCGCGGCCCGGCGTGCCGCCGAGCTGGCCGCCGAAGGCGCTGAGCGCAGGCACGGTCAGCGACTGCGTCGACCGCCGCCGCCGGGCCGGCAGGCTGCCGCCGAGAGCGTCGCGCCGCTCCCGCAGGTAGGCCATCTCCGGACTGTCGTCCGAGAAGCGCAGGAAAGGCAGCTCCGCCAGCTGCCCGTCGGTCAGCGGCAGGTCGAAACGGTCGCGGAACCGCACCAGCGCCGCGCTGGCCATGTGCTTCTGCTGGTGGGTGATGTTCTGGCCCTCGCCCGACTCCCCCATGCCGTAGCCCTTGATGGTCTTGGCCAGGATGACGGTGGGCTGGCCGACGGTCCGCACCGCAGCCGAGTACGCGGCATAGACCTTGTTCGGGTCATGGCCGCCGCGGTTGAGCGCCCAGATCTCGTCGTCGGTCATGCCCGCCACCATCTCGAGCAGGTCCGGGTACTTGCCGAAGAACCTGTCCCGGACGTGCGCGCCGTTCTTCGACTTGAAGTCCTGGTATTCGCCGTCGACGCATTCCTCCATCCGCTTGAGCAGCACTCCGGTGGAGTCACGGGCAATCAGCGGATCCCAGCCGCCGCCCCAGATCGTCTTGATCACATTCCAGCCCGCGCCACGGAAGATGCCCTCAAGCTCCTGGATGATCTTGCCATTGCCCCGGACGGGGCCGTCCAGCCGCTGCAGGTTGCAGTTGATCACGAAGATGAGGTTGTCCAGCTTCTCCCGGCTGGCCAGCGCGATGGCGCCAAGCGACTCGGGCTCGTCGGTCTCGCCGTCGCCGAGGAAAACCCAGACCTTGCGCCCGGAGGTGTCCGCCAGGCCGCGGCTCGCCAGGTACTTGAGGAAGCGCGCCTGGTAGATCCCCATGATCGGGCCGAGGCCCATCGACACCGTCGGCATCTGCCAGTAGTCCGGCATCAGCCACGGGTGCGGGTAGGACGCGAGGCCGCCGCCGTCGACCTCCATCCGGAACCTTTTCAGCTGATCCTCGGTAAGCCGGCCCTCGACGAACGAGCGCGCGTAGATGCCCGGCGAGGAATGGCCCTGGATGAACAGCAGGTCACCAGCGTGCCGGTCGTTCGGCGCGTGGAAGAAATGCTGGAAGCCGACGTCGTAGAGCGTGGCCGCGGACTGGAAGCTGGCGATATGACCGCCAAGCTCGGAGGACTCCGCGTTGGCGCGCAGCACGATCGCCAGCGCGTTCCACCGGATCAGGGACCGGATGCGGTGATCGATGGACAGCTCGTGCGGGCTCAGCCGGTCTTCCCGGTCGGGCGGGATCGTGTTCAGGTACGGGGTGGTGGCGCTGTACGGGACCGGCGCACCCTTCCGCCGGGCCTCCGCGATCACCTCGTCCAGCAGGTAGAAGGCACGGTCAGCGCCCTCGAACGTCATCACCGAATCAAGCGCATCCACCCACTCACGGGTCTCGGCCGGGTCAAGATCTTCCAGCATGGTGATCCCTTCATCGACGGCGCGAGCCCCGCGCCGCGCAGGCCGCGGCACAGCCATGGTCTTGCCTGCGGCAGCAACCGGGTATCTACCCAAAACTAGCCTGCGCCCGGCCTGGCCGCCGGCCGGTGCTGATTGCGTCGATAATCCTCCTTGTACCGTATCGAAGGCCGAGCCGAAGCAGGAGGCGATGGAAGGCCCGCTGGATCAGGTTGCGTCCTGGCCGGCCCGGACGGCCGCAGTGGCGGTCACCTCCCCGGCGGGCCTGATTGCGTCGCACGGCCCGCTCGACCGGCCTTTTGCCTGGGCCTCGGTCACCAAACTGCTCACCGCGCTGGCGGCGCTCGACTGCGTGCAGCGCGGCCTCCTCGACCTCGATGAGCCGGCCGGCCCGCCGGGGGCGACGATCCGGCACCTGATGTCCCACGCCTCGGGTCTCGGACTCGACGGCGACACGATACTCAGCAAGCCAGGACGGCGGCGCATCTACTCCAACCGCGGTTTCGAGATTGTGGCTCAGATCGCTGCCGCGCGGGCCGGCCAGTCCTTCGAACTGCTGCTGGCCGACGAGATCTGCCTGCCGCTACGGCTGCTGCACACTCGCCTTGACGGCTCACCGAGCTGGGGCGCTGCCGGGCCGCTGAGCGACCTCGCGACGCTGGCGGCCGAGCTGCTCAGCCCCTCGCTTATCGACTCGCAGCTGATGGCCGAGGCGACCACGACTGCCTTCCCTGGCCTGCCGGGAGTCGTGCCCGGGTTCGGCCCTCAGCCGCGCTGCGACTGGGGGCTCGGATTCGAAATTCGCGACAGCAAGGCACCGCATTGGACCGGCTCGCGGAACTCGGCGGCGACCTTCGGTCATTTCGGCCGCTCCGGCAGCTTTCTGTGGGTGGATCCCGAGGCCGGGATCGCCTGTGCCGGCCTGGCGGACCGCGACTTCGGCCCGTGGGCGGCGCAGGCCTGGCCGCGGCTGTCGGACGATGTCCTCCTGTCGTACGGCCAGGGCTAGGGCAGCGGCAGCAGGCCGTGCTCGGGGAATACGGCCATCCTCGTCGCCAGGATGGCCTGGTCAAGTGGGTCTTCCGGGTCGTATCCCGACTCGAAGGGCGCGTATTCGGGACTTTTCCCTTCGGTCATGCGCTCTGGTGCCCGGCGGCCGGTGCGGCGGAAAGCGTACTCGCGCCAGGCTGCCGGGATGCTCGCCGCCGGGTCGATCGGATATCCGGCGGCTTCCGCAAGCAGATGCGCCCAGGTTCTCGGCACGACGTGGAGCAGCTCGTAGCCGCCGCCCCCGGTCAGCAGCCAGCGGCCGGCCGCTACCTCGTGGGCCAGCTGGTGGACCGCGACATGCGCCGCGCGCTGCGCGTCGATCGACAGCTCCATGTCGGCGAGGGGATCGAGCCAGTGAGTATCGCAGCCATGCTGGCTGACCAGGATCTGGGGCCTGAACGCCCGCAGCAGCGGCGGCGCGACGGCGTGGAAGGCGCGCAGCCACCCGGCGTCACTGGTCCCGGCGGGAAGCGCAACGTTCACCGCCGATCCCCGCGCTCCCGGCCCGCCAGTCTCGGACGGCAGCCCGGTGCCGGGAAAGCGCGGCGGACGCTCGTGCAGGCTGATGGTCAGCACCCGCGGATCATTGTAGAAAGCCGCCTGCACCCCGTCGCCGTGGTGCACGTCGATGTCGAGATAGGCGATCCGCTCGGCGCCTGCCAGCAGCAGCCAGGCAATCGCGATCGCCGGATCGTTATACACGCAGAAGCCGCTCGCGCTCGCGCGCATGGCGTGGTGCAGCCCGCCTGCGATGCTCGCGCCGTGCCGCGCCACGCCGGTCCAGACGGCGCGGGCCGCTGCCAGGGTCGCGCCTGCCACCAGCGCCGACGCGTCGTGCATGTCGTGGAACACCGGGTCATCCTCGGTGCCGAGGCCGAAGCTCAGCACCGAAGAGTCCGGATCCGGGCCGCCAGCGAGGCGCACTGCCGAGATGTAGCGCTGGACGTGCACCATCTCGAGTTGCACGTCAGTGGCAGGCGCCGGGCGATGGACCGACACCCCGGCCGCGGCGAACAGGCCGAACGCGCGCGCCAGCTCGATCGTCAGCTCGACCCGGACAGGCGCCAGGGGATGGGCGATGCCGAAGTCGTAGGAGGCCAGCCGCTCGTCCCAGGCCACGTGCAGTGTGCAGGCCATGACTCCTCCTCTTCCTGTCATGCTGCCCGCTAGACGCCAGTTCAGGCCTATGTCGCTCACCGGACGTGCGGCAGGCGTAAGCCGGGGGCGGCGGCAGGCGTAACCCGGGGCCGGCGGCGGCAGGCGTAACCCGGGGCCGGCGGCAGATGTGTCTTCGAGGTCCGCGTGCCGCCGGGACGGCAGCGATTTCTCCCCCGCCGGTCAGATTGATCCGCCACGCCACGGCGTTGAGAACGGATCCCCCGCCGCAGCCTGATCTGGCTTCGCCGGAAGTACTGCGCGCCCCGGCGGACCCGGTGCTGCCAGCGGGGGCAGGGCGAGAGCATGCCTTTCTCTAGCCCATGGACTTGGCGCCATCCAGCGTCTCGCGGATGATGTCAGCGTGACCGGCATGCTGCGCTGTCTCCGCGATCACATGCAGCAGGACCCGGCGCGCTGACCAGCTTGCCCCCCGCTCGAACCAGGGAGCCTCGGGCAGTGGCTGGGTGGCGTCCAGGTCGGGCAGTGCAGCCACGATGTCGTCTGTCCGGCTCGCTACCTGCGCATACTGCTCCAGCAGTCCGGCCAGAGTCTCGCCTGCCAGCATGCGGAACCCGTCCGACCAGTCACCGGAGCCGCCATCGTCCCAGCGCCCCATCGCCGACGGGCCGTCGAGGATAAAGCTGACCCATTGCCGCTCGATGAGCGCGACGTGCTTGATCAGGCCGGCCAGGCACAGCTCGCTGACGGTGGTGCGCTCGGCCGCCTGCTCGTCGGTGAGACCGCGGGCCGTGTTGCGCAGGAAATACCGCGCCCTGGCCAGGATCGCGAGCAGGTCGGCGCGCTCGCCAGTCGTTGTGCGCTCCGCGCTCGTCATGCTGCCCGCCCTTCTGCCGGTGTCGTCAGACAGAACCGTACAGCCAGGAACTGACTCTCAGCTCGTGCGCATCCTGGGGCCGCTGCGCCGCGCGGGCCGTAGGGCCTGGTTGCCCGGCGGCGCCCCGGCGCAGGGCCGGCGCAGGGCCGCTGCGCCGCGCCGCGCGGGCCGTAGGGCCGCTGTGCCGCTGTTGGGCAGACGGCCAGCAGCGCATGGGACGGCCTGCCAGTTGCCCACAATATGTAACACGAAATCACTGAGAGTAGTAGTCTCGTGCGCGATTACTGGCGCCCCGACGACAGGACGGTAAACCATGCCAGCCGGGACGAAGACGGCACGGCGGGCAGTACCAGGATGGCAGGTCATGCCCG
>DATJZH010000098.1:0-6089 GCA_035499215.1 Streptosporangiaceae bacterium | reverse complement strand
ACCTCGGGGCCGCCCTCGATCGCCGAGACGATCGCGTCTTCCACGCCAGCGCTCGCCGACTCCCCGATCAGCAGGCTCTTCATCTCGGTTGCCAGGATCACCGCAACGCATCCGAGCAGCACGCCGACCGCCAGTGAGCCGACGCCGTCCCATCGCCCGTTCCCGGTAATGGTCGTCAGGGCCACGCCGCACAGAGCGAAGAACAGGCCGACGAGCGCGGCCGAGTCCTCCAGCAGGACCGTCGGCAGTTCAGGCGCCTTGGCGTGCCGGATGAAGCTGGGCCATCCGCTTCGGCCGCGGGAGCGATTCGACTCGACGATCGCGGTGCGGAACGAGAATCCCTCGAGGGCGAAGGCGACTGCGAGCACAGCGAACGCCACCACCGGCGACGTGACATGCTCCGGACGGGAGATCCGCTGAATGCCCTCGTAGACGGAAAAGAGAGCGCCGACGGTGAACAGCACGACGGCAACGATGAAGGCATAGAAGTAACGCTCAGCGCCGAAACCGAACTGGTGTTCCTCGGTCTGCTCCCGCCGGGCCCGGCTACGGCCGAGGAGCAAGAGCGCCTCGTTGCCCGAGTCGGCTGCCGAATGTATGGACTCGGCCAGCATCGACGCCGAGCCGGTGATGAAAAAAGCCACGAACTTGGTCGCCGCAATGCCCAGGTTCGCGCCCAGCGCGGCCAGCACCGTCCGCTTTCCGGTGCCGTGCGCCCCGGCAGGCGGGCGGCCCGTGGCGGCAGGACGGTCAGCGCTGATAACGACAGCTTTCCAGCGGCCCCCGGCTGGCTAGCCAGCCGCCGGATCACGCGCCTCGTCGATGAGCAGGACCGGGATGCCGTCGCGCACCGGGTAGGCAAGGCCGTCGGGCCCCGTGCAGACAAGCTCGCTGGCCGCCTCGTCTGCGCGAAGCGGAGAGTGGCATTTGGGGCAGGCCAGAATTTCGAGCAGCCAGTCATCGATGTTCACTATGCTCTCTCCCGGATGTCATCGGACCTGGGCCTCGCGGTTGTCAGCGCGCACGATGCGCAGCACCTCGTCGCGGACGCTGGCCAGTGTCGCGTCATCGCCGGCCTCAGCATTGAGACGCAGCAAGGGCTCGGTATTGGACGGCCGCAGGTTGAACCACCAGTCCTGGCAGCTGACAGTTAGACCGTCAAGATCATCTGTGCTAACCCCGGGGCGGTCGGCGAACGCGGCCCTGGCCCGGCTGATCGCAGCGTCCTGGTCGCTCACCTCGCTGTTGATCTCGCCTGATGCGACATAGCGCGCGTATCCGGCGAGCAGCGCCGACAGCGGGCCGTCTTGCGCGCCGAGCGCTGCCAGCAAGTGCAGGGCAGCGAGCATGCCCGAATCGGCGAACCAGAAATCCCGGAAGTAGAAGTGGCCCGAGTGCTCGCCGCCGAACACCGCTCCCGTTTCCGCCATCCGCGCCTTGATGAACGAATGCCCGACCCGCGTGCGTATCGGCCTGCCACCGTGCTGGGAAATGATTTCGGGGACTGCCCGGGAGGTGATCAGGTTGTGGATGACCGCGGCGCCGGGCTCCGCGCTCAGCGCCCGCACCGCGATCAGCGCGGTCAGCACTGACGGCGAGACAGTCTCGCCGCGCTCGTCCACGACGAAGCACCGGTCGGCGTCGCCGTCGAAGGCCAGGCCCACATCCGCCCCGGACGCGATCACGCCGCGCTGCAGGTCGGCGAGGTTCGCCGGGTCGATCGGATTCGCCTCATGGTTAGGGAAAGTGCCATCCAGCTCGAAATACAGCGGCACGATCTCGATCGGCAGCCCGTCGAATACCCTGGGCACCGTGTAGCCCGCCATCCCGTTGCCAGCGTCCACGGCCACCCTCAGCGGGCGGATGCCGGTCAGGTCGACGAGAGTCTTCAGGTGCGCGGCGTAGCCGGATAGCAGATCGCGCTCGGTAATCTTCCCCGCCGGGGTCTGACCCGCGGGTATTCCGTTCACCGCCATCTCACGAACCTCGGCCAGCCCGGTGTCCTGGCCGACCGGCCGGGCGCCTGCCCGGCACAGCTTGATCCCGTTGTACTTGGCCGGGTTGTGGCTCGCCGTGACCATGGCGCCGGGAACATCCAGACTGCCGCTCGCGTAGTACAGCATGTCGGTTGAGCCGAGCCCGCCGGATATCACTTCGGCGCCCTGCGACGCCGCGCCCTGGCCGAACGCATCGGCGAGCGGGCCGGACGAAGTACGCATATCATGCACCGTCACCACCGCGTCGGCGCCCGTCAGCCGGACGAGCGCGGCACCTGCCGCTGCCGCGACCGCCTCGTCAAGCTCGTCCGGCACGATCCCGCGAATGTCGTAGGCCTTGAAGATCTTGGCGTACTCGGCCACCGTGAGCTGCCTCCCGCCTGCCGCTTTCGGTCGCGGTCCCGCTGCGGCGGGACGCGACTACCGACCTTACCGGGCTGGCGCACGGCGCGGCGCGCGCCAATCCGCTAGCCCGCTAGCCGAGCCGTCCCCGGTCCGGCGGCCCTGACCGCAGCACCCGCAGATGGCCGCGGCGGCTGACCTCTACTCCCTGCCCGACGGGCTCGACGGCAGCACGCGGCACCGACGCCTCCCTGACCGCGTTGGCGAGCGCCTCGAGGTCGTCCGCCGCTTCCTCGGCCGGTCCGGCCGGAAGCCGGACCACGTCCCATCCCCGCGGCGCCGTCAGCCGGTCCGCATGGGCTGCGCACAGGTCATAACAGTGCGGCTCGACATAGGCAGCCAGCGGTCCCAGCACCGCGGTGGAGTCCCGGTATACGTAGGTCAGCGTGTACACCGCCGTCCGCCTGCACGCGGGCCGGGAGCAGGTGCGCGGGCTCAACGGCCCACCTCGCTCAGGGCTCCGCGAACGGTGCCGGTCATGGCGGCGCTCTCTGTTCCGAGCGGGACGGTCGCGGGCCGGCACGTCCCGCAGAAGGCAGGCCCGCGTACATCGCTCACAACGGCTGACCGTACCGACCGGCAGGCGGTAACGCCACCACCCGGGGCACTCTGCACGATCGTGTCTCCACGGCTGACCTCGCCGGGACGGTCCGGCCGGCGCGGGCAGGACGGCGGCAGCGGCGGGGACAATCAAGCCGCGCATCGCCGGCAGGCGCGGATACCCGGGATACGCTCGGTAACCGTGAGCACCTGCGACAGCCCGCCGCCAGGTGCCGCGCGAATCCGCCGCCGGGACAGGCACGGCCGGGGGCTGCGCGGCCTGCTCGCTCCCCCGGACTCACCCTTCCATCGCAGCCGCGCTGAGCAGTTCGATGACCTGGTGCTCCAGGCCGTCTCCCAGCTAGAGCCGCGCTGGGAGGCAGAGCTCGCCGGAATCGAGTTCGCCGTCGAGGAAATCCCTGCCGCCGACCTGGCCGACGACGATCCTGAGCCGGTGCCGCTAGCCCGGCTCGATCCTGGCTCGCCCGGCGCCGGCCACGCCGGCGCCCCGGCCACGCCCGCCCGGATAGTGCTCTACCGGCGGCCGCTGATTGCCAGGGCGGACAGCGAGGAAGAACTGGGGGAACTCGTCCTGAATGTGGTAGTGGAGCAGTTCGCCCGCCTGCTCGGCATCGACCCCGAGGCGGTCGACCCTGGCTACCCAGCTGACGAGTAGCCGGACGGGTCCTCAGGGCAGGACCGCCGTGTGCGTGTTGTGCACGGTCGGCAGCGGGACCCAGGTCAGCGAGCTAGCCACCGGCAGGATCGACTGGACGGTGCTGGCTGAGCTGATCACGCTGCCCGCATAGACCGGTCCCGAGCCGGTCAGCGGTGTGATCACCGCCGCGAAAGCCGCTGCGGCGGCGGATCCGGGAGGCGGGCGGAGCGCAGTGACGACGGTGTGCCCGGCAGGTACCTGCACCACGCGGCTGGGGAAGCTGCCGAGCGCCGCGGCCGACGTCGCCTCCGCGATGCGGACGCTGGCCGCGCCTGCGGTGGCGGACAGCACCAGCTCGGCAGTCCCGCCGGCGGAGCCGGGCAAGTCGGCCATGACGCCCTGCTCGCGTACTGGGGGGGCCGCCGCGGTGAACGCCCCAGGCGACCCGGCGGCGCCGCCTGGCACGGTCACGGCCGCGGTAACCGGAACGCTCGAAGAGACTTCGATCGCGGCCGGAATCCCGCCAAGTGACGGCAGCGGAACCCCGACGGCCGAGCCGCCGGGCAGGTCAAGACCGCTGCCGCCAGTCGGCTGATAAATCCCCCTGGGGGTCACGGCGGTCAGTCTCACCTGCGCATTGCTGGCCCCTGGGACGACTATGTACAGCTCGCGGGCCCCGGCCGTGCCGGGCAGGCCAGGCAGCACGAACCGCTTAGCTGGCGCCTCGGTGACCGGCAGCCAGCCGCCGGGCTGTGAGCCGTTGCTGGTCTCGCGCACCGCGGCGATGACGCGGCCGAGGCTCGCGCTCACGTGCAGGGCCACGAACCTGGACCGCTCCAGCAGCTGGGACAGGGGCTGAGTGACCATCGCATGCGCCGGGACCACGACCCCGGTATCGGTGCTGGTGAGCAGCGGGCCGCTGTCAGTCAGGGCAGTTACCTGAGCATCGGCCTGCTGATCGTCGGCGTCCATCAGCGCGAGCTCGATGTCAGATGCCGACTGCTGACCAGGACCGACGAACCAGAAGTCGGTGCCTGGTTCCGCGCAGCGCGCGGTGACCAGTCCGGTGGGACCAGTCTGCTCGGCCTCAAGCCCCTGCGCCATCGACCCGGTGGCGGAGATCATGATGCCGCCGCGACCCGGCGCAGTCATTACCGCGCCGCCGTCCGTGCGCTGCCCCGATCCCTGCGTTCTCGGCGTGGCCGGCGCCTCGGACGCTGCCGTCGTCACCAGCTTGCCTGGCTCGTTCACGCTGCTCACCGTGGCGCCCGCTGCCGTGCTGCCGGTGGCCGACAGGCGGCTCAGCACCGCCTGTCCCGCCGCCGCGGAAGCCGGGGCGGTAGCTATCGCCACGCCGCCGCCGGCACCCGCGAAGCCGGGCCCGGGGCAGACCCTGATGGCGGAGGACACGGCCGCGCGGCGCGGTGAAGTCAGCTGAGCGGTCTGCGCCACGGCCACCGGGTGCTGGGCTCAGCCCGGCCGCGCCGTATAGCGCAGCGACCGAGGCCAGCACGAAGACGGCGAGGACGATCCGGTTCCGGGACAGGTCCCTCACCAGTCACCTCCCTCAGTGCCTGGCCCGGCGGCCCACCGGGGCGGACCCTCGCCTCCCGCCGAGCCCAGTCCGACCCGCGCTTCGCCAGGCCGCTCCGGGCAATCACCGTTGTCGGAGGACCAGCCCGGCTGTGGATCCTCGGACAGCCACGCCGGCGGCTGGTTCTCCCGCGGCCACCCTGAGAACTGGTCAGGCGTCGGCCAGGACGACTGGCTTCCTGGTGACTGGTCCCCCGGTGACCTTGCGCGGGCACGGCCTCTTGCGCGGGCGCGGCCGCCAGTGCGGCTGCGGCTGTTGTCCTGGCCGCGCGAGCCCGCCGGCTGGCTCGCGCCAGCAGCCGCCATGTCCGCAGCGCTCACCGGGGCTTCGTCCTGCCCGGCCATCCGGGCACTGGGCAGCGCGAGGACGGCCACGACAACGAGAGCCGTCGCTTCGAGGACGAGCGGAAGATCACGGCCGGCATCATTGCGGGTGACATCGAGCGTGCCACCGCCGCGAGGAAGCCGGAATGCCTGCGCCCAGCCGCCGGCCCGGCGAGCGGACAGTGGCAAGCGGGCGGCCGTTGAGCGTGGCGTTCCAGCCGCCAGCCGGCTCGGCGAGCTCCAGCGTCCCGCCAGCAGCCGGAGCGGCGGCACCGGACACGTTCACCTGTCCGGACGGGATCGGCACTACCGTGCCGCCGGGCCCGATCACCTGGACTCTGGTCGGCAGGCTGTCGAGCCGCCACAGCTCGAAGGCCGGGGTTGTGCTGACTGGACGGAGCCCTGCGACCCCGTCCAGCTGCTGGGCGAGCCCCGGATTGACCGGCGCTCGCATGAGGACGAAGCCGATGTCGAACCGCGCGAGCAGCTGGCCCTGATCGACCGCCTCGCCGCCGCCGGGCGCCACGAGGGTCGCCACGGCAGTATTGAGCGCCCGCTGGGCGGCTGGCGACTGG
>DATJZH010000097.1:0-3319 GCA_035499215.1 Streptosporangiaceae bacterium | reverse complement strand
TCGCGCGGGATGGACTGACGTCGGCCGTGTGGTCTGTGCTGTCGGCCTTCATCGACGTCAAGCAGCATTCGGGCCCGGTCCAGGCGCTGCTCGGCTCGCCGCTGGCGGTCGCGGATCAGCGCCAGCACGTCCCGTGCCGCGTAGCCGCCTGATTCCCAGTAGAACGCATCTTCGAACCACCACCACACGCGGACGCCGGACTGCGCGACAGACACTGGCTGCTGCCTTTGGGCAGCGGCCAGCTGGCTGTGCCGGGAGACGTCGATCCGAGCAGGCGGGCAGCAGGTCCCGACAAACCAGACGCGCCTGCGGAACAGGAAGCCTCGGTCACAGAGGAACTGCGCATTGGGGTCTTGCCGCAGCTGAGGACCGCTGGACGCCGGCGCCCGTCGGGCAAACGAGGGAATGGCAGGCGCCCGTGCGATCGCAAGCGACAGGCCGGCCACGGCGAGGAACCCGACAACGCAGATAACGATCACGTCGCCGAGCAAGGCAGTCATTCGGCCCCTCCAGCCAGCAAGCGGTACTGCCGAGATGCCGTCAGACCACGGGCGCGGTGACTGTGCGGATCATCATGCCGGGTGCGTCCTGAATGTCGGCGGCCGGCCTTCCATGAACGCTGCGACGCCTTCCCGGTGCTCGTCGCCGCTCAGCGCGGCGAGCAGCATCTCTCGGGTCTCTTCGGTGGCGGCCCTCTGGCCGGAAGCGATCAGGGAAATCATTCTCTTCATGGCACGAACCGATCCGGGCGCCGACCCGCCCAGTTCCGCTATCCAGCGAGACAGTTCGGCCGGCAGTTCAGCGGCCGCGCAGACGGTGTCGACGAGCCGTACCTGCCTCGCCCACTCGGCGCTGAAAGTGCCACCAGTGAGAAGTATGCGTTTGGCCGCCGCCGCGCCGACCAGGTCCACGAGTGCGGTTAGCTCAGGAAACGGGAAAACGAGGCCCAGCCGCGCTGCCGTTATGGCGAAGACCGAGCGGTCAGTGGCGAGCCTGAAATCGCAGGCGATCGCTATTCCGCCGGCGCCGCCCATGCACGGGCCGTCGATGGCGGCGATTGTCGGCACCGGGATCCGGCGCAACGCCTCCAGCGCCTCTTCGACGCGAGCATGGTTGCGGATCCCCCAGCTGACATCTCCGGCATGGGTGCGGTACTCGGCAATGTCGGCGCCGGCGCTGAACACTCCCGCCACGTCGGAGCGGACGACGACGACCCCGATCCGGGGGTCGCCGGCGATCGTCCGAGCGATCTTGGTGAGCTCGGACCACATCTGCTGAGTCAGCGCGTTCCGCTTGGCTGGGCGGTCGACGATGACCGATGCGACGGAATCGTCTACGACCATGCGTAGTTCCTTCACCGGCAGAACTTTATCTGAGGTGTGTCTGACTCTCTGGGCCAGGCCAGAGTTGCAATACCCAGCTGCGGACTGCTTGTATCACTGGTTCTCCGCGGGCGCGTTTGAGCGGTTGTGGTTACCGGCTTCGCGCTGGCGGCCCAAGTCGGTCGGTCCGTGCGGCGCCGATGCGGGGGGCCCGGCTGCCACGTGCGCCGCTGCCCGTCCGGCGAACCCGCAGGCAGCCGCGGACCGCATCGAGTCGACTCAGCCCGCGGCAGCCCGCCAGGCCCGGCGTTCGAGCTGTGGACGCACGACAACCGCATCCGCCGTGACCGATTGTGAAGTTAGGAACCGAAGTGCGATAGTGGCAAGTGGATGCGAGGCGTTGCTCTAGACGTCGGAACTGGGTCGGCGGTGGTGGCCGGGGAGGCCTGGGGTTAGGTGAGTTTCGCAGACCTTCGCGTCACTACCGGTAATCGGTCGAGAACAGTGCTTCCGCACCGTCGGCTTTCGACTACGTCATCCGCGGAGAACTCCATGGAAGTGGCAGCAGATCACGCCGGGGACGAGATCGTGATGCTGGAAACTGGGATTGAGGAAGCCGCTGCCGGTGCGCAAGCAATCGCGGCGGCGGAAGCCCACGACGATCTCCTGAGCGATGTGCCGCTTGAGCTGAGCCACCGGATCTGGCCCACGAGAGAGGCCGTCGTGGACATCGGCGGCGAGCTGGACATTGCCACCGCCGAACTGGCAGTCAGGTATGTCAGGCATGTCATAGACGGTCACGACGGGCCGGTGATCGTGGACCTTGCCGCGCTGGCCTTCTGCGATGCCGGGGGCCTGGGCGCACTGCTGCGCATGGCTGATTACGCGCAGCAGGCCGGCTGCCCGTTCCGGCTTGCCTCACCCCAGCCGTCGATCGTCAAGATCATGCGGATCACCGGCCTGGACCGCAGGTTCCCGCCACTGGCCGGCGGCGGCCGGCCTGATTCCTGACGCGCACCTGGTGCGAGCGCGGAGCAGCGATGGCATGTCTGACGTGCCGCGGTTCCGGCTCGTGGGCGCGGCTCCGGTCATTGCCCGCCCGGCTGCGTGCCGGTGTCGGCGATGCCGGGGGGGACTACCGTGCCCTGGTCGATGTCCTTGGACAGTTTCGCCTTGGCGGTGAGGGCCCCCTCGTCCAGCACGCCGGAGCCGGCCGCACGCGAGATGGCGTCACCGCCCCGGCCGCGCAGTACCAGCGCGCAGCCGACGGCGATCAGAGCACCAGCGACCGGCCCCACCAGGTACACCCAGTAGCTAGTCCAGTCACCGCTGACCAGGGCGGGGCCGAAGGAGCGGGCCGGGTTCATCGACACGCCGCTGACCGGTGCTGCCCACAGGCCGGCCAGGGCGATGTAGCCGCCGACGCCGAGCGCCGCGATCGCGCCGACGTTCTGCGCGGCCGACGCGGTGCCCAGGATCACGCTGACCAGCAGCGCGGTGAGCACGATCTCCATCAGCAGGGCCTGCCAGTTCTTGTACCCCGGGCCCGGCAGCGTCGCCCCCAGATGCTCCACGTTCCCGAACACCCAGCGCAGGAACAGGCAGGCCAGCGTCGCGCCGATCAGCTGGATGACGATGTAGCCCGGGACGCGCTTCCACGGAAAGTCCCCGCGCAGCGCGAAGGCCAGCGACACCGCCGGGTTCAGGTGCGCGCCGGAAACCGCACCCATGAACAAGATGATCGCCGTCACCATCAGGCCCGGCGCAACCACCGCGGCCGCCAGGCTGATCTGCCCCTTCCCATGCAGAAGCCCGCCGCCGGCGGCGGCCAGCACCAGCGCGAAGGTGCCCAGCAACTCCGAGAACAGCCGCCGCCATTCCCGGCGCGGGTCATCGAAGTCGGCACGGTCCCCGAACTCAAGCTGAAGTATGTGGTGCGTGCGCGGGAACGCCGTCCCCAGCGTCGCGGAGTCGATCTGCCGGGGAGCCGCGCCGCT
>DATJZH010000096.1:0-9881 GCA_035499215.1 Streptosporangiaceae bacterium | reverse complement strand
TGTCGCCGGTTACCGCGTGTGCGTGCGCCCGATGCCAGCCGACGGCCAGACCATCGCGGGCTGGCTTCCCGGTGTCGGCGGGCTCTACGTGGCGGTAACGCACAGCGCCGTGACCCTCGGCGCGCACCTCGCCGAACTCATTACCACCGAGCTGGTCAGAGGCACGGCAGCCGCGCAGATCGCGCCGTACCGGCCGGGTCGCTTCGCGGTCACCCCGCCGGCGCCGGAACGGACCTGACGGGCCCGGTGACGGATGGGGACACTGGTCACCTCCGGACGGGCGTTACTGCCATGTTCTGTCCTGCCCATCCATTCGCGCTCAGGTAACGAAAAAGCTGGCGCCCGCGCGCATGGTTACCGCTGGCCCGCGCTGACAGTAAAGGGGATTGTGTGGCTCGACGGCGCCATCTGTCCTCCCGTGAGCACCCGATGTGGGCAGTCATCGGGGTGCCCGGTGGTGCTGCCGCGCGGTGGCCACACGCCGGCGCGTACGTATTTCCTAGCGGGGTGAGCGATGGGATTCGAACCCACGACATCCAGGACCACAACCTGGCGCTCTAACCAACTGAGCTACGCCCACCATGGCCGCCAGCGAACTGCTCGCCGCGCGGCTCAACGCAGCATACCGGGACTCGCTCACATCGCAGAACCAGTTTGCCCCTCCGCCTCGCCGCCGTCGGCCTGCTGCCCGCCGTACCGAGCGGCGGCCGCGCGTGCCGCCGCCGTGTCCGGGCCCGGCGGCGGCACGAAGATCGTCTCCCGGTAGTACTGCAGTTCCCTGATGCTTTCCCTGATGTCGGCCAGTGCACGGTGCCCGCCGTGCTTGGGCGGACTGGCGAAGTACGCGCGCGGGTACCACCGCCGCGCCAGCTCCTTGATGCTCGATACGTCGACCATCCGGTAATGCAGGAACATGTCAAGCTCGGGCATGTCCCGGGCGATGAACATCCGGTCGGTGGCAATCGAGTTGCCGCACAGCGGCATCTTGCGCGGCTGCGGGGCGTGCGCGTGCAGGTAGGCGAGTACGTGCTCCTGGGCCTCGGCCGGCGTGACGCCGCCGGCCAGCTCGGTCAGCAGTCCGGACGCCGTGTGCATTTCGCGCACGACCTCGGGCATGCCGTCAAGCGCCTCGGCGGGAGGCTTGATCACCAGGTCGATGCCGTCGTCCGCCGCGACAAGGTCGCCGTCGGTCACCACGCAGGCGATCTCCACGAGCGCATCGCGGGCAAGGTCGAGCCCGGTCATCTCGCAGTCGATCCAGACCAGCTGATCAGTCATCCCGCAAGCCTAGGCCAGCCTGACCGGCGCTCGGGTCCGCAGATCTACGCATACCGGGCACCCCCCGCGGGTGCCCGGCCAGATCCCTGATGTGCCCCGGCGTATCGATCCCCGCGTGCAGGGCCGGGTCAGGCAGCGGATCACCGAATGTCAGGGCGGCCGGAAGAACGCCCGCCCAGATGCCGCTGTCGTAGTCCTCGGCGTCGTCCCTGGGCGGACCGGTCCTGACCTTGACCGACGCCTCGTCCAGCGGCAGCGCCAGCACTGCCGTCGCGGCGAGTTCCCTGGCGGTCGGGGGCCTGACATGTTCCCACCGGCCCGGAACCAGCTGGTCGGCGATGGCCTGCAGTGCCGCAAGCCGTTCGGCGTCCCCGCTGACCAGCCGGGCGGTGCCGAAGATGACCGCGCTGCGGTAGTTCATCGAGTGGTGGAAGATAGATCTGGCGCAGACCAGGCCGTCGAGATGGGTGACAGTGACGCAGACGTCCTGCCGATCGGCAGCCAGCAGGGCGCGGTTGGCCGACGAGCCGTGCAGGTACAAAGTGCCGTCGATGCGTCCGTATCCGGTCGGCAGTACCACCGGCGTGCCGTCGATGATCACGCCGAAGTGACAGACCAGCCCGGGGTCGAGGACCGCGTAGAGGTCGGACCGGGCGGTGCGGCCGCGCTCGCGGAGCCGGTGCAAAGTGGTCCGCGGGGTGGACGACAGCGGCAGGTCGGCGCTCATAGTGTTCTACCGTACCGGGGCCGGCCTCCGCCGCCGGCAGCGCCGCGGGCCACGTCATCGCGGCGCTGCCGGTGAGCTGATGCATGGCTTCGAGCCAGTGGTGCCCGGGCCAGCGGTGCCGCGCAGGACCTCGGGTCAGCACGCAGCCGCTGGCTTCCAGTCGCCGGGCAGCGCAGGCAATTCTCCTCGCGCGGCGGATCGCATGTCGATCTGGCCGGGCGCCGTTCGTCTGGAGGGTGAGAAGCCGCGGTGCCGGCCGCGATACGGCGCCGGCCGCAACGTCAAGGAGGAACACAAGATGCCGCAGTACCTGCTGAGTGTCTATCAGCCCGACGGGCCACTTCCCGCGCCCGAGGTCCTGGCGAAGGTATCAGCCGAACTCGACGCTCTGAACGAGGAGATGAAGGCTGCGGGCACGTGGGTCTTCGCCGGCGGCCTGTATCCGCAGAGTGCGGCCACGGTGGTGCGCGAGCGCGGCGGAGAGGTGGTCACGACCGACGGCCCGTTCGCCGAGGGCAAGGAATACCTTGGCGGGTTCACCATCATCGACGTGCCCGATCTCGATGCTGCGCTCGAGTGGGCCCGTAAACTCAGCCGGGTGACTACCCTTCCCATCGAGGTGCGGCCCTTCAGGAACGGCGCTGACGGCTGATTCCTGACATGCCGCGTGTATCCGCTGCCGAGATCGGACAGGTGTTCCGGGCTGAATACGGTCGGGCGATCGCGGTCCTGGCCCGCGCCTTCGGTGACCTCGATATCGCCGAGGATGCGGTCCAGGACGCGTTCGCCGCGGCGGTACAGCGGTGGCCGTCCACCGGACTGCCCCCGAGTCCAGCGGGATGGATCATCACCACGGCCCGGAACCGGGCGATCGACCGGCTCCGCCGGGAAGCGTCCCGGCAGGACCGGCACGCCCGGGCCGCCCTGCTGCATGCTCGCGGTGAGCCGGCCGAGGAAGGCGCGGTGCGCGACGACCAGCTGCGCCTGATCTTCACCTGCTGTCATCCCGCGCTCTCCGCCGCCGCTCAGGTCGCGCTGACACTCCGGCTCCTTGGCGGGCTCAGCACGGCGGAGATCGCCCGCGCCTTCCTGGTGCCCGAACCGACCATGGCCCAGCGGCTTGTCCGGGCGAAGGGCAAGATCCGCGATGCCCGGATCCCGTACCGGGTCCCGGCCAGGACCGAGTTGCCGGGCCGCCTGCGAGGCGTGCTGGCGGTCGTTTACCTCATCTTCAACGAGGGCTATGCGGCGAGCACGGGGGACCGGCATATCCGCGAGGACCTCTGCGCGGAGGCCATCCGCCTTGCACGGCTGCTGGCCGAGCTCATGCCCGACGAGCCAGAAGTCATGGGACTCCTCGCGCTCATGCTGCTCGCCGAGTCGCGGCGGGGCGCCCGCATTGCCCCGGCCGGCGACATCGTGCCGCTCGCCGACCAGGACCGCGGGCTGTGGGACGGCGGTCTCATCGCCGAAGGCCAGGCCATCGTCCGGCGATGCCTGCGGCGGGGCCAGCCCGGTCCCTACCAGGTCCAGGCAGCGATCAATGCCGTGCACAGTGACGCCCGGGCCGCGGCTGCCACCGACTGGCGGCAGATCCTGCAGCTGTATGACCAGCTCGCGGCGCTCGCGCCGAGCCCGGTCGTCGCGCTCAACCGGGCTGTCGCGGTGGCCGAGGTGGACGGACCCGGCGCGGCACTGGCCCTTGTCGATTCCCTCGACCTCGATGGCTACTACCTGTTCCACGCCATCCGCGCCGACCTGCTCCGACGCACGGACCGCAGCGCGGAGGCGGCACTGGCCTACGAGCAGGCGATCTCCCTCACCCAGAACACCGCCGAGCGCGAGCTCCTGCGGCGGGGCTGTCAGTCGGTCAGCCGGGGGTGACTCAGCCGGCAGTCGGTCAGCCGGGGGAGACTCAGCCGGCCCGGCTCAGCGGAGCGTGCGCTTCCAGGCGGGAGCTGAAGATCTCCGCGAGATCATCTCGGTGGCGGCTGGCACGCTCGGACGGGGCCGGGCGCGCCGTGGCGCTGGTGAGCCGCTCGATGTCCAGAGCGCCCGGGCCGGCTGCCAGCGAGCCAGGGACCTGGGACGCGCCGAAATGGCCGCCGTGCGCCCAGAGCCTGCGGCTGCGCGCGGCCGCGACTCCGTGCGGGAACGCCGAGGGCTGGCCGGCCGGCCAGCTGCGCGGGATCTGCCAGGAATCCAGCCAGTGCATGATCGCCTCCCGCCCGGCCAGCGAGCCCGCGGTAAAGGGCTCCCAGGCGTGAGCCACCACGGCGATCTGAACGCAGAGCCGCCCCTCGGTGTTGACTCTCGCCAGGAAGACCTCGCCGCGCGCCGTGGCAGCCAGCTCAGCTGGCCGCGGGATGGTCACTGCCTGCTCGGGACCCGGCGGACAGGTGGGCGGCAGGCCCGCCGGCGAGCCCAGACTGCAGGCGGCCCGGACGATCGGGATCAGCTGCACGATGTCGCCGGTCAGCGGATTCCACACCAGATGGCTGGCGCAGCCGAGCTCGATGATGCGCTGGGCTGCCGACCGCGCCGACACGATGCGCGGGTCGGCATCCAGGGACTGCCACACCACGCGCGGGGCCCCGCCGCCTAACCGCCCGCCGTCTGCTGCTGACCGGAGCTGGCTGATCCCGGACATCCATGCGTCGCTCAATGCTCCCCCTCCATGGCCAAGACCGCCGGGTGCCCGGCCCCCCTGGATACCTCCCTACGCTAGGCCGGCGAATTAGTCCAGGCCCCCATACGGCAGCCAGACGAAATAATCTGGCCCAGGCGCGGTGCTGCGCTGAGAGGCGGTCATTGGGGCAAGTGCGAATAAGCGACGGCCGACAGCCAGGCGAGGTGGGTAATGACCGGCGAGAGCATCCCCGACGCGCTCGATGTCCCCGGTGTGCCCGGCGTGACGCATCCGGCCCGGCTAGCGGCATGGCTCAGTCGCAGCGCGGCGGCGGATGCCGGCGATCTGCAGGGCGTGACACTGATCGCAGGCGGCCGCTCGAACCTGACATACCGGCTGGACCTGAGCCGCGGCCGGCTGGTGCTGCGCCGGCCGCCGCTCGGGCATGTGCTGCCCACCGCGCACGACATGGCGCGGGAGTACCGGGTGCTGACCGCCCTGGACGGCACTGACGTCCCGGTGCCGCACCCGGTCGCGCTCTGCGCGGACGCTGAGATTATCGGCGCGCCGTTCTACCTGATGGAGTACCTAGACGGCGTGGTGCTGCACAGCCGCGAGGCGGCACTGCAGCTGCGCCCGGGCCAGGCCAGGCAGCTGTCGGAGCGGGCGGCCGAGATGCTGGCGGCGATTCACGCCGTCGACATCGATGCTGTCGGCCTGACCGAGTTCGGCCGGCCGGATGGCTACCTGCCGCGGCAGCTCGCACGCTGGCAGCGGCAGTGGCACCTGTCGGCCACCCGCGAGATGCCCGGCTATGAACTCCTGGTGCAGCGGCTGACCGCCGGGCTGCCCGAGTCAGCGGACGGCACCCTGGTCCATGGCGACTTTCGCCTGGATAACATGCTGATCACGCTGGGGCGTCAGCCGTCGGTCGCGGCGGTGATCGACTGGGAGATGTCCACCCGCGGCGATCCGCTGGCCGACCTCGGCCTCACGCTGGTGTACTGGGCTGGCCCCGGCGAGGACGACTGGCTGAAGATCAACGTAGGCGCTGATGTCACGGCGCTGCCCGGCTTCTTCACCAGGGCCGAGCTTGCCGCCCGGTATGCGGAGCTGACCGGGCGCGACATCTCGGGCATCGGCTATTACATGGCGTTCGGCTGTTTCAAGCTGGCGGTGGTGCTCGAGGGCATTCACGCGAGATTCCTGCAGCACAAGACAGTCGGTGCGGGTTTCGAACTGGAAGGCCAGGCTGTGCCCGTGCTGATCGATCGCGCGCACCAGCTGCTGGACGGGGACCTGACTGGCGGAACCCGAAAATCCCGCTCGTTACTGGCGAGTCGCTTATACCAGAACGAATGCTGACACCAGAATGAATGAGGAGGCCCGGCGCCCCGCTCCCGCCGGGCCTCACGAAGGAATGACGCGCCAGCCGCGGCGCAGGTTCACACGATCGGGAAACCGGTCTTCGGGCTGCGGCCAGCTGGTCGTGATCGCGCTTGAGGATCTTGTTGATCATGGCAAGGCCGGCTGGCGCGGCGGCCTGGCTGAGCTTCGAGAGACCGGGTTCCAGTCGCCCCTGGGTCAGGCCCTGGGCGCCTCGAAGTAGGGATTCGAGTCCTTCCGCCACAGGAAGATGATGGCGCCAAGCCCGATGAGCCAGATGACCACGTCATACAGCAATCCCACCACGGCGTGCGGCCGGGCGAGGTTGATCACCAGGAACAGCGTATTGAGCGCGAACAGCACCGATGCGACGATCCTGGCCCAGTTCCTGCCGCGCTTATTGGCCCAGGCCATCCAGAGCCACAGCCCGACGCCGAGGAGGGCTTCGACAATTATGGCGGTGATCGCCACGATTTCGGCATTGTGCACCTGGGTCGAGGTGAAGCTGGGGTCCGCCTTGCGAATCGCGGTCTTGATGCTGCCGGCGGTCACCAGGTTGAGGATGAGGCCCAACAGGCTCACCGCTGCGCCGGCGTACATCAGCTTGACTGCAGTCAGCACCGAAGCGGGCGCCGGCGGGCGCTGCTGCTCCGGCATCTGCGCTCCGCCCGGGTAAGCCTCGTACATCTCCCGCTCCTCATGCGCGCCGCCTGCCGGTGAGGTGCCTCGGCTGGCTTAGCGCGCTACCGGGCCGCCGACGGCGCCCTGAGCCTAGCCGGGTGCCAGCCGGCGGACAAGGCGCCGTGATGCCCGCGTTTCGCGGGAACCTGCCGCGGCCGGAACACAGTGACCCCGTACACCTGGTAGTCATACCGCAGGCCCGTGTCGTACAGGTAATTCTCCACCGAAGGGCGCTCCGACTGCCAGACCATCAGCCAGCCAATGTGAAGGCGGAGCAGGTCCGCCCGGGCCGCCGCGAGCTCCGTCCGGTCGGCCCTGATCCCTTTCTGGGCGGCCATCAGCCAGTGATAGAACGCATGCCGGTCGATCCCGGCTCGCGTCGGGTAGGGCACCCAGGAACTGTAGGAGATAGTTCGCGGATGGCCGTCGCCGGTGGCCAGGAGCAGCGCCCGGGCATGGATGGGCTGCCCGTAGAGGCCCAGGCCGCCGCCGCGCAGGCCGAAAGGCACGTCGAGGACGATCGAGCGGGAGTGATCGGCCGCGATCGGCTGGTCCAGGGCCGGCAGCGTGGTCCGCATCGTCTGCTCCGCGGCGGGGGGCGGCGAGTATCCGGCTTCCAGCGCGCCGAGGGCCAGCACCACCGCTATCACCGGCCAGGTGCGCCGGCGGCGGGCGAGCCAGTCCACCGCGTACCCGGCCAGCACGGCGGCACCCACCAGCCCGAGCACGGCGATTCGGTCGGCCTCGCGCAGAGCCGACAGTCCCGGTATCCGGACCAGCCAGGTGTACGGCATCAGGCTGGACAGGCCGACGCCGTGCCAGACGGTCTTCAGCGGCAGGTACACCCGGGAGCCGACCATCAGGGTCGGCCCGAGCGCGAGCACCGCGGAACCCAGCCACAGCAGGGCGAGCCACCACGAACTGCGGCGCCGCCAGCCTAGCGCCAGCCCGGCTAGCGCCAGCGCGCTGAGCACCACGCCGAAGGTGGGCATCCCCTCGTTCGGCTGGCTGAAGCTGTAAGAAACGGTGTGGCCGAGCCCGAAAGTAGCCAGCTGCGGACCCAGATGGAGGCGGCCGAGCCCGAGAACGGTCAGCCGCGGCGACGGCGAGAACAGCGTGGGCAGGCCGATTCCGTACATGCCGTAGGTCTGGGCTAGTTCCGTGGCCGGGACGGTCGCGCCGCCGGCGATCGCCTGCTGCGCCATCGCGATGAGCTCCGGCGCGGCGACCACGGCAGCCACGAGGGCGCCGAGCGCCCAGGGCAGAACGCTGGCCCGCGCCAGTGCCCGATCCCGGACCAGCTTGATGATCAGCCACGGAACCAGCAGGACGACGGCGAGCAGCACCGCCAGCACCGCTGACTCCTGGTTCACCAGGACCGATGCGCCGAGCACCAGGCCCAGGATGATGCCGCGCGCCACGGTGGGGCGGCGGCGCAGCAGGACGGCCGCCTCCAGCGTCATCGGGAGGAACAGCGCGCCCAGCGCGATGTTGAGGTGGTACCAGTTCTGCCAGGTCAGCATTGTGGACAGGCCGAAGAACGCGCCGGCGGCGATCGCTCCAGGGACGGCCAGCCAGAGCCGGGCCGCCCGGTACATGACATAGCACAGCAGACCTGGCGCGATGATCGTCAGCAGGCTGAAGGAGGCTGACGGGCCGAACAGGAGCGTGACCGGCGTCATCAGCCACCCTGGCAGCGGCATCAGGGTGTCGAAGCCCAGCTGGAGGCCGACCGGGGCAGCCAGGTAGCGCGTGAAGAACGGGTTGCCCGGATGCGTGACCTGATGAGCTATCCAGTAGAAGCCCCAGACGTAGCTGGCCACGTCGAGGTTCCTGGGCAGCACATGTTCGGTCAGGTACGCGGCCCTCGGCCAGGTCACCGCGATGCCCGCGGCTACATACGCCGCCAGCAGCGCGAGATGACCAGCGGCGGGGCGCCGAAGTGCTGCGCGCAGCCGGCTCCAGCGGGCTCTGACCGGCGGGTTACGCACCGTGCCGGTCTGCTCCGGGCCGGCCCGCGGGGTTCCTGCGGCGTCGTCGCCGCGGCCGTGGCCGCCGGGACGCGCGGTGGAGTCATCGGTGGCAGCGCTTGCCGGGTCCAGGGTGTCGGCAACCACGGAACTGGGCTGGCCGGGCTGGCTACGGCCTTCTCGGTTCATCGGCTCCCTTGTCGAGCGTTCCGCCGCTCCTCCAGCTTGTCCTGGCATACCATGATCCGTTAATTTCTGCCGGGCCCATGCAGACTTGCCGAAATATCACGCCTGCAGCAGCCCCATTCCGCTGCCACGCCAGCCCGCCGACTCGCGCGGACGGGCTCGCCGCAGCCGCGCAGGCCGGCCGGCAAGCCGCCGACGGAACCAGCGATCATGCAGGATCCAGCGGACTGATTCGGCCGTCAGCACCAGCTAGAGTCCTCGGGTGGCCCTCGGCGAAAACACCAGCCTACGCCTGCCGTCGGCGCGGCTGCTCCGCTGGGAAGTTTTCGCGGTATTCGCCGTTTCGCTCGGTGCCAGCGGCCTGAACGCGCTGCTCGACCTCGTCGCGTCCCTGCTGACCCCCCGTTCCCTGGCCAGCCAGCGGGCACTCCTGGTCGGATCGCTCGCGGCCAACCGCTGGCTTGACCTGGTCCTGCAACTGGTCAGCATCGCCGAGGCGCTCGCGCCCGTCGTCCTGGTGCTCTACCTCATGGCGAGGTCGGGTGAGCCGCCGTCCGCCATCGGGCTGGACGCCAGCCAGCCGGCCAGGGATCTCACGCGTGGTGCCGTGCTCGCCGCGCTGATCGGCGGCAGCGGCCTGGTACTTTACCTGGCCGCGTTCCACCTGGGCCTGAGCCTGACCGTTGTCCCGGAGAGCCTGCCGGCCGTCTGGTGGCGCGTCCCGGTGCTGCTCCTCAGCGCGGCGCACGACGGGCTGCTGGAAGAGATCCTGGTCATCGGCTACCTGCTGCGCAGGCTGGACCAGCTGGGCTGGACGGCGTGGAAGGCGATCCTGTTCGCCGCCGTGCTGCGCGGCTCCTATCACCTCTACCAGGGGTTCGGTGCGTTCCTCGGGAATGCGGCGATGGGCGTGATCTTCGGCATCCTCTACCGGCGCTGGGGCCGGGTCATGCCGCTGATCATCGCCCACGCGCTGATCGACGCGGTCGCTTTCGCTGGCTACGCGGCCCTGCACGGCAAGGTG
>DATJZH010000095.1:0-8362 GCA_035499215.1 Streptosporangiaceae bacterium | reverse complement strand
ACGCTCAGCACGCCGGAGGCGCCATGACCGAGACATCGCGGGGCAGCGTCAAGATCGAGCCTGGCCGCAAGCGGGTCCGCGCCTACCTGAGCGGCGAGCTCGTCGCCGACACCAGGCGGCCGTATCTGGTCTGGGAGCTGCCGTACTACCCCACCTACTACATCCCGGCTGAAGATATCCGCGCCGCCCTGCTGCCCGCCGGACGGACGCAGCACTCGCCGAGCCGCGGTGACGCTGCGGTACTGCACGTCAAGGTAGCCACGGCAACCGCCGAGCGCGCGGCGCTCAGCTACCCCGACTCCCCGCTTGGCCAGCTGCGTGAGCTGATCCGGCTGGACTGGAACGCGATGAGCGAGTGGCTCGAAGAGGACGAGCCGGTCTACACCCACCCGCGGGACCCGTACACGCGGGTGGACATCCTGAGCAGCTCGCGGCGCGTGCGCATCGAGCTTGACGGCGTCACCGTGGCCGAGTCGGACCAGCCGCGCATCCTGTTCGAGACCGGGCTGCCGCCGCGGCATTACATTCCGCTTACCGGCGTGCGGATGAGCCTGCTGCGGCCGTCGGCGACACAGAGCCACTGCCCGTACAAGGGCACCGCCAGTTACTGGTCGGTCGACACCGGACAGAGCGTGCACGAGGACATCGTCTGGATCTACCGGACGCCGCTGCCCGAGAGCCAGAAAGTCACCGGGCTCGCCTGCTTTTACGACGAGAGGGCAGACGTCTACCTGGACGGCGAGCTGCAGGACAGGCCGCGCACTCATTTCAGCTAGCCAGCCCGGGCCTCGCCGTCCAGGTCCTCGATCCTGGCCCGCGACGGGCCCCGGCGCGCGGAGATCAGCCGGGCAGCGGCCTCAGCCTCTGTCATCACCCGCAGCAGGTTGCCGCGCGCCAGCAGGTCGCAGTCGCCCTCGCTCCAGCCGCGATCCAGCAGCTCGGCGAACAGCGCCGGATAGCCGGAGACGTCCGGCAGGCCCGCGGGCAGCTGATCGGTACCGTCGAAGTCGCCGCCCAGGCCGACATGATCGACCCCGGCCACCTGCCGGACGTGCTCAACATGATCGGCGACCTCGGCGAGCGTGGCTACCGGCGGCGGATGCGCGGCTGCCCACTCGTCGTGCAGGTCCCGCCGGCTCGACATCTCCTGGTAGTCAAGCCCGCGCCGGTGCACCTCGGCCGCGAACTCGAGCTCCCAGGCCCGGCAGGCGGGCGAGACGAAAGCCGGCACGAACGTCACCATGCACAGGCCGCCGCCGGCCGGCAGCCGGGCCAGGATCTCGTCCGGAACGTTGCGCGGGTGATCGCAGAGCGCGCGGGCGCTGGAATGCGAGAAGATGACCGGTGCCTGTGCCTCGTCGAGGGCGTCGCGCATCACCGCGGGGGCGACGTGGGACAGGTCGACGAGCATGCCGAGCCGCTGCATCTCCCTGACCACCTCACGGCCGAACGCAGTCAGCCCGCCAGCGGCCGGCTCGTCGGTCGCCGAGTCGGCCCAGGGCACGTTGCGGTTATGGGTGAGAGTCAGGTAGCGGACGCCGAGCGCGTAGAGCCCGCGCAGGACCGCGAGCGAGCAGGCGATCGAGTGGCCGCCTTCGGCGCCGAGCAGCGAGGCAATTTTCGCGGCAGAAATGATCTGCTGCGCATCGGCGGCGGTGAGCGCGAGCTCAAGGGCGGCCGGGTAACGCCGGATGAGCTGGTGCACGAGGTCGATCTGCTCCAGGGTGGCGACCACCGCCGCCTCGCCCTGCAGCTCGGCTGGCACGTAGACCGACCAGAACTGGCCGCCGACGCCGCCTGCGGCAAGCCGGGGCAGGTCGGTGTGGGTGAAAGGGACTCCTGCCGCCAGGTCCGTCGCCAGGCCGGCCGCGCCTGCCTCCCGCAGCTCCCAGGCCAGGTCATTATGGCCGTCGATCACGGGGAATCGGCGAGACGGGCCGTGCGCGCCGCCCTGCATGCCGGGGCGAGTCTGCGTCATCGCCCAAGTTTAGGGAGCTCTGGGCCGCTGAGCCGGGCGCGGCGGGTCAGCTGTGCGCGCGCTCGCTGGCCGGCGGCTCGTGCCGCCGCAACCCGGATGTGCGGAACAGGAACTCGTCGTAGGTGTCCGGAGCGGCGCTGGGGTGGTTGAGGAACATGTCCGGGGACGAGGCGAGCTCCACGGACCTGCGAGCCGCGTAGTGGCAGTCGGCAGCGAAGTCGGCGATCCAGCGGGCCAGCCGCGAGATGGCGGCAGCCAGCGTCCGGCGGTCAGTGCTGCGGGATTCGGCCTTGCTCATAGGACCAGCATGGGGATGGTGGCCCGCCGGGGACAGTGGCAGTAATGCCTTAACAGCGTGACATCCTGCCAATTGCGGCGCATCATGGGGAGATGCTGGCTAACGTGGCCGCCGTCGTGCTGGACGGCTTCTCGCCCTTCGAGCTCGGCGTGGTGTGCGAGGTCTTCGGCGTGGACCGGACCGACGATGGCTTGCCGGCCTACGACTTCGCGGTCGTGGCGGGCGAGCCGGGACCGCTGCGCTCGGAGGCGGGGTTCTGGCTGCATGCCCGCTTCGGCCTGGAGCGGCTGGAGGCAGCCGATCTGATCGCCGTGCCCGCGCTCCGGGACCGGCCGGACCGCCGCTGCCGGGAGGACTTCCCCGACGCCGTGCTGGCGGCGCTGCGCCGGTGCACGGAGCGCGGCGGGCGGGTGCTCAGCGTGTGCAACGGAGCATTCGCGCTGGGTGCGGCCGGCCTGCTCGACAGCCGCCGCTGCACGACGCACTGGCGGCACACCGAGCAGCTGGCCCGGCGCTTCCCCGCGGCTAAGATCGACCCGTCAGTCCTGTATGTCGAGGACGGCCCGGTCATCACCAGCGCGGGCACCGCCGCCGGGATCGATGCGTGCCTGTACCTGGTGCGCCAGGAGCAGGGCAGCCGGGTCGCCAACGCGATCGCGCGCCGGATGGTCGTGCCGCCGCACCGCGACGGCGGTCAGGCCCAGTACGTGGAGCGGCCGGTCGCGGGCCCGGCCACCGACACACTCGGCGAGGTGATCAGCTGGATGGAGCGGAACCTGGACCAGCCCGCCACCGTCCGCCAGCTGGCCGCCAGGGCTGCCATGTCGCCCCGGACTTTTGCCCGGCGGTTCGTCCAGGAGACCGGCACCACACCGCAGCACTGGCTGGCCGGGCAGCGGATCCTGCTCGCCCAGCACCTGCTGGAGGAGACCGACGCGACCATCGACGTGATCGCGCAGCGGGCCGGTTTCGGCAACGCGACAGCGCTGCGGCATCATTTCCGCGCCTGGTGCGTGACGACGCCGCACTCCTACCGGCGCCAGTTCCGCGGCCCGTCCGGCGCAGCCGCCCCAGGGGTGCCGGCGGCCAGCGGGCCCGGCCGGTGCCGGCGGCCAGCTGGCCTAGGCGGTGCCGGCGGCCAGCCGGCCGCGCGCGGCGCGCAGCCGGCCGAGGGTCGCGTCGCGGCCGAGGACCTGCAGTGACTCGAACAACGGCAGCCCCACGGTGCGCCCGGTGACCGCGACCCGGACCGGCGCCTGCGCCTTGCCCAGGGACATCTCGAAGCGCGCGCCGATTTCTTCCAGCCGGGCGCGCAGGCTGCCGGGATCCCACGGCGCAGTTCCGAAGGCGTCCGACGCGGCGGCCAGCACGTCGGCGGCGGGCCCCTTCATTGCCCTGGCCCAGGACGCGTCGTCGACGGCGGGCTCGGCCAGGAAAGCGAAATCCACCATGCCGGTGATCTCTGACAGCAGCGAGATCCGGGTCTGGGCGAGCGGAGCCAGCGCCGCGAACACCTCGGGCTTGAAGCGCTCCGGCGGCCACGGCGCGGCCGGGGGCTGCAGCCAGGGCTGGCAGGCTGCGATGAACTCCGCGGCGCGCAGCGCCCTGATGTACTCGCCGTTGAACGCCCGCAGCTTCTTGACGTCGAAGAAGGCCGGCGAGGCGTTGACGTCCTCGAGCCGGAACTCGCGCTCGATGACGTCCCAGGGCAGGATCTCCCGGTCACCGCGCGGCGCCCAGCCGAGCAGCATCAGGTAGTTGCGCATGGCCGCGGGCAGATAACCCTCGTCGCGGAAATCCTCCAGCGCGACCTTGTCCCGGCGCTTGGACAGCTTCTGCCGTTTCTCGTTGACGATGACCGGCACATGCGCCCAGGCCGGCGGCTTGTGCCCGAGCGCCTCCCAGAGCAGCTGCTGCTTAGGCGCGTTCGGCAGGTGCTCTTCGGCCCGGATCACGAGCGTGATGGCCTGGGTGATGTCGTCGACGACGTTGGCCAGCAGGAAGAGGACCGAGCCGTCGCCGCGTGCCACGACGAAATCCTCGATCGTCGCGTTGTCGAACGCGGGCTTGCCGCGGACCAGGTCGGCGACGACCGTCGTGCCCTGGTCCGGGGTGCGGAACCGCAGCGCCCGGCCCGGAGCCGGTCCGAGGCCGCGATCGCGGCAGTACCCGTCGTAGCCGCGGTGCGGATCTCCGGTTCGCGCGACGATGTCCTCGCGGGTGCAGTCGCAGTAATAGGCGCGGCCCTGCTCATAGAGCCGCCGCGCGGCAGCCTGATGCTCGGCCAGGAAGGCCGACTGCAGGTAGGGACCCTCGTACCCGGACGGGCTGATCCCGAGCCAGTCCAGCGACCGGACAATCCCCTCGATCCACTCCGGCCGGTTCCTGGCCGCGTCGGTGTCCTCGATCCGCAGCACCATCTCCCCGCCCGACTGGCGGGCGGTCACCCAGTTGAACAGCGCGGAACGAGCACCGCCGACATGCAGCACGCCGGTCGGCGAAGGAGCGAAACGTACCCGGGCCCGGCCTGCTGGCGAGTTCGTCACAGCACGCGAGTCTATCGGCGCCGCGGCCGCGGCCGGGATGATCACAACTCGGGCCGGGGCCGGTGACAGCGCAGATCCGGGCCGATTACGAGGGCGCTGGCAGCGGATGAGACCGGGCCCGCCGCCCGCCAGGCTGACTTCCATCACCCTGAGTAACATGTCAGGTACGTCGGGTCAGAAGCGGGGTGGGCTGAGGCCCGTGGTGCGAACCTGGCGGACACGCGCTCGGGCTGGAGTCGATGGCAGCGGACGGCTGGATCATGTGGACGAGGAGCGCGGCCCCGCCCGCCGCCGCGATCCGGCAGGCGCTGCTGGCGCTCGCCGCCGCGCTGCCCGTCATCGCCCTGGCCGCGTTCGCCAGCGGGATGCCGGCGGCGGTCTGGGCCGTCCTCGGCCTGGTGATGGGCACCACCTCCGGTGCCTTCCTGGACACAGCCCGCAGCGTCCCGCTGACGATCGCCGCCGCGGCGATGGTCGCCGGGGCGGCGGCGGCAGCGGGCCGGGCCGTGCTGGTCGGGTGCATCGTCGCCGGCGCGTGCGTGCTAGCGGGCCTGGCTGACCGCTGGTCGGCCGGCCTGCTGATGCTGGCACCGGTGACCGCGGCCATCGCCGGATCACAGCGCAGCGCTCTCAGCTGGCCAGTCCTGGGCGGCTGGGTCCTCGCAGGGGCCCTCTACGGCGTCACTACGGTATCGCTGCTGCACACGCACCTGCACCCGCGGGCGCTGAGCGCGGGCAGAGCGGCCTTGCGTACCGCGATGCTGGCGACGCTGTGCGGCACCGCGGCAGGCCTGGCGACCGCGCTGCGGCTGCCGCATGGCTACTGGATCGTCCTCACGCTCGCCGTGGTGCTGCGGCCAGTGGTCCAGGAGTCGGCACGGCGCGCGGTCCAGCGGGTCGCCGGCACGCTGCTCGGCGTGCTGATACCGATCCCGCTCGTCCTGTTCCTGCCACGGCCGGCGGTGGTCACCATCGCCGCGGCGTGCGTGCCCGGCTCGGTGTCGTACTTGTTCGCCGGCCAGTACACCAGGCAGACGGTGCTGCTGACCGTCGCCATCGTCATCCTGGCGTCCGGCGCCAGCCGGGCCAGCACCCTGGCCGCCGGGGAGTTCCGGCTCGCCTGGACGATCGTCGGGGCGGCGGTCGCGGCGATAGCCGCCAGCACCCTGTGGCGGATCGAGCGCGACTGGCCCCAGTGACGGCGAGCCGGCCCTTTCCGAGCGGGCCGGCCCCCGCCGGCCCGGACGAGGATGACCCGGCCGCCGCAGGAGAAGCATGTTCTCGCCAGCCCGCGGCCGGCTGGCCGGCCGGGTTCGCTCGGCCGTCGGCTCGTAACAGCAGAGAAATATGAACCGGGCAAAATAAGGCGATGGCGTCGAGACGGATCCGGGTCGGATGTGATTTCCGGTATGTGGCTGAAATCGATACGCCGGTGATCTTCCATGTCCAGCCGGGCGAGTCGCCGGACGTCACGGTCGAGGATGAGCAGTGGTCCTCCGAGCCGGTGATCGACATCCACTGCTACCGGGATCTGTACGCGAACCCGTGCACCCGGGCCGTGCTCCCGGCCGGCCGGTCAAGCTTCCGCTACCACGCGGTCGCCGTCGTTCCGGACGCCACCGAAGACGCCGATCCGGGTGCCCCGGAATGCGCGCCCGGCGCGCTGCCGGACGAGACTTTGATCTACACCCTGCCCAGCCGCTACTGCCTGCCCGATGTGCTCGGCAACGAGGCGTGGGCCCGTTTCGGCGGTCTGGCGCCTGGCTACGGCCGGGTACAGGCGATCTGCGATTACGTGCACAGCCACCTGGAGTTCCAGTACGGCAGCACCACCCCGCTGTCCACTGCCGCGGACGTCAACATGGCGGGCCGCGGGGTCTGCCGTGACTACACTCAGCTGGCGATCTCCTTCTGCCGTGCCCTGAACATCCCGGCCCGGTACGTCTTCGGGTACCTGCCCGACATGGACGTGCCCCCGAACCCGGAGCCGATGGACTTCGCCGCCTGGATGGAGGTCTGGCTCGGGGACCGGTGGTGGACCTTCGATCCCCGCAATAACATGCGCCGCAAGGGCCGCATCGTGATCGGCCGCGGCCGCGACGCGTCCGACGTGGCCATGGCGACGACATTCGGCGGCCCCCTGCTGGAGACGATGGTGGTCCAGTCCGAGGAGGTGACCGGATGATGCTCGACGCGCAGCTCTGCACGGCACCCGTGCTTGATCACCGGGGCCTCGATCTTGACGCTGCCGGGCGCGTCACCTACATCCTGCAGCAGAGCTTCCGCTACGACTATCAGACGCCGGTGGAGTCACTACGGCACCGGCTCGTCGTCGTGCCGCCGGCCCGGCACGGCAATCAGCACCGGCGCGGGCACCGGCTTGAGGTGACCGGCGCTCAGGCCCGCCGCCGCCTGGGCCGCGACATCCACGGCAACGTGGTCGCCTGGCTGCGCGCCGAGCGCGTCGAGCAGACCGTCGAGTTCCGGCTTGCCGCCGTCGTCGAGCGGATCCGCGATGACGGGCCGCCGGCTCTCCCGGCCGCGGCCCTGCACAGCCCGGCCCTGCTGCGGCCCACCCGGCTCACCGCCGCCGACGACCGGCTCCGCGAGCTGGCCGCCGGGGTGGCCCTCAGTGCGCGCTCCCCGATCGAGCGGGCCGAGCAGATCTGCGGCCTTGTCCATCTGGCCATCAGCTACGCCTTCGGGGCCACGTCGGTCAGCACAACCGCCGCGGAAGCGCTCTCCATCGGCCGCGGGGTCTGCCAGGACCACGCGCATGTGATGCTCGCGCTGTGCCATCTGATCGGGCTGCCCGCCCGGTACGTCTCCGGCCATCTGATCGGCCAGGGCGGCACGCACGCCTGGGTCGAGGTTATCGTGCCGGGCGCCGAAGACGCCGTCGCCATCGCATTCGACCCGTGCAACGGCCGCCGGGCGGGAAGCGGCTATCTGACGGTCGCGACCGGCCGCGACTACTCCGACGTCGCGCCGACATCGGGCTCCTACGTCGGCGCGTCGCAGAGCAGGCTCACCGCCGAGCGGTTGGTGGGCGTGCTGGCGGCCGCCTGACCCCGCCCCGCCTGACCCCGCGCCGCGCCGGCTGACCCGCTTCCCGTATGTCACGGCCCGGCTGACCCGCTTCCCGTATGTCACGGCTTAGTCTCTTGCGGTCGCGGGACGGCCCGTCCGCAATTCACCCGGCCGGGATGATGGCTGACGAGCGCGGGCCCGCTAGAACTGGAGCGTCACGGGACCGGGCGGCGGGCATCCGTCCGCGGGGGAGGACGTGAGTTGACCGAGGCTCCGTCAGGAGGCACCGCGGCGGCGGGCAGCCCCGCAGCGCGCACGGCACCGGATCGCGCTGGGCTGGTGCTGGTGTCGCTGATCCTGGTGGAATCTGTCGCCAACCTGAACCTGGCCGTGGCCAACGTGGCGCTGCCTGACATCGGCAGGGCCTTTGATTCCTCCCAGTCCGCCATCGACCTCATCGCCGTCGGTTACTCGCTCGGCCTTGCCTGCTCGGTGCTCTACCTGGGTGCC
>DATJZH010000094.1:0-2747 GCA_035499215.1 Streptosporangiaceae bacterium | reverse complement strand
CTGCCGCATCCTGCGCCATCATCCCGAGGGGGCCGTTCTCGCTGGCAGAGGCCGCCACGTTCGGCTTCGGCCAGCGCGACGGACAGGACTGGGACGGCGTCATGCGGCTGGCATTCTGCCTGGACGGCTACCAGGACCAGGCCGGAGTCGAGTTGCGGCAGGATCCGGCCGGCGAGGTGCACGCCGGCTGCTCGAAGTCGAGTCCTTTCCGCGCATTCCCGAGGACAGGGTGCAGCGGCTGCACGGCGTAGCGCGTGCGGCGCTGGAGGGCCGGCTCGATGTCGGTCGGCTGATGGAGCTAGGTCCCGAGCGCGCCACGGCCGAGTTGCAGTCGATCAAGGGTGTCGGGCCGTTCTACAGCGCGCTCATCGTGATCCGCGGTACCGGGTTCGCCGACGCGCTGCCCGTCAATGAGCCCAGGGCCCTGGCTCTGACGGCTCGCCTTTACGACCTGGCCGGACCCCCGTCACAGCGCAGTTCCGGAATCTGGCTGAGGCGTGGAAGCCCTTCCGGACCTGGGCCGTCGTCCTCATCCGGGCCGCCGCGCGGCGCGTACTGGACGCCGGAGCGGCGCATCCATCGTGAGCGCAGCGCCGCCGACCCGGCCGCGCGGCGCTCGTCGAGCGTAGTGATCTCCATGACCGGGCTGGAGTCCCCGGCGAAGGTCCATTCGACTCGCGCGCCGACTGCCGCTGCGGGAGTGCTCAGCTTCGTCGGCCACCAGCCGGCTCTGTCTCACGCCAGCACCTGCGCGTGCCATGAGCTACCGGCAGCGTCCGGCGCTAAACGACTGGGCGGGCAAGCGCCTGACGGTAAACTGGGCCACATGAAGGTCTGCCGTCACTGCGCCGCCGCCGCGCGAGCTACCGGCTCGCCGGCTGCCGCTGCCTGACCTTCTGTTCCGCCGCTGGCGACCGGGAACGGCTCGCCCGCGCGCCTGACCGACTACTCTCCTGGCCGCGCCCGCGGTCCGTTCCGGCGTCACATCTCGAAAGGCGCCTGCCATGAACTTCGCCGAGACCATCACGACATTCACCGACTTCTTCCGCGACCGCGGGCATCAGCTGATCACCGGTAGCTCGCTGCTGCCCCCGCCCGGCGACCCGGTGCTGTTCACCACCTCCGGGATGCACCCGCTGGCCCCGTACCTGGAAGGCCGCCCGCATCCGCTGGGCCGGCGCCTGGTCAACGTGCAGCGCTGCCTGCGCACCACGGATCTCGACGAGGTCGGCGACCTCGCCCACCTGACCGTCTTCGAGATGCTGGGCTCCTGGTCGCTGGGAGACTACGGCGGCGCGCAGAGCCTGCGCTGGGGGTTTGAGCTGATCCGCGACGGGTTCGGCATCAGCCCCAGCCGGCTGCACGCCACCATGTTCGGCGGCGACGATCAGGTCGGCCTGGATGCTGAGCTGCGCGGAACGTGGGCGGAGCTTGGCGTGCCCGTTGCACTGACCGGCGAAGAGAACTGGTGGTCAAACGGCCCGACCGGCCTGTGCGGCCCGGACTCCGAGCTGTTCGTCTGGACCGGCACCGCGCCACCGCGGGGGACGCCGGGCAGCGACGACCGCTGGGTGGAGCTGTGGAACCACGTGCTGATGCGCTACCGCCGCAGCTGTGACGGCAGTCTGAGCCAGTTGGCGCAGCCGAACGTCGACACCGGCATGGGCCTCGAGCGGCTGCTGATGATCCTGCAGGACAGGCCCTCGGTGTTCGACTGCGACGTGTTCGCGCCGTGGATGACCAGCCTGCCTGGCTTGTGGCGCCCGGCCGGGCCGTCCCTGCGCCTGCTCAGCGACCATCTGCGCGCGAGCATCGTCATAATCGGCGACGGTATCCGGCCGTCGAACACCGGCAGAGGCTACGTGCTGCGTCGGCTGCTCCGCCGTGCGCTCACCGCGCTGTGGCGCGGCGACGCCGCCGCAACGCTGGCCGACCTGCCCGCTGAGCTGCTGGAGCACACCGCGGACCATTTTCGCCAGGACGTCCGCGTCGGGACAGTCCGCACGGTGCTCGTCGAGGAAGAGAGCCGCTTCGGCGAGCTGCTGAAGCGCGGCCGCGTGGTCCTGTCCCGTGGCCGCTACGAAGCGCCACTGAGTGCGGAGCAGATCAGCTACCTGCACGACACCCACGGGCTGCCGCACGAGCTCGTCGCCGTGCTGCTGTCGGAGCCGCGCTAGCGGCGCCGGCTCGGCGCGATGGCATCACACTGGCAGCGCCCCGGGACCGCCGCGGCGGCGTCCGGCCGGCCGCGCCGCCGTCCGCTCGTTCAGCTGCCATTCAGCAAGCCTTATCAACCGGGTCGGCAGATCGTCAGATAGCCCTCATTCAAATGGCGGATAACTGGCGGATTTCCGCTCTACGCTGCTCTGTGCGCCATTGAGGTGGCATTCCGGTTGGCTCGGTACATCGCCAGAGCAAAGCCGGTATGGGCAGCAGGCCGGCATATGGCGGAAGCAGACACGCACATGAACCGCAAAGGAGCTTCGTATGCATGCACCGGGTAGAGTCTGCGCCGTCGCTGCGGCGACGGCGCTGGTCACCTGAGCTTGTTATTTAACCTTTCTGCCTGCGGCTTTCTTCGTGGGCTCGGCTCGCTTGACCGTCTTGCCCACGTCGTGGCGGGTGGCCGGGCGCCGGTTCTTCGAGCCGGGCGGGCGGCCGGGGCCGGGTTTGCCGGGTTTCGGCGCGCCGGCCAGATCGGGCAGTGCCTGGCGGATGTTCCGGAACCCGCGGCGGACCCGGGCGGG
>DATJZH010000093.1:0-3262 GCA_035499215.1 Streptosporangiaceae bacterium | reverse complement strand
AGCCTGATCGCGATCGAGGGAGCCGAGCGGCTGCGCCCCTGGCTGGAGGAACTCAGCCGCGTCCCTCCGTTCACCGTGCGAGATGTCGCCCGGCGGGCTCTGGAAGGAACAGCCGGCGATGACGCCCCATGACTCTCGTAGCCGCGTGCGCCTCGAGCGCGAACCAGGTGAGGTAACGGTCACCGGCCTCGTCGGCGTAGTGGCACACGGGACAGCCCGGTCCGGTCAGCAGGTCCGCCGCGGTGCACAGGGTGAGCACCATCAGCCCGCGCGGGACCGGGGTGGCGCCCGGCATGTTAGCGGCCCGCGGTCAAGCCAGAGGGTGGTCGTTCATGGCGAGGCCTCCTATCCTGATGTCACCGACCGGGGTAGCGGCCATGAGAACGGCTCTCAGTTGTTCTGCTGGTCGCGGGGTTATGACGAGCCTCATCGCCAGGACGTCATTGTCATCTACGGTCCTCTTCGCCATTCCCGGCCCGTAAGCCGGCAGCGGTCAGGCCAGCCGGTATGCCATGCCTCGGCTGCGGCGATGAGTGCGACGATCAGGGCGGCGGTCCGGTCCGCCCACCACCATCTCAGCGTGTCGTTGAGCATCAGGGCGGCCAGGGCCAGCGCGCTGGTCGCCGCTCCGATAGCGCTGAGGGTGCCGTCGCCGCGCAGAGCGCGGCTGTCCATCCGTTCTCCGAGACGCCGCTTGGCCCGCGCCAGCGGGGCGAGGACGGCAAGCGAGACGGCCGCCGCGCCCAGCGTCACGCCCGACGTGCCGGGACGGGACCCGGCAGCGAGCGCCGCGGCGGACTGGACGGTGAGCGCGACGCTGACGACGGCCAAGGCGATGGCGACGATGACGGCGGCGCGGGCTTCGGCCGGGCAGGATTGGCCTGGCTGGCGCCGCTCAGCGCGGAACCGCCAGATCAGCACGGCCGATCCTGCGACGTCGGCCAGGACGCCCAGGCTATGATCTGCCAGCCCGGTCGTCACAGAGTTGGCGCCAGAGAGCATGCCGAAGGCAACGGAGACCGAGACCAGCCACAGCGCGGCAGTGACCTGCCTCAGCCGGGCCGGATCGCAGCCGGGCGACCGAGCTTCGGACATGGCGTTCTGGCTGGTGACTGGCCGGGGCAGAGACAAGGCTAACGCCTCCTGAGGGGCCTTACCCAGGTTGTACAGCACGTGATCACACGGCAGCCGGCTGGGCCGGGGGCAACGTGCGGAAGGTGGTAAAAGTCAGCGCCGCGGCGATGAGCATGGCAGCGGTCAGGAAGAGGAACGCCGCGGCCGGCGAGGCCGCAGTCCACAGCAGGCCAGCGACCGAGGAGGCGATCAGGTTCCCGGCTGACTGGACCGTGGCAAGCAGCCCGAATGCCGAGCCGCGCAGCTGGCCCGGCGCCAGGCTGGCAACGGCCGCGCTCTCGGCGGTTTCCCCGCAGCCAATACCGAGCCCGGCGAGCACGAAGGCGGGCAACAGCACGATCGGCCGATAGCTGCCCACCGCGAACCAGGCGTAACCAGCAGCGAACAACACGGCCCCGGCAGCAAGCACGCGGACCGGGTGGTAACGGTCGCCGTGCCATCCGGCCGGGACGCTGATCAGCGCGGCGGCGATGTTGTAGCCGATGTACAACAACAGCGCCAGCTGCGTGGCGGCCGTCGTGTCGTGGCCCGCAGTAAACAGCTGGGAGGCCCGCAAGATCAGCAGCGTGGTCGCGCAGTTACCGATCTCGAATGCGGTCACCCCGATCATCAGCCGCCCCAGCGGCCCGCGCAGCAGCGGCCGGACCGTGATCCGGACCGGCTGGTGACGATCCTGCCGGGGAGTCGCGGTATGCCGGATCGCATAGATGATCGCGACCGCCGACAGCAGGCCCGGGATCACCGAGATGAAGACCGCGGCACGGATGCTGGTCACCGCGATCAGGCCGATAGCCAGCAGCGGCCCGGCGATGGCGCCCAGGTTGTCCATCGCCCGTTCGAACCCGTACGCCCGGCCATAGACCTAATGGGCACCACGTCGGCCAGGAGCGCGTTGCGGGCCGGCACCCGAAGCCCTCGCGCCGTCCACGCCGCAGCGCGGAACACCCCAGCCTGCCACGGCGCGACCGCAGCGCCAATCGCCAAGGACAGCACGGCCGTGCTCGCATACCCGCCGACCGCCACCCGGCGCCGCCGCGACGGATCATCGGCCAGGGCACCGCCCCCGAAGCGGGCCACCCCGGCCAGCGCATCGGAGATGCCCTCGATCAGCCCCAGCGCCTATGCCGGAGCCTTCAGCGTGGAGGTCAGGAACGACGGCAGCAGCGCAGTGCGAACCTCATGCCCGACATCGGACAGGAAGCTTGCCAGGCCGATCCCTGCCACACCACACCCCGGCCAAACCACCGCGGCCCGCCGCCACGGCTATCCGCCGCATCCCGGAAAACGAGATGCACCGGCTCATCGGTCACACCCCTATGATGGCCGGCGAGCCGCGGCCCGCCAGGCCGGGATCCGGCGGGCCGGGCACCGGATCGCCGAGCCAGAGATCGTCGCCCGCGAGGACATGCGGGTGGTGAAGTCACCGCCGCGGGCGGCCGTGGCTGGAACAGCTGAGCCGGGAGGCTCCGTTCAGCATGCGCGGCATCGCCCGGAACGCACTAGACGGCCGGCCGCACGGGGATGACCCGGCCTGACCGGGCAGGCGCGCCTGCGCGGGTATCAGGTCCCGCGGGGCGGGCATCCGCAGTACACCCCTCCGTCGAGGAAGGCGGCTGCGCGCCGCCAGGCGGTCATCTCCGGCCCCTGCGGCTGGTGGCGGTGCGCCCAGGTGCCGTTGGTGAACGCCTGGTCCAGCTCGGCGATCAGCCTGTCCGCGCGCTCGATCGCGCCGGATGCGGTCACGTGACCGGCCCACGGGTCGGCTGCCCTGAGGCCCAGCAGGTGCCGGACACACAGCGGCACCAGGCGGCCGGGAACCGGATGCGCGGATCGCAGCGTGGCACCCAGGTTATCGACTGCCCGGCGGGCGGCAGCCTCACTGGCCAGGCAGACGGGGCATGGGCCGGGGCCGGGGGGGTGGTGGCGCCGGGACCGGAGCCAGCCATCTGATCTGCGGCGCAGCGGCGGCGCCGGCCGGGTCAGGGCGGCAGCCAGGCTCCCGGCCTGCCAGGCCAGCAGTGATCCCGCCTCCCGCTGGCCGGCCAGGACGATCAGGTCGCTGAGGTGGCCGGCGCATAGCAGCAGCCGGCGGTCCGGCTGTCCCCGGTCGCTGCTGCGGGCGATCCGC
>DATJZH010000092.1:0-7453 GCA_035499215.1 Streptosporangiaceae bacterium | reverse complement strand
CACCAGGGCGAACGCGAGCGGGAAGAGCAGTGCCGCCTTAGTCCGCGCGGCTGGCCTGATGCGAAGCCAGCTGGCCACGGCCGGCAGCCGGCGCCATACCGGCAGCAACGGCACCGCGATCCGGTGCCTGACCTCCTCGGTACCTGGCATTTCCTCATGCATGGTTAGCCGGCTAAATGCCGCAAACAACTCAGTGAGGCGGGGATCGGATCGCCGGAGAGAATTCTCGATACCTTCCAAGATCCGGTGCTGCTTGCCGGGCAGGCCCATCCAGACCTCCGATCTGACCTCATGTTCTGCTGGCTTAACTTAACAGGAGGCGGCGGATCGCCCTGCAGCCGGATGGCGCCGCGCGACGCGAGCGCCTGCTGCGGCTTGCTGACAACTGCCGTGTCTGGATGGACGGCCCTCGTGCCGGCGTGGCCGAGCACAGGCGCCCGCCGCCGACGGGCTGGCGACCTGCCAGCGTGCCCGGGCGCTGGTGTGCCGGACGCGGTGCCTCCGGACGCCGCTGTGGCCCGGCACCGGGCGCTAACCGGCCGGGAGCGCGATCAGGAGACTGGCCGCGCCGGTGAGATCCAGCCACATGCCGCCGGGTGCGCGGACGACCCGCAGTACCACTTCAAGGCAGGACGGGCAGCGCGCGACCAGCCCGGGCGCGCGGTCATACACGCGCAGCGCCGCCACCGGTCCGGCCTGGCCGCAGGACGCGCACCGGCCGGTTGCCGCGGTCATGTCCACGGCGAAGACCTCGGCGAGCGGGCCCGCCAGGGCGTTGCCGTCGCAGTACGAATCATCCATTCTCAGCCTCCGGTAGGCCCGAATCGCTCGGTCTTGACCCGGCCCGGGTGGTGGCCGAGCGAGACAAGGATGTCGGCGACCGTCTCCACGAACGCAGTGGGGCCGCACGCGAAACAAGCGGGCGCTAGTTCGGCGGGCCAGACGGCCGGGCTGATCGTGGCGGCGTCGAGGCGGTGCGGCGGCACGGGCCAGCCGTCTGGCACCGCCCTGGTGTAAGCGAAGCTGATGTCCAGGCCGTCGTGCCGGGCGGCCAGGCTGCCCAGCTCAGCCGAGTAATACAGCTGGCCGGGCGAGCGGACAGAGTAAATCAGCCGGAACGGCGCGGTGCTGCCCGCCAGCTGGCGGGCCCGGATCATGGCCATCAGCGGCACGATTCCCGAGCCTCCGGCGACGAGCTGCACCGCTCCGGTGTCCGCAGGCTGCCAGGTGAACCAGCCGCCGACCGGTCCGCGGATTTCCACCGGGTCACCTGGAGCCAGCACTTCGGTCAGGTAGGGCGACACCTCGCCGCCGGCCACCTGCTGCACGGTCAGCTCGATCAGCTCTCCGTCGGCGGGGGCGGCCAGCGAGTAGCTGCGCTGGGTGCTGTATCCGTCCTCGGCAGTCAGCCGGACATCGACGTGCTGCCCTGCCAGGTGACCGGACCATCCGGGCACCCGCAGGACCAGGGTGGCAGCCGTGGGCGTCTCGTCCCGGTGCGCCGCGAGAATGGCCGTCCGCCAGGCCAGCGCGCGGGGTGCCATCTGCCGCGCCTAGTCGCCCTGGTATCGCTGTTCGCGCCACGGGTCCCCGTAGTTGTGGTACCCAAGGCTTTCCCAGAAGCCGGGCTGATCCTGCGGCAGCAGCCGGATGCCGCGGACCCATTTCGCCGACTTCCAGAAGTACAGGTGCGGCACCAGCAGCCGCGCCGGGCCGCCGTGCTCGGGCGCGAGGTCATCGCCGTCGTACCGGTAGGCGACCCAGGCCTTCCCGCCGAGCAGGTCCGCTAGCGGCAGGTTGGTGGTGTAGCCGCCGTAAGAATGAACCAGGGCGAAATCGGCCGCGGTATCGACGTCTGCCAGCAGGGTGTCGACGGACACGCCGCGCCAGCTCGTTGCCAGCTTCGACCACTTGGTGACGCAATGGATGTCGGCGGTCGGCTGCTCGCCCGGCAGCGCGAGCATCTCCGGCCAGGACCAGCTGTGCTCCTGGCCAGACTCGCTGGTGATCACGAAACGCCACTGCTCCAGCGGGATCCGCGGCGTGGGACCGGCCGAGAGCACGGGAAAATCCTCGGTCAGGTACTGGCCAGGCGGGAGCTTCACGTCCGTCCTGCGCGGCCGACCGTGAAACCCCCTGGACACTATTCCCATCCATTCATCTTGCCACGTCGGGTTTGGCGGGCCGGCGTCACGCCACCCGGTGTGATGCCCGGCTTAGCCGCCGGACGGCTCCTGCATCGCGTCCAGCGCCTGCGGATCGTAGCCGGGCGGCGGCCCGATTTCCGCTGCGCGCGGGCCGAAGGACGCGACGTAGCCAGGGTGCACCTGGGCCCACCGCTGGCCCGGCCGCCAGGTCGGGGCGTCGCCGTCGAGATGGCATGCCAGCCGGTCGAGGCACTCGTGCCAGCCTGCCGCATCACGCGCCGCCTTGCCCAGCTCGCCCAGCGTGTCCAGCAGCGTCAGCGTGCGGCCCCCCTCCCGCGGCCCGATCTCCAGCCGGATCACGTCGGTGCCCCAGCGGAACTCCAGCAGTCTGGGGGGCTCGAAGGCCAGGACCTGGCCGCTGAATTCCGGACCGCGGCCCTGCGGGTCAGTGAAGGTCAGGTCTGTGCCCACGGCCCAGCCGCCGGTGATGAGATGCGGGAACCAGGCCCGCAGCTGCTCGGGTTCGGTGATCGCCCGCCACACCCGCTCGGGCGGGTGCGCAAGCGCGCGGGTGAAGCGCAGCCGCCACCGGCCGCCTGCGTCCTCCAGCATGCCCGTCATGTGCGTCTCCTCTCCTCGTCGCGGTCCATCTGGCCGAGGTGGCGCTCGAGCTTGTCCAGGCTGGCGTTCCACGTTTGCCGGTAGGGAGCCAGCCACGCGTCGAGCTCGCGCAGCGGTTCCGGCCGCAGCCGGTAGAGCCGCCGCTGCTCATCGACGCGTACGGAGACCAGCCCGGCCTCGCGCAGGATCCGCAGGTGCTTGGAAACGGCAGGCTGGCTCGCCGACAGGCCGGCGACGAGCTCGCCGACAGACCGCTCGCCATCGCGCACCAGGTCGAGGATCATGCGCCGCCGGGGCTCGGCAAGCACCTCGAATACGTTGTGCATCTGTTCAGTATGTCTAAATGAGCATATAACTGTCAAGGAATATTAGTTCCCTGGGCGAGCTGGTCAACAGCGCCCATGAAGCCGATTCTGCGGTCACCGAAGGAGGGCGCCGACACCATCGTGTGGCTTGCCACCGCTCCAGCCACGCAGCCGGGGAGCGGGAAGTTCTGGCACGACAGGCGGCCGAGCGGCGAACGCTGGTTTGCGTGGACCCGCGAATCGGGTGCGGCGGGCGAGCGGCTGTGGGATTGGGCAGCCGCGCAGACGGGCTGCTAGCGCGCTTCCCCGCGACCTTGGCGCCCCTGCGCGCCAGGTCAGAGCAGAGTCAGCGCGCCCAGGTAGCCGGCCAGCATGGCCGTGGCGACCTGACGGACGGTATCGTCGGGCGGCAGGAACCGCGGATGGTGCAGGCTCACCGGGCCGCCGGTGCCGACGAACAGCATCAGCGTGGGTGCGCTGTGCGCGTAGAAGGAGAAGTCGTCGGCGCCGCAGGACCGGAACGAGGTGTCCACGGCGAATCCGGCCGCGCGCAGCCACGGCCAGCTCGCGGTTGCCAGCGCCTCGTCGTTGACGAGGGCCGGCTCGCCCTCGTTGATCCTCACGGTGCCCCGGCAGCCGTGCGCGCGGCTGGTGTGCTCCACGATCTCGCGCAGTGCCCTGTGCACGCCGGGCCGGTCAGTCTCGTCCAGCGCCCGCAGCGTGCCGCGCGCGGCGGCGGACGGCGGAATGACGTTGGGGGCCTGGCCGGCCTCGAGCGTTCCGACCGAGACCACGACCGCGCGCAGCGGATCGGTGCGCCGGCTGACGATCTGCTGCAGCGCGAGCACTGCCTGGCAGAGCGCGGGCACCGGATCCGCTGTCAGGTGCGGGTATCCGGCGTGGCCGCCGGTGCCCTCGACCCTGATCTCGAAGTCGTCTGCGGCCGCGTTCACGGTGCCCGCCCGGGCCCCGACGGTCCCGGCAGCCAGCTGGTGCTGCAGGTGAACTCCGATAACCGCGCGGGGGTGCTGCGCCGCGAAGGCCGCCGCCGCCACGATGTCGCGCGCCCCTGAGGGGAATACCTCCTCGCGCGGTTGCAGTACGGCGAGCAGCGCCGCGGGCAGCGTGGCCGCAGACCCGGCCGAAAGAGCGGCAGCGTGCAGAGCGCGGCCGAGCGCGGCAAGCGCGGCCATGTGCACGTCGTGGCCGCACGCGTGCATGGCGCCGGTGCGCGAGGCCCACGGCGCCCCCGTCTCTTCCTCGATCGGCAGAGCGTCAAGCTCGGCCCGCACCGCCACGCACGGCCCCGACTGCGGGCCGATCCGCACCACCCGCCCAGTGCCGCCGACCTGCGAAGCGGGACTGGCGCCGAGCGCCTTCGCGACCAGCGCAGCGGTCTGGTGCTCAGATCCGGATGGCTCCGCGCCCGCATGCAGCTCGTGCCGGAGCAAGACCGCATCGGGAACCTCGCGGTCCAGCGCGTCGCGCAACGCCGCAGCCAGGCCGAGCTCAGCGCCTGTCCGGCGGGTCACGCCGCGGCCAGCTGGTAGACGCGGCGCGCGTTGGCGGAGCCGATGAGGCGGCCCACCCGCCCCGCGTCCGCCGCCGACCAGACGTCGTCAGCTACGAACCGGCCAGTGACGGCGGCCAGATCGCGCCGGAAGCTGAGCGCGCCCAGGTAGTGCAGCTCGGGGAGGCCGAAGGCGTCCGACGAGTAGAGCATCTTGTGGAAAGGCGTGAGCTCCAGCGCCTCGGCCAGCACAGCGGCGGAGCGCGCTCCGACGTGGTTGATCGCCTCGCCCACGTCCATGTAGACGTGCGGGAAGACGTTGGCGAGATAGCCGGCCTGCCGGTGGTAGGGGTAGCAGTGCAGCAGCATGATCGGGATGCCGGCTGGCTGGGTGGCGAGCAGGAAGTCGTGCAGCAGGGACGGATCGGCCCGGTGCAGGCGCACGTCGGGGTCGCCGAAGCCGACATGGAACTGCAGCGGCAGCCCGGTGTCCACCCCGGTCCAGACCAGATGGCGCAACAGGACGGGATCGTCCAGGCGAGCTGCCGGATCGGCGTCGACGGCACGCAGCCAGCGCCCCGCCGCGTCCCGGACGTGCGCCGCGTCTGGCCTGCCGGGATCGAAGTCCAGCCCGAACCGGTAGGCGGCGATCGACTTCAGCCCGACCGCGTTCTTGACGGCGGCGGCGAGTGCGGCCGCGAACAGCGCGGTGAATTCGGCGGCCCCGGCACCGGCCCGGGCGACCTGCTCGGCGACCGCCTCGAGCCGGACGATCACGTGGGCCTGCGCACCGCTCGCCGCTGCGAGCTGGTCCGGGGTGACGATCTGGCTGGCCTGGTAGCCGGTGTCCACGAGCCACGCCTCTACCCTGGCGGCACGCAGGAGCCGGCGGTCCACCTCGCCGATCCCGAGCTCGGCCCGCCGTTGGAGATAACCGTCGGCAGGCGCCGAGGGCTCCAGTCCGAGTACCGGAGCGCACCATCGCCGGACTGCGAAGCCAAGCTGGCTGTCGAACATGGACGTGCCGGGTGCCGCTGGCCACGGAGCCTCGGTCAGCAGTCCCTCGAAGCCGGCCCGGTCCAGGGCGCCGGTGACCACGCCGTGACAGTGGTGGTCGATCAGCGCCAGCGGCTCAGTTGTCGTCACGCGCCCTCCTCCTGCGTTGCTGCCTGACTCCCGCGCATGGACCGCCGCGCCGCCTCATCGCCCAGGCAGACAGACTCTGCGTGATCCGGCAAAAGGCGTCGCGGGCGACGCCGATCTTACGGGATCTTGGGCGAACCCTCTTGGCAGGGCGGGGGGCCGGGCTGGACTGCGCTATCAGGGAGCTTCCGGCGCTGCTGGGCGGGTGCTGACGGCGTCGCGCGTGACTCGGCTGGCGCAGTTAGCTGCCGTGCGGTTCGCGTCGGCAAGCAGGGCCAGGACTTCGCCGACTGCGTTCCTGGGTGCTGGATTCCGGCAGAGGCAGGTGCGCCTCTATCCGGCAGCGGTTGCGACGGCCGTCTTTCTGCTTCACGACATATCCGGCCGCTGTTCAGCGACGGCGTGCTCGTCAGATACTTCGAGATCGCGGTGTACCTGGTTGTGCCGTTCCGAGAAGTCGCGCAGTTGCTGTTCCGGCGTTCCTAGTGGGTATCGTTAGCTGCGTGACGTCCACGTATCTGGCAATGTGGTGGGCCGCCTGATCAGGGCGGCTTCGTGAGGTCACGTTCTCTGCCGGCCGCCTCAGCTGAGGTGGCCGCTCCGGTGTCATCTCGGCCGAGGCATCTTTGCACTAGAGGAGCCTCTGATGGCACGAACCCTGTCGCTGACGGTCCCGACCGGACATCTGACCCTGGGAAATCTGCTCGGCGCGATCCGTCACTGGGCGGCAGATCAGCGGGGGAGTGATTCACTGTATGGCGTCGCGGATCTGCATGCTCTGACCACCGAGCATGACCCGGCTTCCGTGCGGGCTCTCACGATCGAGCAGGTCGCCCTGCTGGTCGCCGCCGGCCTGGATCCACACCGCTGCACGATCTTCGTTCAGAGCCATGTCCCGGCGCACACGGACCTGCACTGGCTGCTGGAGGCGACGGCTTACGACGGTGAACTGCGGCGGATGGTCCAGTACAAGGAGAAGGCCGCCCGACAGCGGTCCGTGCGATCAGCGCTGCTGGCCTATCCGGTGCTGATGGCCGCTGACATCTTGCTCTACGACGTGGAAACCGTGCCGGTGGGAGATGATCAACGGCAGCACCTAGAACTGGCCCGCGACCTGGCCACCCGTTTCAATAAGGCGTACGGAGAGACGTTCGTGGTGCCGCGAGCGGTGACTGCGCCCGTGGCGGCTCGGCTGATGGACCTGCAAGACCCGGCGAGGAAGATGAGCAAATCGGCGGCACCGAGCGCGCCCGGCGTTCTGCGGTTGCTCGACCCGCCCGACGTGATCCGGCGCAAGGTCGCGCGCGCGGTCACCGACAGCGGCCGCGATGTCGTCTTCGACGCCGTGGGCAAGCCTGGTGTGGCCAGCCTGCTGACAATCCTCGCTGCATGCACCGGCATCTCACCGGCAGCCGCCGCGGCGCAGCTGGATACCTACAGCGAACTCAAGGAAAAGGTCACAGCCGCGGTCATAGCGGTGCTAGATCCGCTGCAGCGACGGTATGCGGACGTCCGCGCTGACCCTGCAGCAGTCCTGGCGATAGCGCGCGAAGGTGCTGCACAGGCGCAGGAACTTGCCGCGCCGACGCTGGCGCGTGCGAAGACGGCTATCGGCTTGCTGTCTGCGTGATACGTAGCTGACGTCCGGCAAGAAGCCACATGGTCTACGCCGGGCCTGCCAGTCCTGTCCGTCCGGAGCCGCTGGTTCTCGGCGCGTGCGGTGTCGA
>DATJZH010000091.1:0-8744 GCA_035499215.1 Streptosporangiaceae bacterium | reverse complement strand
GGTTCCGGTTCTTCGCCGCGCCGGGGACCTGGACGCTGGTAGTCCTGGCGCCCGGCGGCGTCCGGGCGCAGCACACGGTGCAAGCTGAAACCGGGCAGGTCACCGACGTCGAGGTGGCGGTCTGAGGCAGGCAGACGGGCCGCTGCTGTCGCGATCGCGGCGGCTTTTCCGCTGGCAGGCAATCGTGGCGGCTGCTCCGCTTGGGCGGGAGAGCCGCCACGATCGCGTCTGGCGTTCCAGGCCGACAGCCCGCCGTGACCACGTGACTTCGGGTCACCCCGGAAGGACCACCCGTCACCCCGGACCGGCATTTTCTTTCTTGACGCTTTACCTTCACCTTTGACACCATCTTCCGTTCAACTGCTCGTTACCTGGACGGCTTAGACAGGTCACGAGCCGCGCGACAACGACCGCGCAGGCTGATCGGCAGTGACAGGGACGAGGCGAAGGCCTATCAAGAGATGCGGACCCCGGCGAAGCTGCCTTCATCTGCTGGTGTTTGTGCTGCTCATCGCCGCCGGACGGGAATCGCCAGGTCCCGGCACGCGGTTTGACTCATCATGATGTCGGCGGCCAGCGACGAGCCGGTTCATGCCGAGGGCGGACCGGTCGTCCCACGGCGCGCCACGGCTCGGGTAAACGACAGTTCGGCCGCTGGCTGCGGCAGGCCGGACCCGGCGGCGGGCAAGGGGGCGCGCGGATTGGCTGCGGGGTTCGCTGACGCGGGATCAGCGCGCAAGGAGGATCGGCATCGGGCCGGGCCCGCCGCCGGAGTCCTTGCTGACCGCATCGCCGCGGCACTGGTGCAGCACGAGCCCGGCTGGCGGCTGCCCAGGCACAGCGCCCTCGCCCGCCGCTACAACGTAAGCACCGCTCAGATCGAGACCGCGATCGGCGAGCTTGTCGCCCGCCATCTGATCCGCCGCCTGCCCGACGGGCAGCTCTACCGGGTCAGTTCTGCCGAGTACCTGATTCCCCTGGAGGGCCTGCCGGGCCTAGCCTCGCGGATCGATCCGATGGGCGGCGACCTGACCTGCCGCAAGCGCCAGACCTCCTGGCGCCGGGTGCCCGAGGACATCAGCTGGGCGCTGCGCGTGGATCCCGCCGAGCCGGTGTGCGTCGTGCGCGCTGTCTGGGCCGCCGGCGGCGAGCCGGCCGCGTGCGCCACCACCTACCTGCCCGCGGACCGGGCCGGCCCGGTCATCGACAGCCCGCCGATGAGCGCCGAGCTGCCCGAGGCGCAGCGCAGCGATCTGCCGGCAATGGCCAAGCCCGCCGCGCTGCACGTGGAGATGCAGCTGCCGCCGCCGTCTGTTGCCAAGAGCCTGCGGCTGTCAGCCGGCCAGCCGGCGGCGATGGTCACGGTGAGGTTCGACGACCCGGCCACGGGCGGCCCGGCGGCACTGACGGTCGCTGTGCTGCGCCCCGACCTGTTCCGGATCGTCGTCCAGACGGCGGAGGCGCCGCTGCCGGACGGCCAGCAGGGCAGTTTCTCAGCTGCCTGGACGCACGCCGCGCAGGACTGGGAGCCGTGACCCGTCATGCCTGCTGCAGCGCGGCCGGATTCGGACCGGATCGGGATCTGAGGAGCAGATATGCCCGGAATCATCGTCGGGGTAGACGGCTCGGACCATTCTCGCCGTGCCCTTGGCTGGGCGATGCGCGAGGCCGCGCAGCACCATGTCCCGCTGACGGTCATGACCGTTCACCCGGCCCCGGCCCGCCCGGCCACCGGTATTTACTGGGCCGTGCCCGCCTGCCCCGAGGGCAGCTTTGACCCGGAACTCGCGCGCAGGACGCTGCAGGAATTCGTGGACAAGGTCGCGGGCGAAATCGGCGAGGCGGCGCCAGAGATTACTGTGACCGTGGTCGCGGGGGATCCGAGGGAAGAACTCGTCAGGGCCTCGCATGACGCTGACATGCTCGTCGTGGGGTCCCGCGGCAGCGGCGGGTTCGCCAGGCTCGTGATGGGCGCGGTGAGCAGCCAGGTGACACACCACGCGACCTGTCCCGTCGTGGTAATCCCCGGGACTCCCCAGTCCCCGTAGCCGAGGATGAGGCAGGAGCAGCGCAAGCCACCGTGTCGGCCCGAGGGCCAGGCTCATCCGGAGCGGCGCTCATCACGCGCGCCGGGCGGGCTGTGGGATCCGGCAAGGTAGACCACCCGGCGGGCGATGTTGAAGGCATGGTCGCCGAGGCGCTCATAGAAGCGCGCCACCAGCGTCATCTCCATCGTCACTGGCAGTGCCATCCGTCCGGAGGCAAGCTCAGCTATCAGGCTGGCGTACAGTTCGTCCATCTCGTCATCACGTTCCCCCAGCGCAACAGCGGCGGAACGGTCACGCTGGTACCAGGAGTCCGCTGCCTGGCGCCACATCCCGGATGCGAGGTTCCCCATTCGCTCGACGAGCCCTCGGCTGCGCGCCGACAGGTCCTCGCCGAGAATGTGGTTGGCCCGGCTGGCGATGTCTACGACGAGGTCGTGGGAGCGCTCGAGTTCGGGCACGATCCGCAGCACGGAAAGCAAGAAGCGCAGGTCTGAAGCGACAGGCGCCTGCAGCGCGATCTGCCGGCTGACCAGTTCCTCGATCTCCGGGTAGAGGGCGTCGATGACCTGCTCGCGGTCGACCAGCATCTGGACCACCTCGTCGTCACCGCTCAGGAGGGCGCGGGTGGCCCCGGGCAGGTCCTCGGCGACCATCGCGAACAGCTCGATGACCTTGGCTTCGATGGCCTCCAGCTCTCGCTGAAATTCCTGCCGGTGCTCGACCATGGGCAAAGCCTACTGGGCGCCCCGCTGGCACTTCAGCCGGTGCGCCCAGAGTTCAGGAGGTGATCGTCTGGCGGTCATGCCCTGCGGCGCGATCGGCAGTCCCGCAGGCCGGCGGTAAGGCGAGAGCGCCCGGGCCGGCGCAATCGAGGTCGGCGGCGATCCCGACAGCGTCGCAGAGCACCGCGCCCTCATGTCCTGTTCATATGTTTTTCACCTTCCATACCGCATTCCTTTACTTGCGGCGCCGGGCATCACGCCAGACTCATCGGGGTAGCACGATATGCGGGCTGACGCCGGGCCTAATATTTATTGCGGCTGACGAATGGGGTACTTCTACATGCAATGTCTGCGCACCCAACGGGTCATGACGGCGGGGCCGGTTCTCGTCGTGATGGCGTTGACGCTTGCCGCCTGTGGCTCGTCGTCGAGCAGCAGCCCGTCGAGCAGCAGCTCGTCGGGCGGCAGTAGCGGCTCGAGCCTCTCGGGCACTCTCAACGGGAGCGGATCGACGTTCCAGCTCACCTTCCAGCAGACGGCCATCTCCAGCTTCAAGTCGGTCCAGCCCGGCCTGACGGTCAACTACGGCGGCGGCGGCTCGGGCAAGGGGCGCACGGACCTGGCCTCCGGGGTTGTCAACTACGCGGGATCGGACTCGCCGATCCCCGCCGCCGAGATGGCGGGCTTCAAGGGCAAGACGGTGCTCTACTTCCCGGTCGTGATCGGCCCGATCACGGTGTCGTACAACCTGCCAGGCGTCAAGAACCTGAAACTGTCGGCGCCGGTACTGGCGGACATCTTCCAAGCCAAGATCACGAAGTGGAATGACTCGGCGATCGCGGCGGATAACCCCGGGGTCAGCCTGCCCAGCACCGCGATCGTCATCGCCCGCCGCTCGGACTCGTCGGGCACCACCCAGAACTTCTCCGAGTTTCTCGTGAAAGCCGCGCCGAGCGTGTGGAAGCTCGGCACTGACTCGACCATCGCCTGGCCTGCCAACAGCCGGGGCGGCAACGGCAACGGCGGCGTGGCGCAGATCGTCAAGACCACGCCCGGGGCCATCGGGTACGTGGACTACGCGGACGCCAAGGCCTCCGGGCTGACCTTCGCTGCCATCAAGAACCAGGCCGGCAGCTACATCGCGCCGTCGACGCAGTCGGCCACCGCGGCCGCCGACAACGCCACCATCGAGCCGAACCTGACGTTCAGCGCGATCTGGGCGCCCGGCGCCAGCTCGTACCCGATCACCTATCAGTCCTGGGACCTGGTCTACCAGGCTCAGTCGAGTTCGCAGACCGCGAAGGGACTCCAGGCGTACATCGGCTACCTGCTAGGTCCCGGCCAGAAACTGCTCCCGCAGCTGGGCTACGCGCCGCTGCCCTCCAGCCTGGACCAGAAGGCCACGGCGCAGCTCAGCAAGATCGGCTCGTCATCGGCCGCGTCAGCGAGCCCGTCGTAAGCACCGTGACGCAGGCGGACCAGAGGGGAGCGTCGCCGTGAGCACCGTGACACATGCGGATCAGATCGGCTGGCTGCTGTGAGCACTGTGACGCAGCGGGCGGGTCCGGCCGGACCCGCCCACCCCCTGTCCGGGCGGCGGCCGTTCGGCGACCGCGGCTTCCAGGTCGTCGCGCTCGCATCCGGCCTGCTGGTGCTGGTTATCCTCGTCCTGATCGCCGTATCGACCACCCAGCAGGCCTCGTCGTGGTTCTCCGCGGAGGGCCTGAGCGGGGTGTTCTCGACCACCTGGAACCCCGCGGCCGGGCAATTCGGCGCGCTGGCCTTCATCTACGGCACGGCCATCACGGCGGCGATCGCGATCATCCTGGCCGTCCCGGTCAGCGTGGGCATCGCCCTGCTGCTGACCGAGGTCGTGCCATACCGGTGGGCGCGGCCGATCGTGTACGTGATCGACCTCCTGGCGGTGGTCCCGTCGGTGGTCTGGGGGCTGTGGGGGATCCTGGTGTTCGCGCCCTGGATCCAGAACATCTACACCTCGATAGGCTCGGCCGTCAGTGGCGTCCCGGTGCTCGGCGCCCTGTTCGGGCCGCCCGTGAGCGGGGCCTCGTTCTTTACCTGCGGCATCATCCTGGCCTTCATGATCACGCCGATCGTGACCTCGCTGTCGCGTGAGGTCATCGCGACGGTGCCGGCTATCGACAGGGAAGGCGCGTACGCGCTGGGCGCCACCCGCCTGGAGATGATCCGCGGCGCAGTCTGGCCGCACAGCCAGGGTGGCATCGTCGGGTCGGTGCTGCTCGGGCTGGGCCGGGCCATGGGCGAGACGATCGCGGCGGCGCTGGTGATCGGCTCGTCGGCCACGATCACGTCGCACCTGTTCGCTCCCGGCTACAACATGCCGGCGGTCATCGCGAACGAGTTCGGCGAGGCCTCCGGCGTGTTCCGCGCCGCGCTGATCGGGCTCGGCGTGCTCCTGTTCGTGTTCACGATCATCATAAACATCATCGCCCGGGGGGTCGTGGAACGATCCGCCCGGCGCAAGAGGGGTGCCTGATGGCCGTCGCCACCCAGCGCCCCAGACAGGACCTGCGAGAGCCGGCGGGCTGGCGGCGCACCAAGAACCGCATCGCGACCGCGCTGATGGTGTTCGCGTTCGTGCTGGTGATCATCCCGCTGGGGCTCGTCCTGTACACGGTGATCGCCAAGGGCGCGTCGGTCATCAGCTGGTCCTTCCTGACCAGCCCGATCCCGCCGCAGGTTGTGCCCGCGAACGTGGGCGGAATCGGGCCGGCGGTACTGGGCACGATCGAGATCACGGGTCTGGCGACGCTCATGGCCGTGCCGCTCGGCATCCTGGGCGCGATCTACCTCAACGAGTACGGCGGCGGGGGCGTGCTGGCGCGCCTGATAGGGTTCATGAGCGACGTGATGACCGGCGTGCCATCGATCGTGATGGGGCTGTTCATCTTCTCGATCTGGGTACTGCACTTCGGCTTCTCGGGCTTTGCCGGCGCGCTCGCCCTGGGCTGCCTGATGCTGCCGGTCGTGATCCGCTCTACCGATGAGATGCTGAAGCTGGTGCCGAACTCGCTGCGCGAAGGGAGCTACGCTGTCGGTGCCACCAAGGCCCGCGTGGTCGTGACCGTGGTGCTGCCAGCGGCGATCGGCGGCATCGTCAGCGGCGCGCTGCTCGCCATCGCCCGGGCCGCGGGTGAGACGGCGCCGCTGCTGTTCACCATCCTCACGGTTACCACAGCTAACCCGAACGTATTCCATGGCGCCAACACCGCGATACCCTCGCAGATCTTCGCGAACGCGACATCGCCGTACACGGGCGCGCAGGGCCGCGCCTGGGGCGCGGCGCTCACGCTCATCGCCATAGCCTTCATCCTCATGATCGCCGCCCGCTTCGTCACCGCACGATTCACCAGATACTCGCGCTAGGAATGTCATGGAACAGCCGGAGCAGAACGTCATCGCCGATCCCCAGCTGGCAGCGCCGGCCCCCCAGCAGGTGCGCCCGGCGGCGGACACGTCGCGGCCAGGCGTGGCTGTCTTCGAAGCGCAGGACGTCTCGATCTACTACGGCTCCTTCCAGGCGGTCACGAACGTCTCGCTGTCCATTTATGAGCACGAGATCACGGCGTTCATCGGCCCGTCCGGGTGCGGCAAGACGACGGTGCTGCGGACGCTGAACCGCATGAACGACCTGGTGGCAGGCGCCCGGGTCCAGGGCGACGTGCACTACCGCGGGGCGTCGCTGTACGCCAGGGATGTCTCCCCGATAGCCGTGCGGCGGCACATCGGCATGGTCTTCCAGAAGCCGAACCCGTTTCCGAAGTCGATCTTCGACAACGTCGCCTACGGACCGCGCATCAACGGCATCCACAACCGGGGCAAGCTGGACGAGATCGTCGAGCGCTCGCTGCGCCAGGCCGCGCTGTGGGACGAGGTAAAGGACCGCCTGCGCACCTCGGGCCTGGGCTTGTCCGGCGGGCAGGCGCAGCGGCTGTGCATCGCCCGCACGCTCGCCGTCGAGCCGGACGTCGTCCTCATGGACGAGCCCTGCTCGGCGCTCGATCCGATCGCGACGGGCGCCATCGAAGACCTGATGCAGGAGATCAAGACGCGGTACACGATCGTCATCGTCACGCACAACATGCAGCAGGCGACGCGCGTCAGCGACCGCACCGCCTTCTACTCCGTGCTCCGTGACGAAAAGAGCGATACCCGCACGGGCGTGCTCGTCGAGTACGGCCGGACCGATCAGATATTCGGGGACCCGGCCGACAGCCGCACCCAGGCCTACGTCACCGGCCGGATGGGCTGAGCCGCCGGGACCCCGTATTTCGCAGGTGCCTGGACACACGCCGCGCAGGACTGGGAACCTTGACCCGTTATGCCTGCCCCCGCCATCGGCACAGCGGAGCGCACGCCGCGTCGCTCCGGCCCCCTCGCGCCGGGTAACCGTCACCGTCGCGGCGACTTCGCCGTTGCGGCAGCGCTCGCGGCGATCCTGGCGCAGCTGTTATTCGCTCAGCTGACTCTCGTGCTGGCGGTCGTGTTACTGGCGACCGACCGGCTTACCAGGTGGCGGCCGCAGTGGCTGGCCGTCCCGGCCGCGGCGGGCCTGATCTGGGCGCTGGCGATCGGATCTGGCCGGGCCGCCGCCGGGCCCAGCCAGGTGGCTGCGCACCTGGCGGCTGCCATCGGTCATCCCGCCGCGCTGATGCACCTGTCGCGCGGGTTCGGCGGCAGCCGGCGGTGGCTGCCCCGGCAGTTCCCGCTGGCGCTGATCGCGGCGGCCGGCGAGGCTGCCGCGGTGAGCCTGGCCGGCCGGCTGCGCCGCCTGCGTGCTGGCGAGCCGGTAACCTACCGGCCTGGCCTGGTCATCGCCGCGCGGCGGCGCGCCGCGCGCGCCGCCCTGGCCGCCGGCGGGGTGGTGACCTCCGACGGCGCGTGCCTGGGCCTCGACCCGGCGACTGGACAGCGGGCCGCGATCTCCTGGCGGGAGGCCGAGCGCGGCGTGCTGGTGACCGGGCCGGACGCGGCGGCACTGGCGGAGTCGGGCGCTGCGCTCGCGCAGGCCGCGATCCGGCGCCGCAAGGCGGTGATCGTGATCGACCTAACCGGAAGCCAGGCCATCGCCGCGTCGCTGACCGCGGCGTGCGCCGCCGCGGCGGCACCGCTGCGCCGCTTCGGCGCGGCCGGGCAGCGCTGCTACGAGCCCGCGCGCGGCGGGAACCCTGCCCGGACCGCAGCGCTGACGATCGCCATGATCGACTGGTCCGCGGTCAGCGACGCCCGCCGGCGGACGTGCGCCGCGTACCTCAGTGATGCCTGCGCCGTGCGGGCAGCCGCGCCTGCTGATCCCCGGCTGCCGGTGCTGGACGACCTGGCCGGGCTGCTCCAGCCGGATGCGCTGCGCGCGCGGGCCGCGCTGGTGCCCGGCTGCCATCCCCGCCGGGAGGCGCTCGCCGGGCGGGCAGACGTTTCGGCCAGGATCCTGGCCGCCGATCCGGCGGCGGCCCGGGCGGCGGCTGAGCAGCTGTCGAGGCTGCGCGGCTCGGCCCTCGGCCGCTGGCTGCGGCCCGCCGCGGCCCCCGGCCCGCCAGGCCAGGGCGCCCCGGCAGCTGCCATCGGGCTCGCCGACGCGATGCGCGACCGCGCGGTCGTGACCTTCGCGCTTGACCGGGCCGTGCACGGGCGATCAGCCGCCATGGTCGCCGCGCTGGCCGCCGCGGATCTGCTTGCCATCCTCGCCGAGCTGCAGGCGATGGCTGTGCGCACCGACTGCCTCGCATGGATCAGCGGCTGCGAGATGCTGCCGCGCGGCCGGCTGGCCGACCTGGTCCGGCGAGGTGCTCAGGCAGGGGCCGCCGTGCTCCTCACGACCGCGTCGGCTACCGCCGCGGCAGCGCTGGCCGACGACGTCGGCGTGATCGTCACTCGCGGTCGCGCCGATCCGGCGCTCGAGCAGCGGCTGGCCGAGCTCGCCGACCCGGCAGTCCGC
>DATJZH010000090.1:0-9252 GCA_035499215.1 Streptosporangiaceae bacterium | reverse complement strand
CTCTCCGTGGTGATGGTCCCGGCACTGGAACGAGTGTCGAGCAAGCGTCGCCAGTCGAGCGTCGTGTACCTGATGACGGTTACCGCAGTGATCGGGTGCGGCATGCTGCTCCTGTCCCGCGGGGCGCACCCCCAGTCGGGCGACTTGATCATTCTGGGTGCGGCCGTGGTCCGGGCAGCCCAGATAACTCTGTTCGGGCGAAGGCCGGGCGGGGCGACTCAGTCCTTGATTAACCTGAGCCTGATCGAGTTCGTCGTAGTCGCGGCTCTCGCCGGTGTCACCGCCGTTGCCGCGGGCACCCCGGTGTGGCACGTGGTGGCCACAGTCAGCGCGCGAGACTGGCTGCTGATCGCTTACCTCGGCGTACTCGGCACGTCTTTTGCGTGGCTCGCCCAGCTGCGGGCCGCACGTGCGGCGAGTTCCACCAGGGTGGGACTGGTCCTAAGCACAGAACCGGTGTTCGCCACCTTTTTCGCCATCTTCATCGCCGGGAACACGCTCGGGATCCTGCAGATACTCGGCGGCATGCTCATCGTGATCTGCGCAGCCGTCGGCCGTAGCTTCGAGGGCCAGAAAGACGTCCAGCGTCAGGAAAGAGCGCCAGCACGGCAACTGGAACCGGCGCGGCCGGACACGGGGCGGAGCATGTGACCCCCCGATGACTCCGTTATCTTGGCCGCTTCCGCGGCGGGAGCGGCTGACAGGCGGGCTGAGTTACTGCTTCGCGCGGGTCGCCGTGACCACCGGAGCCGGCGTCGGGTATGGCGGGGCGCTGGCTCCGGGCCTGGCACGGCGGGGCGCGCACCTGGCCCGGCCGGACGGAGACGGCGAGGCGGCGGGCAATACCGCCTGGCAATGCCGCCGGACAGGCGGGCGGGCCCGCGCCGACACGACTGATGTCACCGACCGCCAGGCAGGTCACGATCCGGCGCAGCAGCCTGCTGGCAGTCGCGCCGGATCGTCCCCCTCATGGGCACTAATGCGGAGCGCCGACGGAGCCGCCTGATACAGCCTTCTCACCATTTGCCGGAATATCGCCCCGGCAGCGAAGTGCCCTGCACCAGGGCGCCGATGACGTAATCAGGCGAGACATCAGCCTTGGCCTGCGGCACTCTCAGTCGAGCGGGAAATAGCCGGCGCTGGCGTACTGCCCCGTGTGCTGCTTGCTGCGCTGCGGCGCCATCCGCGGCAGCCGCCCGATCAGCGGACCGCCGGCCGCACCGGGTCGAAACCCGGTTTGATCACGGTATTGATGAGCCGCAGCCGCTCGTCGAACGGCGCGAACGCGCTCTTCATGGCGTTCAGGGTGAGCCACTCGATGTCAGGCCAGCCATATCCGAATGCCTCCGCCAGCGCGAGAAACTCCGACGACAGGCTGACCCGGCTCATCAGCCGGTTGTCGGTGTTGACCGTCACCCGGAACGACAGCCGCCGCAGCACTCCGATCGGGTGCTGGCCGATCGACGGCACGGCCCCGGTCTGGACATTGGACGTCGGGCACATCTCCAGCGGGATCCGGCGGTCCCTGATGTAGCTCGCGAGCCGGCCAAGCGACGCGCTCCCGTCCGGCGCCGGCCGGATGTCGTCGATGATGCGGACACCGTGTCCGAGCCGGTCCGCACCGCACCACTGCACCGCCTCCCAGATCGACGGCAGCCCGAACCCCTCGCCCGCGTGGATGGTGATGTGGAAGTTCTCCCTGGCCACGTACTGGAAGGCATCCAGGTGACGGCTGGGCGGGCTGCCGGCCTCGGCGCCGGCGATATCGAATCCGACCACGCCGGCGTCGCGATGACGGACGGCGAGCTCGGCGATCTCCAGGGAGCGCGCGGCAGTACGCATGGCGGTCAGCAGCGCGTAGACGCTGATGGCCGAGCCCGCGCTACCCTGCCGGAAGCCGTCAAGCACCGCCTCGACCACCTGATCGAGGCTGAGGCCCGCGCCGACGTGCAGCTCGGGCGCGAACCTGACTTCCGCGTAGACGACCCCGTCAGCGGCCAGGTCCGCGGCGCATTCGGCGGCCACGCGGACCAGCGAGTCCCTGGTCTGCAGCACGCCGACGGTATGCCGGAACGCTTCCAGGTAGAGCTCGAGATTGCCGCGCTTGGCGGCGCCCATCCACCTGCCCAGCTCGCCCGGATCGGTCGTGGGCAGCCCGGCATACCCGTCCGCACGGGCAAGGTCGATGATCGTCTCGGCGCGCAGCCCGCCGTCCAGATGATCATGAAGAAGCACCTTGGGGACGCGCCGGATCTCTTCCAGTGTCAGGGGCACGCCCACCATTCTCACCGGCCGACCCGCTCGAGCACAGGCGGGCCGTCCGCCGGCGGCCGCGGCCCGATCTCGAACGCGTGCCGCAGAGCCTCGCGGGCCCTGGCGAACCTGGGCTGCTCATCAGAGCGCAGCTCGACCACCGGCTGGCCGCGCTCCACCCGCTCGCCTGGCTTGGCCAGGCAGATGACCCCGGCGCCGGGGCTGACCGGATCTTCCTTGCGGGCCCGGCCGGCCCCCAGCCGCCACGCGGCCACGCCCACGGCACGGGCGTCGAGAGCGCGCAGCCAGCCTGAGGCCGGCGCGGTGACCAGGTCAGTGTGCGCGGCGGCAGGCAGCGGCGCGTCCGGGTCGCCGCCCTGGGCGATGATCATGCTGCGGTAACGCTCCAGGGCCCGGCCATCGCCGAGCGCCGCTGCGGGATGGGCGGTGATGCCGGCCAGCCGCAGCATCTCGGTCGCCAGGGCCAGCGTCACCTCTGCCAGATCGGCCGGGCCGGCGCCGTGCAGGGTCGCGACGGCCTCCTGCACCTCGAGCGCATTGCCGACGGCACGGCCGAGCGGGATGTCCGCCCGGGTCAGCAGGGCGGTAGTGCGCACATCGTGCTCGCCGCCGAGGGCCACCATGATCTGCGCCAGCCGGCGGGCGTCGCCGATGTCGCGCAGGAAGGCGCCGCTGCCGACCTTCACGTCGAGCACCAGCGCCGATGTCCCTTCGGCGATCTTCTTCGAGATGATCGAGCTGGCTATCAGCGGGATGGACTCGACGGTGCCGGTCACGTCGCGCAGGGCGTAGAGCCGGCGGTCAGCCGGAGCGAGCCCGACGCCCGCGGCGCAGATGACGCAGCCCGTCGAGGCGAGCACCCCCATCAGCTGCGCCGTCGTCAGCTGGGCCCGCCAGCCCGGAATTGCCTCCAGCTTGTCCAGGGTGCCGCCGGTATGCCCGAGGCCGCGCCCGGCGAGATGCGGGACCGCGGCGCCGCAGCTGGCAACCAGGGGCGCGAGGATCAGCGACACCTTGTCGCCGACCCCTCCGGTGGAGTGCTTGTCGACCGTCGGGGCTGGCACGCCGCTCAGGTCCAGGCGCTCGCCCGAACTGATCATCGCAGCCGTCCAGGACCGCAGCTCGGCGACCCCGAGACCGCGGAAGCAGATGGCCATGAGCAGGGCGGACATCTGCTCGTCGGGCACGCCGCCGGCCATATAGCCGGCTATCAGCCAGCTGATCTGGGCTGCGGTGAGTTCCCGTCCGTCCCGTTTCGCGCGGATCAGGTCGACGGCGTCAGGCATCCGCGTCCCGCCGCCCGGCCAGATCAGCCGCAGTAAACGCGGCGGGCAGCAGGGCACCGAGCTGCCGCGGCCCGGGCTCAGCATCCAGCAGCAGCCCCGGGCCGCCCGCCTCAAGCAGCAGCTGGCGGCACCGCCCGCACGGCACAAGCGGCGCGCCGTCGGCGGCGGCGACGCTGACTCCGACGAGGCGGCTGTGGCCGGATGAGTGCAGCGCAGCCACCAGACCGCACTCTGCGCACAGCGTCAGTCCGAAGGAGGCATTCTCCACGTTGCAGCCGACCACGACAGCGCCGTCGTCCGTCTGCCCGGCAGCGCCGACGCGCACGCGGGAGTAGGGGGCATAGGCCCTGGCCGCGACGGCCGCGGCAGCAGACCTGAGTGCGAGCCAGTCGATCTTGACTTCTCCCCGCCCTGACGGACGGGGATTCTCAGCCCTCGCGGGCGAAGGTTCCTGTTTCACAGACGGTCGCCTCCCAGCACTATGCGCGGGGCGGTCTCACACCATCTCCGCAGGCTGGCGCCGAGAGCCCCCCGGCCATCAGCGCCGCCCGGTCTCGTTTCTCGTGCTTCGGGCTGGTGATCTTCTGGCCGGCTGACAGCGTGACCTGTGCTCCGCGTCAGCGTGTGCGCCGCGCCAGCGTGTGCTCCGCGCGTGCTCAGGCCGACGCCGCGCTGAACGATTCTCGCTGAACGATTCTAGAGTCTCCATCGGCAACAACGCCGCCGTGGTGGCGGAATAGCGCTTCCGCGCGCAGTACGGCAGGGGCTAGCCTTCCGGCATCAGTGGGGGGACTGCCCAGACCACGCCCGCCGGCTGGGGCGCGCTGTCAGCCGGTGGCCCTTCCCGGCAGCCGCCGGCTGCCCCCGCTGAGGAGGTACCCGTGAACCGGATACTGATCACCACGGCTGCGGCTGCCGCCACAGCCCTGCTGGCGGCCGCGTGCGGCTCGAGCGCGACGTCGCCGAGCGCCTCGCCGCGTTCCAGGTTAGCGAGCTCATCGAGCTCGCCGGGCTCCAGCGCGCGGGCAGCGGGCAAGTTCCTCGGCTGCCTGGTGACGGACACCGGGGGCATCAACGACCGGTCCGTCAACGCATCGTCCTGGCAAGGAATGCGGGAGGCCGCGGCCACCAATCCGACCAAGATCACGGTGCGGTACCAGCAATCTTCCGCCAGCAGCGACTACACCCCGGGCATCAACACCTTCATCAGGAAAAAATGCGGGATCATCGTCACCGTCGGGTTCCTGATGGGCGACAACACGCAGACCGCGGCGACGGCCAACCCGGACCAGAGGTTCGCGATCGTGGACTACGCCTACAGCCCGGCGATCAAGAACATCGATGCGCTGATGTTCAACACCGTGCAGGACGGCTTCCTCGGCGGTTACCTGGCGGCCGGCATGTCGAAGAGCGGCGCGGTGGGGACGTTCGGCGGCCAGCAGCTGCCGGCGGTGACCATTTACATGGATGGCTACTACGACGGCGTCCAGTACTACGACAGCCAGCACCATGCCCACATCAGGGTTCTCGGCTGGAACGAGACGACCCAGAAGGGCCTGTTCGCCGGTAACTTCACCGGCCAGGCCACCGGCCAGACCGACACCCAGACGCTGATCAGCGAGGGCGCCGACGTCATCTTCCCGGTCGCGGGCAACGTCGGCCTGGGCGCGGCCAGAGCCGTCCAGGACGCCGACGCCGCGGCCGGCTCCGACAAAGTGAACATGGAGTGGGCGGAAACCGACGGCTGCATCAGCGCCAGCCAGTACTGCAGGTACTTCATCACCAGCGTGACGCAGGGCATCCAGGCGGCGGTAAAGGCCGCGGTGCTGTCCGCGGCCGGCGGCACGTTCAACGGCGGCAACTACCTCGGCACGCTGGCCAACAACGGGGTTGCGCTTTCCCCGTTCCACGACTTCGCCACCAAGGTGCCGGCCTGGCTGCAGGCCGAGCTCACGAAGATCAAGGCAGAAATTATCAGCCGCAAGATCAAGCCGGCCACCAAGAGCCCGGTGTAAGCGAGCGGCAATACCCTGGCCGGGGCGGACGGCAGTGGCACCGCCGCCCTGGCCGGCTGTAACCAGCGGGAGGAGCCGTGCTGCTCGTGACAGATCCCTATGCGGCCGCGGCCGCCAGCGCAGCGGCGCTGGCTCAGCTGACCGGTCAGCGCTCCCATGACACGGCGGTGATCGTCGGCTCCGGCTGGGCGCCAGCCGCCGATGCGCTCGGCGCGGCGGACACCGAGATCCCGCTAGCCGAGCTCGGCGGTTTCCCGGTTCCCACGGTCGCTGGCCACGTTCCCGCAGTCCGCTCGCTTGCGGTCGGCCCGGTCCGGGTACTGGTGTTCCTCGGCCGCGTGCACCTCTACGAGGGCCACCCGGTCGCCGCGGTCGTGCACGGCGTGCGGACCGCGGTCGCCGCGGGCTGCCGGGTCATCGTCCTGACTAACGCAGCCGGCGGCATCCGCCCGGACATCGGCGTCGGCCAGCCGGTCCTGATCAGCGATCACCTTAACCTGACCGGCTGCTCGCCGCTTGCGGGGCCGGCTCCCCCGGCGGGCTACGCTTCCCGCTTCACCGATCTGTCCGACCTCTACGCGGCGCGACTGCGGGCGCTCGCCCATGCGGCCGATCCCTGGCTGCCCGAGGGCATCTACGCCGCGCTGGCCGGCCCGCACTACGAGACCCCGGCCGAGATCCGCATGCTCGCCGCGGCCGGCGCCGACATGGTCGGCATGTCCACAGCACTCGAGGCGATCGCCGCCCGCCACCTTGGCGCCGAGGTGCTGGGCATCTCGCTGGTCACTAACCCCGCAGCCGGGCTCTCACCGGACAGGCTTGACCACGCCGAAGTCCTGGCTGCGGGCCAGCACCGTGCCGCCGGAGTCGGCGGGCTGCTGGCGCGGATCCTGCCGGGAATACTGCCATGATCGACGACGTGCTGCGCGCACAGGCCGCCGCCTGGATCGCAGCGGACCCCGACCCGCGGGACGCCGCCGACCTGCAGGCACTGCTGGACCAGGCCGTGCTGGATGCGGCACCGGAGGATAAAGCGCCGCCGGATCAGGGACTGCCGGACGACGCGGCGCCGGACGGGGCGGCGGACGCGGCGGCGGAACTGGCCGACCGGTTCGGCGGGCGGCTGGAGTTCGGCACCGCTGGGCTGCGCGGCGCGGTCGCGGCCGGGCCGAACCGGATGAACCGCGCGGTAGTCCGCGGCACTACCGCGGCGCTGGCCGGCTGGCTGCTGGAGCGCAGCCGCGGCGCGTCCGCCGAAGCGGGCGTCGTGATCGGCTGCGACGCCCGGCACCGCTCGGACGAGTTCGCCGACGAGGCCGCCGCCGTGCTGGCCGGCGCCGGTATCCGGGTGCACCTGCTGCCTCGCCAGCAGCCGACACCGCTGCTGGCATTCTCGGTGCGCTACCTCGGTGCCGCGGCCGGCATCATGATCACTGCCAGTCATAACCCGCCCGCCGACAACGGCTACAAGCTCTACCTTGGCGACGGCGCGCAGATCGTGCCGCCGGCAGACGCGGAGATCGAGGCGGCGATCCGCGACCTCGGCCCGCTCTCGCTTGTCCCGGTCGCGCCGCCGGACAGCCCGCTGATCGTCCGCCGTGGCGACGAGCTGGCAACTGCCTATCTCGATGCGGTCTGCGCCGCCTCGCCGGCGCCGGCCGACGCGGCATGGCTGCGCTTTGCCTACACGCCGCTGCACGGGGTGGCGGCGGGACTGGCACTGCGCGCGTTCGAGCAGGCGGGCTACACCGCGCCCGACGTGGTGACCGCGCAGGCGGCACCCGATCCCGATTTCCCGACGGTCACCCTCCCCAACCCCGAGGAACCCGGCGCGCTCGACCTCGTCCTGGCGCTTGGACGGCGCTGCGGCGCCGACCTGGTGCTCGCCCATGACCCTGACGGCGACCGGCTGGCTGTGGCGGTTCCTGACGCCGATGCCCGGGCGGGCTGGCGGACGCTCACCGGAGACCAGCTGGGCGCGCTGCTCGGCGCCTACCTGCTGGAGCAGGTGCCGGACGGGACGGAGCCCGGCAGCCGGCTTGTGGTATCCACGATCGTGTCCTCGACGCTGCTGTCCCGCATCGCCGCGGCGGCCGGCTCGCAGTATGCGCAGACGCTGACCGGATTCAAGTGGATCGTCCGGGCCGGCGAGTCACGGCCGGGTGCCTGTTATGTCTTCGGTTATGAAGAAGCACTCGGGTACAGCGTTGGCGCCGCGGTCAGGGACAAGGACGGGATCGGCGCTGCACTGGCTGTGCTCGGCCTCGCGGCACGGGCCCGATCACGCGGCGAATCGCTCCTCGACGCCTACGACGCGCTGGAGAAGGCCTACGGCGTGCACCTGACCGAGCAGGTCACGGTCGCGACCAGCACCCCGGTGGATGTGATGGCGCGGCTGCGCGCGGCCTCACCCGGCGCCCTGGCCGGACTGCCGGTCATCAGCGTAACCGACTTCACCGGCGGGACCAGGGAACTGCCATCCGCCGACGTGCTCAGCTACCGGCTGGCCGGCGCGCGGGTAGTGATCCGGCCGAGCGGCACGGAGCCGAGAATCAAGGCCTACCTGGAGGTCGTCGAGCCCGCGGCCGGCGGGCTGCTGGACGAGGCCCGCCAGGCGGCGCACGGCCGGCTGGAGCCGCTGCGCGAGGCGGTCCGGATCCTGCTGGAACGCTGACCGGGCCTTGGTCGGCGGTGCCTCAGTCGGGCACAGCGATGATCACATCCGAGGCCTTGACGATGGCGATCACTGCGGCGCCCTCGGTCAGGCCGAGTTCGCGCGCGGCTTCCACGGTGATCGAGGCGACCAGTCGCACCCCGTTCGCGTCGAGCTCGATATTGGCGGTGGCCTCCCCCTGGGTGACGCCGGTCACCCGGGCGCTGATCTTGTTGCGAGCGCTGAGTCGCATCTGGGCTCCGTTTCTGCTGTCGCTGGAGTACCCTCCCTGGCGGGTGACGAGGGCGACCCCATTGTGCAGCACATGACGCGGCAACGCCTGGATGCCCAGCTGTATGCGGCTGTCCGCGAGGAAGCGGGATATCCCTGAGGAGGGTTATGGCCAGTGCAAGCCCGTGGCCGCTGATCCATGCCGAGCGTGCGGCCTTCGCCGCAGATCTGGCAACCCTCGAAGACAGCCAGTGGAATACCCGTTCGCTGTCCGGGGAACGGTCAGTGGGCGACATGCCCGGCCATACGCCCGCGACGGCGAAAATGACGCCGCTGCGATTCTTCGCCCAGCTGGCTGCCGACGGATTCCGGTTCCATGCGATAACTGCGAAGGGCGCCGGGCCGGTGGTGACCGGGCCGGCTTTCGCCCTGGCGCGGGCCATGGCCGGACGCGCCGCAGCGCCGGACGACCTGTCCGGTGACGGGCTCACGATGCTGCGGTCACGGTTCTAGCCGGCGGCCGCTGATGACCCCGCCCGCCGGCTACTCCGGCACCCCGCTGCCGCGCAAGCTCGGCATCGGGCAAGACGATGAGGTCGCGGTGATCGGCGCGCCTGAGGGTTTCGTCGACAGGCTGGCCGACCAGCTGCAAGGCGTGGCGGTGCTGCACACTGACCTGGTTGACGACGCCCTGTTCGACGTGATCCTCGTGTTCGAGACCCGACGGGCCGAGCTCGCAGCCGACCTGGACCGGTTTCGCGCCCAGATGGCGCCCGCCTGCGGCCTGTGGATC
>DATJZH010000089.1:0-14937 GCA_035499215.1 Streptosporangiaceae bacterium | reverse complement strand
TCCGGTCGACAGCGGGCATCCGATCGAGCGTCCAGCCCCGGGCGTGCTCGGCGAGCAGGCTGTCGATGCTGACCCGGTTCAGCTGGACGCCCCTGACCAGGGCGGCCGCGTAGGCTGAGACGGGCGGGCTGCCCTGCTGCGCTCGCTCGTCCAGCAGGCCGATGACGGGCACGCCCCGTATCTCGGCCTCGAACAGGATGTCCAGCGCCCGCTTGCGGGCCTTACTGCGGGCTGGCATCGCGGCCACGGCAGTCCGGTCGGGCCTGGAGCGGCGTCACGCCCGGCCGAGATAGTCGCCGGTGCGAGTATCCACCCTGATCTTCTCGCCCGTCGTGATGAACAGCGGGACCTGAACCTGTGCCCCGGTCTCCAGCGTGGCCGGCTTGGTGCCGCCGGTGGACCTGTCTCCCTGCAGGCCGGGGTCAGTCTGGCTCACGGTGAGCTCAACCGCGGCCGGAAGCTCGACATAGAGCGGCACTCCGTCGTTGAAGGCGACGACGGCCGTCTGCTCCTCCAGCAGGTAGTCAGCCGCGTTCCCCACAGTCTGGGCCGGGATGTGCGGCTGATCGTAGTCGTGCGCGTCCATGAAGACGAAGTCGTCTCCCTCTCGGTACAGGTACTGCATGTCCCGCTTGTCCACGTTGGCGACGTCGACCTTGACGCCCGCGTTGAAGGTTCGGTCGACAACCTTTCCCGACAGCACGTTCTTCAACTTGGTGCGCACGAACGCGCCGCCCTTGCCCGGTTTCACATGCTGGAAATCGACCACATTCCAGAGCTGGCCGTCGATGCTCAGGGTGATGCCGTTCTTAAGGTCGTTCGTGGTGGCCACGTCAGTCTTTCTCCTGCAAGCGGGCGGGACTGCCTGGCCGTGCTACACGACGAGCAGCTCCCTCGTAGTGGTGGTAAGTAGCTGGGCTGACCCCGCCGCCCCGGCGCCAGCGCGCACCACCAGGGTGTCCTCGATCCGCACGCCGCCCTTGCCGGGCAGGTAGACGCCGGGCTCGACAGTGACGGCAGCCCGGTTTTTCAGTGTACCTTCCCTGCCGTACCCGATCATCGGCGCTTCGTGGATCTCCAGGCCCACTCCGTGGCCCAGGCCGTGCTGGAAGTACTCGCCATAGCCCGCTTCCGCGATGATGTCCCGGCCGACGGCGTCGAGCCCCGCGGCGCTGATGCCCTCCCTCGCCGCCGCCACCGCAGCTGCCTGTGCCGCTGCTACCAGCGCGTAGATCTCGCGCTGCCAGGGCGACGGCTCGCCGATCGCGACAGTCCTGGTGATGTCCGCGTGATAGCCGCCGAACCGGGCGCCACAGTCGATCGTCACCAGGTCGCCCGGCGCGAACGGCCGGTCGGTGGGCACGTGATGCGGGGCCGCGCCGTTTGGCCCGCTGGCCACGATGGGTTCGAAGGCCGGGCCCTCGGCGCCCAGGTCCGCCATCGTCCGCTCCAGCAGGATCGCGAATTTCCGCTCGGTCATGCCAGGCCGCAGCTGCTGTCGCAGCTCGTCGAGGGCCTCGCAGGTGATCGCGCAGGCACGCGCGATCAGTTCGATTTCGGTGCGGTCCTTGATCATGCGCAGCTCTTCCACTGCGTGCCCGAGCGGGACAAATTCCACCCCGCTGGCGGACGAGAGGAGAGCCTGATGGCGCTCGACGGTCATCTCCTGCGCCTCGAAGGCGACATGGCTCATGCCCGCCGCCGCAGCGCGGGCAGCCAGGACCGGCTCGGTGCAACGCTCGACGACCAGGTCCACGTCAGGGCAGTCGCGGGCGGCAGCGGGCGCGTACCGGGAGTCGGTCGCCAGCACGCCGCGGCCGTCCGCCGGCAGCAGCAGCGCCGCGTTCGAGCTTGCCAGCCCGGTGAGATAACGGACGTTGATCAGGTTAGTGATCAGGGCAGCGTCCGCGCCCAGCGCGGCGATCTGCTGCTGGCAGCGCGCCCTGCGCCCGGCCTGTACCGTCGACATGCGACGACTGTACGGGTGGTTATCCGTCCGGGTAATCGCGGCCCGGCCGGGACAGCCCGCGGGACTTCGGGAGCCAGCCGACCGCGGCCTTGACCAGCTGACGGCCGGGCTCCCGCGCGCAGAGCCAGCATCGTCATGTCATCCCTGAGGTTGTTCCTGCTGAACTCGAGGACGAGCGCCTCAAGGGCGGACACGATCTCCGCCGGCGACCGGCCGGCCAGCTCGGCCAGCTCGTCGGCGAGCCGGTTCTCGAAGTATGCCATCTCCGGGCTGCGGGCGTCCGTGACGCCATCGGTGTAGAGGAAGAGCACGTCGCCACGGCGCAGCTCGAATTCCTCGGCAGCCGTCTGCGCGCCGGGGAACAGCCCGAGCGGCATACCGCCGCCGCGCAGCGGCGTCACCCCTCCGTCGGCCCTGATCAGCACCGGTCCCGGATGCCCGGCGCTGCCCAGCCTGACCTGCAGGGAATCCTCGCGCCACTGCAGCCGGGCAGCGCAGGCCGTGACGAACCGGCCATCGAACTCCTCGGCGAGCATGATCTCGTTGGCCTGGCCGAGCACCTCCGCCGGATCGGGATTCCAGTGCGCGAGCACCCGGATCGAGTGACGGGCTGCGGCGGTGACGGCCGCGGCCTCCTCGCCCTTGCCGCACACGTCGCCGATCGCCAGGCCCCAGCCGCCGGGTGTTCGGTAGACGTCGTAGAAATCGCCGCCGACCTCTAGCTCCTCGGTCGCGGCCACGTAGGCGGCCGCGAGCTCGACGCCGGGAACCGACGGCAGCTGCCTGGGCAGCAAGCTGGCCTGCAGCGAGTCGGCGATCTCCGTCCGCCGCCGGAACATCCGGTCCACCCGGATCGCGAGTGCCAGCTGCTGGCCGATTTCGGCGACCAGGCCGAGGTCAGCGATCTCGAACGGCCGCTCGGCGGCTTGTCGCGCCAGCGTAAGCACTCCGTATGCGTGCTCGCTGTCAGTCAGCGGGACGCTGAGCACGGACGTCGCGCCCATCCGCATGAGCAGCGGCACGTTATCCGGGTCAGCCCCGAGAACGCCGACGTCCTCGGCATGCGCGATCAGCTGCGAGCCGCCGGACTCGTGCACCTGGCACGGCAGCGACCCCGGCAGCGGGTTGACGGCCGCGAGCCGGCCTGCCAGCCCGGCAGGCTCCTGCGCGGGCGGCCCGATGACGACCTGACGGCGCAGCCGCTGCCGGCGTTCCACGTCGACGATCACCCAGGCGGCCAGCTCGCCGGCCAGCAGCCGGGCGCACCGCTGCAGCGTGACTGGCTCGCTGAACGTCGCATTCTCCAGCAGCAGCCGGGTTGCCGCCGTCACCAGGTCCATCCGCTGGGTTATCGCTTCGATCGCGCGGAACGCATGGCCGGGCTGGCCTCCCGCCGGATCGCCGCCGGCTGCCTTGCCAGGCCCTGGACCGGCAATCTGGACGCCGCCAGCCTCGGTGGCCTCGTCGCGATCGGCGCCCGGCTGCGCAACCGCGACAATCATGAGCGACAGCCCGTGCGCAGCCTCGATGAGGTCTACCGCGAGCATCGCATCGACCGTGCCTGTCGCGCCGAGCAGGGTGCAGCGCACATGCTGGCTGCGCCCGGTGCGCGCGACCGCCGCCAGCTGACTCGCCGCCGCCGCCCGGGACGGGAGGTCGACGAACGCCGTGAAGAGCCTTCCCGTTGCGTAGCCGGGCTGGGCGCCCAGCAGGCGGCCGGCCCGCCGGTTGGCCCGCCGGATCGTCCCGTTGCGCTCCAGCAGGAAGAGCGGAACGGGAGCATCGGCGAACGCCGCCCGCAGCAGCCTGCGCTCGGCGTCGGCGGCTTCGGCGTGCGTCCGGCCCGCGGCTGGGCCGGTTGCCGCCGCGAGCGCCGCGGCCGCTTCCATGGCCACGTGCATGGCTCCGTCAAGCTCGGCGAAGGCAGCCTCCAGTACCTGCGGCAGCCGGGCTTCCGGCAGGGCGGCTGACTGCCGGAGCGCATCTTGCCGTGCCTGCATCGCGGCGAGTTCCCGCTCCGGCCCGCGACCCCCTGAGGCATGCTGCATTGATCAAAGTCCCATCTGCGCTGCGGGCGGCCAGCCGCCGGCTGCCTCCAGCGCCTGTTCCACGATGGCATGGATTTACCCGTTTAACATCTGCCGTGATGGAAACTGTTTACATCACGGTGTCTACGACGCAGACACTCCCCCACGCCGCCGCGGTGTGGGGCGGAGCCTGCCGTCGCGACCTTGCTCGCTGAAGGCCTCTTGCCGGTGCCGCTCCGCGCCCCTCGTGACCGCGGTGATCGCCAAGGAGGCGTCATCATGAGGATCGCGCTTGTCACCGGACATGCCATTCCAGTCCCGCCGCGCCTATCCGGGCCAGCAGCCGCGAGGTATCCGCATGCTCAGGGAGTCGGCGTCGCCGCTCTCGGCCGCGCCCTGGCGGCGCTGGATCATCAGGTCACCATCTACGCACGCAAGGACTCCCCGGCTCGGCCGCGCACCGGCTCCGCCGCCGGAGTCAAGATCGAGTACCTGCCGGCCGGCCCGGCCGCGCCGCTGCCGGAGGACGAGCTGGTGTCCCAGCTGGGGAGCTTCAGCGGCGAGCTGGCCAGGCGGTGGCGGCAGACCCCGCCCGACGTGGTGCATGCTCATTTCTGGACGAGCGGGCTCGCGGCCCTCGCAGCCTCCCGCGGGCTGCCAGCGCCGGTGGTGCAGACATTCCATACGCTGAGCGCCCGCCCCGGCAGCCAGGGCCAGCATGCGGCACGGCCGGGAAGCTGCGCCGCGCGGAGCCGGCTCGAAGCCGTTATAGCCCGCAGCGTCACCGCAGTGCTGGCTGGCTCCTGCGGGGAGATGTCCGCGCTCGCCCGCCTCGGCGTGCCGCGGACATCGATGAGGGTGGTGCCCGCGGGCGTGGACACCGAGAAGTTCGGCCCGGCCGGCCCGGTCGCGCGCCGCAGCAAGCGGCCCAGGCTCCTTGCCGTGTCCGCGCTCGCCGCCGAGCACGGCCTGGACACCGTGGTCAAGGCGCTGGCCTGGGTTCCCGGCGCCGAGCTGGTCATCGCCGGCGGTCCGCCGCGCGCGCAGCTGACGTCGGACCCCGCACTGCGCGAACTCGCCCGGCTCGCTGACCGGCTCAAGGTTCGCGACCGGCTGCTGTTCGCCGGCGAGGTGACCAGGGCGCGCATGCCCGCGCTGCTGCGGTCTGCCGACCTGTTCATCCATGTCGCCCCGGACGAGCCGGACGGGCTCGTGGCCGTGGAGGCGATGGCCTGCGGCACGCCCGTCGTGGCCTCGGCGGGTTGCGCTCAGCAGGATGCCATTGTCGACGGAGCAACCGGCGCGCTCATCGCGCCGGGCGACCCGGCCGCGCTGGCCCGCCGGGTCCGCCAGCTGCTGCGCAGCCCGATGCTGCTCCAGGGCTACGGGATCGCCGCGGCAGACCGGGTCAGGACGAGATACTCCTGGGAGCGGATCGGCCAGGACACGCTCGCTGTCTACGAAGGGTCCCGCAAAGCCGGTGCCTGAGAAGCCAGCCGGTCAGGTCTGCCCGGTCACGTCTGCCTGGCCAGATGTGCTTCGACAATCTTGCCGGCCACTTCGGACACCTTGACTTTTCGTGCCTGGGAAATCGCGCGCATCCTGTCAAAGGCATCCTGCGCGGTGCAGTCCAGGGCATGCATCAGGATCCCCTTGGCCTGATCAACGACCATCCGCGCGTCGACGGCATCGCGCAGCTGCAGTGTGGTGCGCAGCGAGTCCCGGTAGACCGACGCGTTGCCCATGACCGCGGCAGCGAACGCGACGAGAAGCTCGGCCAGGGCTACCTGCTCGGCATCCAGCGACCCCGGCCTGACGCTGAAGAGCGTCAGCGTGACCGCCATCGGCCCGGATGCGTGCACCAGGGTGACGAAGCACCGGACACCCCAGCTCAGCGCTGCCGCGGCATACTCCGGCCAGCGCTCCTCGGCGACGGTGTCCGGGCAGGCAATCCCGTGGCCGTCCGCGAGCGCATCAGCCCAGGGGCTCTCCGGTGCCCGCAGAGCCAGCTCGAAGAGCTCGGCCAGATCCGGATGGGTGGCAGCCCGCTCGGTTACCTCGCCGTGCCGCCACACCGCCGACGTCGCTCCCGAGCAGGCCGGCACCTGCCGGGTCGCCAGCACCGCCAGCCGGTAGAGCGACCGGCTCTCCGAAGCATCCGCGATGCTCAGCAGCTCGGCCGCCTCGCGCGCGATTTCCTGGGCGACGTTCTGCTGCACCGCCACCTCCGTCACCCCGGGCGGCGCAGTGGCCGCGGATATTCTGAGCATGCCCAGCGGTTCGCCAGCGCTTCCGGGGGCCACCCGGGACGACGCAGACCCGGGACACCGGAGCCGCTCGCAGGTCAGGCAGCCAGGTCCCGGATCTGCTCCACCAGCGCAACTCGCTCAGCATGCGTGCTGGCCAGCGGGGCGACGTTGAGCGTCGTGACTCCCGACTCCCGCATTGCCGCGACCCGCTCGGCCACCATCGACCGCGGGCCGATCAGCGCGGTCCCCGCCAGCAGGGATGCCGGGACAAGCGCCGCCGCCTCATCCTTGCGCCCGGCCAGATAGGCCTCCTGGATCGCGGCAGCTTCCTTCTCGTAGCCGAAGCGCACGGCCAGGTCGTTGTAGAAATTGCGGCCCTTCGCCCCCATCCCGCCGATGTACAGGGCCAGCGTCGGCCGGCCCAGCTCCAGCAGGCCGGTCACGTCCTCCCCGATCGCCAGCGGCGCCTGCGCGATCACGTCCAGCGGCGGCAGCGACGGATCGCGCCGGGCCGCGCCGGCCGCGAGCGGCGCGGCCCACGCCTGCGCCGCCTTTTCCGGGAGGTAGAAGATCGGCTCCCAGCCCTCCGCCAGCTCGGCGGCCAGCTGCACGTTCTTCGGTCCGAGGGCCGCGACCACGATCGGGATGCGGTCGCGGACCGGATGATTGATCAGCTTCAGCGGCTTGCCCAGCCCGGTCCCGGCCGCTGGGGGCAGCGGGATCGGGTAGTGCCTGCCCGCGTACTCCAGCCGCTCGCGCCGCCACACCTTACGGCAGATCTCGATTATCTCCCGGGTCCGGCCGAGCGGGGCATCGTAGCGGACCCCGTGCCAGCCCTCGATGACCTGCGGCCCCGATGCCCCGATTCCGAGCACGAATCGCCCGTCCGAGACGTAGTCCAGGCCGGCCGCGGTCATCGCGGTCAGCGTCGGGGTCCGCGAGTAAATCTGCAGGATTCCCGAGGCGATCTGCAGCCGGTCGGTCCTGGCCGCGATGTAACCAAGCTGGCTGACCGCATCGAAGCTGTAGGCCTCGGCCACGAAGACGATGTCGAGCCCGGCGGTCTCATAGTCCGCCAGCTCATCGACGGTCTCGGCGAAACCGCCTGCGTAATTCAGAGCCATCCCGATGCGCATGGCGCTCACCGACCTTTCCCAGACGGATCGTCGCACATTGCGGCTACCGCCCGGAGCGCGAGCTCGTAGGAAAGCACGCCGAAACCTGCCACGGTGCCGGTCGCCACCCCGGCCACCACGGAGTTATGCCGGAATGCCTCGCGGCTCGCCGGATTGGACAGGTGCACCTCGACCAGGGGCGCGGTGCGCATCGCGAGGGCATCCCGCAGCGCGTAGGAGTAATGCGTGAACGCCGCCGGGTTCAGCACGATCGGCAGCAGCCCGTCGGCGGCCTCGTGCACCCAGCCGACAAGCTCGGCCTCGTCGTCGGTCTGCCGGAAATCCACCTGCAGGCCGAGCTCGCCGCCCGCCGCGGCGCAGGCAGCCGCGATGTCCGCCAGCGTGGCGGTGCCGTAGATGTCGGGCTCTCGGGAGCCCAGGCGGGCCAGGTTCGGGCCGCTGAGCACCAGCACTTTCTGCATTTGATCAGCACACCTCCGCGTAGGCGCGGGCCAGCAGCTCCTCGGGCGGGTCGGCCAGGATGGCGGGCCGGGCGAGGCTGTCGAGCACGACCAGCCGCAGGCTGGCAGCCCGTGTCTTCTTGTCCACCGCCATCGTCTCGCGCAGCCGCGGCCAGGCACCTGCCCGGTAGCGAGTCGGCAGCCCGACCGCTGTGAGCACGGCCCGGTGCCGTCGCGCCGTCGGCTCGTCCAGCCGGCCGGCGAGCCTGGCCACCTCGGCCGCGTAGACCATGCCGATCGCCACCGCCTCGCCGTGCCGGATCCGGTAGCCTTCGGCGCGCTCGATCGCATGACCGAGGGTATGGCCGTAGTTGAGCATCTCGCGCTGCCCCGCCTCGCGCAGGTCGGCGCAGACCACTCCCGCCTTCATCGCCACCGCGCGCTCGATCAGCTCGCGCTCATGCGGGCCGCCGGGCCTGGCAGCCGCCTGCGGGCCGGACTCGATCAGCTCCAGGATCACCGGGTCGGCGATGAACCCCGCCTTGATCACCTCCGCTAGCCCGCTGACGTAGTCGGCCGGCGGCAGCGTGGCCAGGGCCGCCAGGTCGGCCAGCACTCCGGCCGGGGGGTGGAAGGCGCCGACGAGGTTCTTGCCCGCCGGGATGTTGACGGCGGTCTTGCCGCCGATCGCCGCATCCGCCATCCCGAGCAGCGTGGTCGGCACCAGCACCACCCGGACCCCGCGCAGCCAGGTGGCCGCGGTGAATCCGGCCGCATCGGTGGCCGCCCCGCCGCCCAGTCCGACGATCGCATCGAAACGGGTTACCCGCTGCTGGGCCAGCCGCGACCACAATCCGGCGACCACGTCGATGTCCTTCGCCGCCTCGCCATCAGGGATCTCCAGCGCAGGCACCAGGTAGCCAGCGCCGGTGAGCACGTGCCGGGCGCGCTGCGCGATCGCGGCCAGGCTCCGCGGGTGAATGACCGCCGCCGTGCGCGCTCTGGGGCCGACCAGAGACGGCAGCTCGCCGAGCACGTCGGTGCCCACGACGACCTCGTAGGCATGCTCGCCGCCGACCGCGATCCTGGTCGGGTTCACACGCGGCTCACGTTGTGCGGCCCTGCCTGGCGGGCCATGTCCGTGATCCGGTGAGAAAGGCGTCTGCACGGACGCCCTTTCCCGCCCGATCATGGACAACATGCGCGGCGGGGCTCACTGGCCCGGCTCCCTGGCGCCAAGCTGCGCGGTGATCTCGGCCGCGATCTCCTCGGGGGCGCGGCCGTCGGTCCGCACGGTCATCCAGGCGAGCTTGGCGTAAATCGGCAGCCGCTGCTCCAGCAGCGCCTTCAGCTGAGCGCGCGGGTTGCCGAGCAGCAGCGGCCGCGGCTTGTCCAGGCCGACTCGTCTGGCCGCCACGGCGAAACCTGTCTCCAGGTACACGACCGGCCGGCCAGCCAGCAGCGCCCGGGTGCCCTCGTCCAGGACCGCGCCGCCGCCCAGGCCGATGACCCCGGCGTGCCCGGCGATGGCCGCTGCGACCGCGTCCCGCTCCAGGGCGCGGAACACCTGCTCGCCGTCCTCGATGAACAGATCGCCGACCGGCTTGCCGGCGACGGCCTCGACCGCGGCGTCGGTGTCCAGGAAGTCCACGCCCAGCCGGGCAGCGACAAGCGGGCCGACGGTGGTCTTGCCGGCGCCCGGCGGGCCGATCAGGATCGCCGCTGGCCGGACCGCCGGCGTGGGCGGCGTGCTCAACGGATCACCAGTGCCTTCAGGTAGCCGTCCAGGTTGCGCGCGGTCTCCTGGACCGAGTCACCGCCGAATTTCTCCAGGGCCGCGTCTGCCAGCACCAGCGCGGCCATTGCCTCCGCCACGACGCCGGCCGCCGGGACGGCGGTGACGTCGCTGCGCTGGTTAATGGCGCGGGCCGGCTCGCCGGTGCGCACGTCGATGGTCGCCAGCGCGCGCGGCAGAGTCGAGATCGGCTTCATCGCTATCCGGACGCGGAGCAGCTCGCCGCTGCTCATGCCGCCCTCGATACCGCCCGCGCGGTTGGTCAGCCGGCGGATCCGCTCGCCGGTGCGCTCGATCTCATCGTGGGCCTGCGAGCCGCGGCGGCGGGCCGTGGCGAACCCGTCCCCCAGCTCCACGCCCTTGATCGCCTGGATGCTCATCATCGCCGCGGCCAGCCGCCCGTCCAGCCGCCGGTCCCAGTGCGCGTGACTGCCCAGGCCCGGCGGCAGCCCGTAGACGGCCACCTCGACGACGCCGCCGAGGGTGTCCCCGTCCTTGCGCGCCGCGTCGATCTGCGCCCGCATGGCCGTGCTCGCGGCCGGATCCAGGCAGCGAACCGGGTCATCGTCCACCCTGGCCGCATCTTCGGGCCTGGGCACCAGGCCGTCAGGCGCGACCACCTCGCCGATCGATACCACGTGACTGACGATCTCGGCGCCGAGCACCTGGCGCAGGAAGCGGCGCGCCAGCTCCCCCAGCGCCACCCGGGCCGCGGTCTCCCTGGCGCTGGCGCGCTCGAGCACCGCCCTGGCGTCGTCGTGGCCGTACTTCTGCATCCCCGCCAGGTCCGCGTGACCGGGCCGGGGCCTGGTCAGCGGCGCGCTGCGGGCCAGGCCCGCCAGCTGCCCCTGGTCGACCGGGTCGGGTGACATGACGGTCTCCCACTTGGGCCACTCGGAGTTCGCGATCCGCACCGCCACCGGGCTGCCAAGCGTACGGCCATGCCGCACCCCGGCGGTGATCTCGGTCTCGTCCTGCTCGAACTTCATCCGGGCACCGCGGCCGTAGCCAGCACGCCGGCGGGCCAGTGCCGCGGCCACGTCGGCTGTGGTGATCTCGACTCCGGCGGGCATGCCCTCGCAGATCGCCACGAGCGCGCGCCCGTGCGATTCTCCCGCGGTCAGCCAGCGCAGCATGCTGCCGATCCTGCCACGAGTGCGTTTCGGCCGGGCCGCCGACGCCGTACCAGCTGATGCCTGGCCCGGCGGCCCTGCTTCGGCTTAGCGCTATCGGCTGCGGTTTCGTGATTCGCCGACGAGCGGATCCGCCCTGGTGACCGCGATGTTCCCGCCGGGGGCCCGCGGCCGCGCTCAGCGGGACCGCGGTGCGCGGAGCACGACTGCGACGCCACGGCGCAGCCGGCTCCCCAGCCGCGCCATCGCGGCGGAGCCCACGCGGCCCGCTATCTCCGCGGCCTGGCCGCCGGCCGCGGCAGCCGGCAAATCCAGCTCGAGCAGCAGGTCCCCGTCCGCATCGCCAGCCAGCAGCCGGAACCTGGCGGCCGGTGCCTGCTCGGCTACCGCCGCCGCGAAAGCGTGCCGCACGTCTGGGTCGTCTTGCGGCAGCGGAGCATCGCCGCCTTCGGCCAGGGCGGCCAGTCTCGCTCCCTCGACCGCCAGCGGCACGGGGCCGGCGATATCGATCACCACGGCGCAGGAATCCTCGGCTGCCGCACGCCAGACCGCCGCTGCCTCCGCCGGCACCGGACGGGCGCCCGGTCGCCAGCGGTTGAGCGAATCAAGGCAGGTAAATGCCAGGATCGCCGACCTGCCGTCCTGGCCGACAAGCTTAGGCAGGGCCATTTCCGTCGCGTTCACTGCGCGTTTCCTGGCACCGGCAGGTGCGACCGGGCCAGGGCCGGGCTCCGCAGTCTTCGCAGCCGGCACGGATACCACCGGAACCAGCAGGCGGGAGCGGGCCAGCGCGCTGAGAGCGGCGTGCTCGCTGCCGCTCCCCGCGGCGAACGCGGCAAGCGCCGCTGCCGGCCGCGGATCGGCCGAGCCGTCGTCATCAGGGAAGCGGGGCCTGTCGGTGAGCGTGGGCATCCTGCCACTGTAGTCCGGTGATCACCTGCGCCAGCCAGCGTCGGCGGGCCGGGCGGCGCCTGGTGGCGCGGCGCCCGGTGGTGGCGCCGCAGCAGCGTGGCCGGGCGGCTCGCGGGAAGCTGAATCAGCCGAGGGAGCCATCCGCCTGCTGGGCGCCGCCGTATTCACCTGGTCGGCCTGGTCGGGACTCACCCTGGCCGGTCTGGTCGAGCCAGTCCCTTACCGAGGCATCGTGCTGCCCGAGCAGCGGCGGCGCCGAGTGCCGGCGGGGCGGGTCACCGTCGAAGCGCAGCACCGGCCCGGGCAGCTCGATCTGACCGAGAACCGGATGCTGCACCGGGATCACCAGGCCCTGCGACCTTGTCTGCGCCCAGTCATAGACCTCGTCGATGGACCGGACGGCGCCCGCTGGAACGCCGCTCGCTGCCAGCTCGCCCAGCCAGTGCGCCCGGTCCTGCTGGCCCAGGGCCTGCTCGATCTCGGCGGTCAGCTGATCGCGCGCGGTCACCCGCAGATGGTTGGCGCTGAACCGGCTGTCGGCTGGATCAAGCCCGACGAGCGGAGCGAACCGCTGCCACTGGCCTTCGTTCGCCACCCCCACCTGAAGCAGCCCGTCACGGCAGCGGAACGCGCCATAAGGCGCAATCGACGGATGGTGGTTGCCCACCGCCCGCGGAATCTCCCCGGCTACGGTCCACCGAGTGCCCTGGAAGGCGTGCGCGCCGACGATGGCCGCCAGCAGCGAGGTGCGTACCACCTTGCCGACTCCGGTGCGGTCGCGCTCATGCAGCGCCGCCACAATGCCGAGCGCACCGTGGACGCCGCCCAGCACGTCGGCGATGGATAGCCCCGCCTTGGTCGGATGGTCGGCGTCCGGGCCGGTGACGCTCATCAGGCCGGCCTCGCCCTGGACGATCTGGTCGTATCCCGGCCGGTCGCCCTCCGGGCCGTCATGCCCGAACCCGGTGATCGAGCAGATGACGAGCCGCGGGTTTAGTTCCTGCAGCCGGTGAACTGAGAAGCCAAGCCGGTCGAGCACGCCAGGGCGGAAGTTCTCCGCGAGCACATCGCAGCGGCGCACCAGCCGCTCCAGCAGTTCCCTGCCCGCAGCCGAGCGAAGGTCACAGGTGACCGATTCCTTGTTCCGGTTGCAGCACAGGTAGTAGGTGCTGACCGGCTCCTGGCCGGTCGCGCCGGCTGCGGCCGCCGCTGCTGGGGGCTCGGCTGAGTGCACGTCCGCAGGCCCGGCCGGGGGCACAGCCGAGACGTCGTCCGGCACCGCGGGCACCGCGAACGGCGGTCCCCAGATCCTGGACTCGTCCCCGGTGCCCGGCTGCTCTATCTTGATCACCCGCGCGCCGAGATCCCCCAGCATCATCGTGGCGTGCGGGCCCGACAGGGCCCTTGTCAGGTCAAGCACGACGATGCCATCCAGAGGTCCGGCCATCTGCACTCCTCGGCGACAGCGGAGCCCGCCTGCTGCCGGGCTTCTCGTGCTGACGACCTTAAGCGTCAGCCGCGGCCGGCCGCGACGGCAGGCCGGCTGACGGCTGCCGCCTGCGGGGTTGGCGAACTTCGCCCGCCTGCACCGCCGCGGCGGCTATCGTGCAACTGTCGGCGGGGCTGAAGGTCCCCCGCTCCCCAAGCAGCCCCGCCGGCATTATCCCGGGTCAGGACAAGCGGCCCGCGTCGTTGCTGCAAGATGGTCAGCATGCCAGACCCGAGCGCGGCAGTGATCCCGCTGACCGGAACCCAGTACGACATCCGCGCTGGCGACTACGAAGCGTCGGTCACTGAGCTCGGCGCCGGCCTGCGGCGGCTGACGCACCGGGGCAGGCCCGTCATCGCTGGCTTCGAGCCTGACGAGCTGCCGCCTGCGGGCGCAGGCCAGCTGCTGCTGCCCTGGCCGAACCGGGTTGACCGCGGCCAGTACGCCTTCAGCGGGCGGAGCTACCAGCTGGACCTCAGCGAGCCAGCGCGGGGCAACGCCATTCACGGCCTCACCCGGTGGGCCGGCTGGGACGCCGCCTCTCGCTCGCCTGATACCGTCTCGCTCCGGCACGTGCTGCACGGCAGCCCCGGCTACCCGTTCTGCCTGGAGCTGGCCGTCCAGTACCGGCTGGATCAGGCGGACGGCCTGCAGGTGGCCATCACCGCGCGCAACGCCGGTTCTCGGGCGGCGCCCTACGGGACCGGCTCGCACCCTTACCTGACCGCCGGCCCGCCGCAGATCGACGACTGCGAGCTCGAGCTGCCCGCCGGGCGCTGGCTGCCAGCGGGCGACCGCGGCATCCCGGCGGGCCCGGAGCGGGACGTCGCGGGCACGCGCTGCGATTTCCTGACCCGCCGGCGCATCGCCGATACCAGCCTCGATGACTCGCTTACCGGGCTGGCCAGGGATGCCGACGGGCGGGCATGGGCGCGGCTGTCCGGCGGCGGCGCGGCAGTTGAGCTGTGGGCCGGCCCGGGCTACGACTGGCTGCAGGTGTTCACCGGCGACGGGCTGGACCCCGGCCACCGCAGGAAGGCGCTTGCTGTCGAGCCGATGACCTGCCCGCCCAACGCCTTCGCCACCGGCGCCGGCCTGCTGGTGCTCGAGCCCGGCGGGCGCGTGACGCACATCTGGGGCCTGCGGGTGGGTCAGCCCTGAGCCCGCGGCGGCACCCGCGCCGCGATCCGCTCCAGGTCTGCGGGCGTGTCGATGTCGTCGGGCTGGCCGGTATCGCCGCATTCGACGACGGTCACCAGATCCGGATATGCGCGCAGGAACTGCCGTGCCCCGGCATCGCCGACCGCCAGCGCGACGACCTCTGGCCAGTGCTCGCGGCCCAGCAGAACCGGGTTGCGCGGCTGCCCGGCGTAGGCCGCGACCGCGGCCTGCGCCCCGGCCGCGCGGGCGCTGATCAGCCTGCGCACTGCCTGCGGTCCGACCAGCGGCTGATCGACCAGCGCGATCACAGCAGCGTCGCAGCCGTCCGGCACCGCTCGCAGGCCGGCCGCGAGCGAGGAGCCCATGCCGCTGCGCCAGCCGGGATTGTGCACCGTGATCCCGCCGGCCGGGCCGACCCCGGCCGCCCCCGTCACCACGATGACCGGCGCTGCGCCGCCAGCGCGCAGCAGGGCGACGCCCCTGTCGAGCAGCGACTGGCCGCCGATCTCGACCAGGGCCTTGGGCCGCCCGAGCCTGCTGCCCTCGCCTGCGGCGAGCAAGATCCCGGCAACTCCGCCTCCCGGCACGAATGCCAGGCTATGGCCGCAGCGCGGCTGCGGCCACCA